>NZ_WWJT01000190.1 GCF_009865385.1 Streptomyces sp. SID486 | reverse complement strand
GGGACCGGCGGGCCACGGCCCGGACCCCGCGCGGCCGTCGCACGATGCGAGTCCGGCGACGAGCACCCCGACCGCGACCAGGCTCCCGGCCAGTGCGAGAACGAGCCGGCGACGAGTCTGCTTCGCCGTGCGTGGCCCGTGCCGCTGGTGACCCTGCTCATCGGACACGATCATCGGGTCATGCTACGAAGCGGCCCCCGGCCCGCACCGCAACGACGGCGACCGGCGTGTCCCGGCACCGCCGGAACAACCGACATGTCCTTTCCACGGCACGTCCCCGGCACCGCCGGAACAACCGACGCGTCCTTTCCACGGCATGTCCCCGGCACCGCCGGAACGACCGACATGTCCTTTCCACGGCGTGCACCCGGCACCGCCGGAACGACCGGCTTCCCCGGCACCGCTGCAAGGACCTGCTGGCGGCGCCCCGGCACTCCGCCCGCGCGATCCGGCCCGGAGGCACAGACCCGTGTTCGCAGGGAAGGTGAGAGGTGTGACCGAGTACCGTACGGCCTCCGACCGCGCCGCTTCGCCGGCGATCGACCTGATCCTGCTGTTCGGCGGGGTGTGGCCGGCATCCACCCGCACCCGGTCCGCCGGGGAGCTGCCCGCCCGGTGGAAAGCCGACCGGGCGATCGCTCCGAGCACCCTTCGTACGCGCAGGCGCCCCACCAGCCGCACCCACGGGATGTCGCATGTCCGCTGACCTGCAGAAGATCTCGGCCCGCCGGACGGGCCACGCCGACCGGACCTGGTGGGCCGCCCTGCGCCGAACCCCGGTGGCGATGTGGGACGACGACATCACCGACTACGCGGCTGCCCTGACCTACTACGCCATCCTGACCGTGCTGCCGACGCTGCTCGTCACCGTTCTCGCCTTCGGACTCATCAGTCCAGGCACCGCCGAGGAGTTCATCGCGCAGGTGACCCACTACGCCCCCGGCCAGTCGGGAGCCGAACTCCACGACCTGCTCGCCCGCGTGCTCACCCCGCACACCGCCACCCTGTCGATACTGGCAGCGGGCGCGGGCAGCGCCCTGTGGTCGGCCTGCAGCTACCTCGCCGTCTTCCGTCGTGCCCTGCACCGTATGCACCGCCTGCCCGACCAGCGCTCGCCCTGGCGCAAGGCCCACCGCATCCTGGCCACCGCGCTGGCGCTGCTCGCTCTCCTCGTCATGAGCGCCCTCCTGCTGCTGCTGAGTGGCCCGATCGCCCAGACGCTCGGCCGCCTGCTGCACCTGGGCGGCATCGTGCCCGCGATCTGGGACCTGGCCCGCTGGCCGCTGCTGCTGTGCCTGGTGGCCCTGCTCGTCGTCGTCGTCTTCCACACCGGGCCCGCCCCGGCACGTGGACGCCGTCACAGCCTGCCCGGCGGTGTCCTGGCCGCCGCCCTGTGGCTGACCGTCTCCGCCGGCTTCGCCCTCTACACCTCCCAGCTGAGCACCTACAGCCACCTGTACGGCTCCCTCGCCGGCATCGTCGTCTTCCTCATCTGGCTGTGGCTGTCCAACCTCGCCCTCCTGGCCGGCGCCCAGTTCACCGCCGAACTCCGCACCGCCACCGACCTCCGCACCGCCACCGGCGCGCGCGGCCGGAACCCCGTCCCGTAGTGTGCGCGGGTCATGACCGTGCTGCAGGGGGCCCTCGTCGTCATCCGCCCCACCCGCGCCGAGGACGTCCCCGCCCTGGCGCTCATCCGGGCCACCGACGAGGTACGCGCCCGCTGGAGGGGCGGAGACGATCTCGGGGCCGACATCGCCGCCGACCTCGAAGACCCCGACTGCAACTGTCTGACGGTCCACCACCAGCAGCGGATCGTCGGGATGATCCAGTGGTACTCCGAGGAGGAGCCCGACTACCGGCACGCCGGTATCGACATCTTCCTCGATCCGGCCGTGCACGGCAGCGGACTGGGCACCGACGCCGTACGCACACTGGCCCGCCACCTCGTCGACGATCACGGCTACCACCGCCTCGTCATCGACCCGGCCGCCGACAACGCCGCGGCGATCCGCTGCTACGAGAAGGTCGGGTTCCGGCCGGTCGGCATCATGCGGCAGTACGAGCGCGGCCAGGACGGCACCTGGCACGACGGCCTCCTGATGGATCTCCTGGCCACCGAACTGACACGGTGACACTTCCCGGCCGAGACGCCGGGACGGGACGGTGGTGGGTGTCGGAACCGTGAGCCGCGCCGGTCGGACCGGTTACGGGAGCGGCGGGTCGGGGAACAGCACGCGCTCCAGGTCGGGGGTCGGTGGCCGGCCGACCAGTGCGGCCAGGTCGGCCCGGGAGCCGGTCTCGCCCGCGAGGATGCCACCGAGCAGGGTTCCTGTGTCCGGGCGCAGGAAGACCTTGGCGTAACGGGACGTTCCTTCCCGGAACGTCATCTCCGCGGCGGTGCCCGCCTCCCCCGAAGTGCTTCCGAACGTCGCCACGTGGACGCCGAGCAGTTTCAGCTCGGTGGAGGTGTCCATGTCGCCGGGCGGCTCCGTGGGATGGCCGGTCAGCTGACGTGCCACGCTTTCCGCCATCCGGTAGCCGGGTGCGACCAGGCCGTGGCATCGACCGAGCAGGGCCGCGCACTCCCCCACCGCCCAGATGCGGTCGTCCGCGGTCCGGCAGAGGGCGTCGGTGAGGAATCCCCCGCGGTCGCCGAGCCGCAGGGCGGGGTCGATCGACAAGTCGTCCCGGGGGCGGACCCCGGCGGCGAAGACGACCAGTTCGGCGTCGAGCACGGTGCCGTCGCCGAGGGTGACGGACCGCACCGTGCCGTCCGCTCCGGCGTCCACGGACGCGACCGTGGTCCCGCAGTGCAGTCCCATGCCCAGGCGGGCGGCGCCGTCCCGCAGGACGTGGGCGGCCTCGGCGTCGAGCTGTGCCGGCATCAGGTGCGGCGCGGCCTCGACGAGGTGGGGCCGCATCCCCAGCAACTGCACGCCCTGTGCCGCCTCCAGTCCCAGGAGGCCACCGCCGACGACGACCGCGGGCCGCCCCGGCCGGACCGCGGCGCGTAGGGCGTCCGCGTCGTCCAGGGTCCGCTGGACGAAGCAGTTGCCGAGGTCGCGGCCGGGCACGGGCGGGACGAAGGGACGCGAGCCGGTGGCCAGCACCAGCGCGTCGTATCCGATCACGTCGCCGTCGGCCGTCCGTACCGTGCGGGCCCTGCGGTCGACATGGACGGCCGCCACTCCCGGGCGCACCTCGATCCGCGGATCGGTGAGGAACTCACGGCTGGCGAGGCTGAGTCGTGCCCGGCTGCGGCACCCCAGGTAGGCGGAGAGTCGCACGCGGTCGTAGGCCGGCTCCCCTTCCTCACCCAGTACGATCACCCGCCACCGCCGGGTCCGGTCCAGCGCGCGGAGCGTGTCCACGAGCCGGTGGCCGACCATGCCGTGTCCGATCACGATCAGGGTGGAGGTCATGGCGTCGGCTCCAGTTTCCGTTCCGCCGCGTCGGCCAGGTCCGCGCACAGCCGCTCCACCCGCGTCACGCAGCTGCCGCAGCCCGTGGTCGCGCGGGTGGCCCGGGCCAGCTCGGGCGCCGTCCGGGCGCCCAGCTCCCAGGCGTCGGCCAGTTGCCGCCGGGAGACGTGGTTGCACAGGCAGACCACGGCGTCGGCCGGGTCGGCAGCCGCCGCCGGGCCGGGCTGCGGCCGGATGCCCAGCAGGAGGCCCGGCCGGTCGGAGGGTACCGGCAGTCCGCGCCGGTACAGGTGACCGATGGTGGCGATCGCTTCCGGCAAGCCGAGCAGGACGGCGGCGGCGATGCGGTCGCCGTCCAGCGCCAGGCGGGCGTAGCGGCCGCCCGCCGGGTCGAACAGTCCGACGGTCCGGATGCCGTGCCGTCCGAACGCGGCGAGCGGACCGACGCAGGCGACGTCCACGGCATGGGTGCGCAGGCGCAGGATGGCGGGGGCGGGCGGGTGCGCCGTCGCACGGCCCGTCAGCACCGCGGCGAGCGTGTCCGCCTGTGCGAGCGCGGACTCGTGGCCGGCCACCGCCCGCCCCGCGTGCTCGGCGCAGTCCCCTATGGCGTGGACGCGGCTGTCGCTGGTGCGCAGCGCGTCGTCCACGACGATCCCGTGGTGCACCCTGATCCCGGCGGCACGGGCGAGGCCGACCTCGGGTTCCACGCCGGTGCACAGCACGAGACTGTCGGCCGCCGCCTCGGTGCCGTCGTCCAGCACCACGCGGCCCGGTTCACGTCGTACGACGGTGCGTCCGCCGAGGACGGTGACCCCGGCGGCCCGGAGCCGCTCGGTGAGCAGCCCCGCGCAGGTGTCACCGAGGCGGTCGTGCAGCGGGTGGGGGCCGGCGCAGACCAGCGTGGTCGCGGTGCCGCGCGCGGCCAGCGCGCTCGCCGTCTCGACTCCCAGCGGGCCGCCGCCGAGTACCACGGCACGCTCACCCCGGATCCGGTCGCAGTCGGCGGCCCGGCGCAGTGTGGTGACACCGGGCGGGAGCGTTCCGTCCCGGCCCATGGTGGTGGAGATGGCGGGGATCACGGGGCGGGCGCCCGTGGCCAGGACGAGGACGTCGTACGGGTGGGCGGTGACGGTGTCCCCGTGGCGGGCGTGCACGACGCGGGCCGCGGGGTCGATGGCGGTGGCGACCGCGCCGGTCAGCACACGGGCACCGGGTGCGGGAGCCGGGCGCAGCACGCGGGGGTCGAGCCGGCCCGCCAGTACCGTGGTCAGCAGCGGCCGGTTGGGGAGCGGGCGGTGTTCGGCCGACAGCACGGTGACGGTGCCCGAGTGGCCGTGGTGCCGCAGCCTGCGCAGCAGCTGGTGGGTGGCGGAGCCGTATCCGATGACGAGGACGTCGCTCACGTCGTCACTCCGGCAGGGGGTCGAGTCGGACGGCGCTGACCTTGAATTCGGGCATGCCGCTGCGCGGGTCCAGGGCGGGGTGGGTGAACAGGTTGGCGCGGCCGTCCCCGGTGAAGTGGAACGGGACGAACACGGTGTCCGGGCGGATGGTGGGATCGAGCCGGACCCGGGCGATCATGCCACCTCGTGGCGAGGTGACGCGAGCGAGCTCCTGGTCGGCCAGGCCGAAGCGGGCCGCCGTGTCCGGGTGGACCTCGACGAACGGCTCGGGTGCGGTCGCGGAGAGTTCCGTGACGCGCCGGGTCTGGGCGCCGGACTGGTAGTGGGCGAGGATGCGGCCGGTGGTGGCGTGGACCGGGTAGCGGGCGCTGGTGTCCTCGGCGGGGCCGTCGTGCTCGACGTCGGCGAAGCGGGCACGGCCGTCGGGGTGGGCGAACCGGTCCAGGAACAGCCGGGGGGTACCCGGGTGTTCGGTGTCCGGGCAGGGCCAGTGCAGGGCCTCCCCGGCGTCCAGGCGGTCGTAGGTGATGCCGGAGTAGTCCGCGCGCCCGCCCCGGGACGCGGCTCGCAGTTCCTCGAAGACCTCTCGTGGCTCGGTCGGATAGCGCTCGGCCGGTTCACCGAGTCGTACGGCGATGTCGTGGAGGACGTCCAGGTCGCTGCGGACCAGCGGAGGGGGGCTGAGCAGGGCGCGGCGGCGCAGGACTCGGCCTTCCAGGTTGGTCAGGGTGCCCTCCTCCTCGGCCCACTGGGTCACCGGGAGGACGACGTCCGCCATGCGCGCCGTCTCGGAGGGGACGAAGTCGGCCACGACCAGCAGGTCGAGCGCGGCCAGGCGTCCGGTGACGTGCGCGGAGTGGGGTGCGGAGACGACGGGGTTGGAGCCCACCACGAGCAGTGCCCGGGGCCCGTGGTCCTCGCCGAGCGCGTCGAGCAGTTCGTAGGCGCGTCTTCCGGGGCCGGGCAGCCGTCCGGGCGGTACCCCCCAGACGCCGGCGACGTGGGCGCGGTCCGCGGGATCGGTCAGCGAGCGGTAGCCGGGCAGCTGGTCGGACTTCTGCCCGTGCTCGCGTCCGCCCTGGCCGTTGCCCTGGCCGGTCAGGCAGCCGTACCCGCCGCGCGGGGTGCCGGGCAGGCCCAGGGCGAGCGCGAGGTTGATGAACGCGGCCGAGGTGGCCGTGCCCTGCCGGTGCTGCTCGACGCCGCGGCCGGTGAGGATGTAGGTGTCGGGGCTGTCGGCGAGCAGGTGGACGGCGGTGCGCTGTGTCTGCACGGGTACGCCGGTGACGGCCTCGACACGCTCGGGCCACCAGTCGGCGGCACGGCTCATCGCCGTCTCGAAGCCGCTGGTGCGTCGGCCGACGTACGCCTTGTCGACGAGTCCCTCGGTGGCGGCGAGGTGCAGCAGCCCGAGTGCGAGGGCGAGGTCGGTGCCGGGCGCGGGTTGCAGGTGCACGGTGGCGCGGCGGGCGGTGGCGCTGTACCGCGGGTCCACGGCGATCAGCCGGGCCTTGTCCAGGTGCTGCATGAGCGGGGGCATGGTCTCGGCGACGTTGGCTCCGGCGAGGAGCACCGTCCGTGCCCTGGCGAGATCCGTGACGGGGAAGGGCAGCCCGCGGTCCACGCCGAAGGCGTCGTTCCCGGCGGCGGCGGCGGAGGACATGCAGAACCGGCCGTTGTAGTCGATGTTGCTCGTGCCCAGTGCCAGGCGGGCGAACTTGCCGAGGAGGTACGCCTTCTCGTTGGTGAGGCCGCCGCCGCCGAAGACGGCCAGCGCGTCGGCTCCGTGCCGGGTCCGTATGCGGTCCAGGCCCTCCGCGACGGTGTCCAGCGCACTGTCCCAGGACGCGGTCAGGAGCCGGCCGTCGCGGCCTCGCACCCACGGTGTGCGCAGTCGGTCGGTGGCCGCGAGGACCTCGGGCGCGGTCCAGCCCTTGTGGCACAGCCGGCCGCGGTTGACCGGGAAGTCGGCGGGTTCGACCGTCACCGCCGCGGCGCGGTCGCCGGTGAGCCGGGTGCCGCACTGCAGGGCGCAGTAGGGGCAGTGCGTCTCGGTCGTCGGGGTGGGCGGCGGGCTAGGCACGGCTGGCCTCCCGTACGTCTCCGGGTGCGGTGGCGCGCGTCGGGGTCCGCCTGAGGTAGACGAACCGGATGATCAGGACGCACATGGCGTAGTAGCCGAGGAAGGTGAGGAAGGCGGGTGTCCCGGAGCCGGAGCCGTCCGCGTAGGACGCCTTGAACGCCAGGTTGATGGCCGCGCCGCCGAGTGCGCCGACGGCGCCGGCGACGGCGATGGCCGCACCGGACAGCCGGCGGGCCCGGGCGAAGGCTTGCGTGGCGTCGTGGCCGCTGGTCACCTCGTTCTCCGCTCGCCGTGCGAAGACGGCCGGGATCATCTTGTACGCGGAGCCGTTGCCGAGTCCGCTGAGCAGGAACAGGGCGCTGAATCCGGCCACGAACAGTCCGAAGGAGCCGGTGCGGGCCGCGATGATCAGCACCAGGGTGCCGGTGCCCATGGCGAGGAAGGTCCACAGGGTCACGCGTGCCCCGCCCAGCCGGTCGGCGAGCCGGCCGCCGACGGGCCGGGAGAGGGAGCCGAGGAGCGGCCCGAGGAAGGTGTACCCCATCGCCTGCACGGGTGAGGCGCCGAACTCGTTCTGCAGGACGAGTCCGAAGGCGAAACCGAAGCCGATGAAGGACCCGAACGTGCCGACGTAGAGCAGGGAGATCCACCAGGTGTCCGCGCGGCGCACGGCCTCGCGCTGGGCGCCGGGGACGGTGCGTACGGCGTCGACGTTGTCCATCAGCCGTGCCGCCAGGGCTGCCGCGAGGAGGATGAGCGGCAGGTAGACCGCCGCGACGTACTCCGGGTGGTCGCGCCCGGCGGTGTGGATCACGGCGAGGCCGAGCAGCTGGACCGCGGCGACGCCGAGGTTGCCGCCTCCGGCGTTGAGTCCCAGGGCCCAGCCCTGGTGACGCTGCGGGAAGAAGGCGGTGATGTTCGTCATGGACGAGGCGAAGTTCCCGCCGCCCACGCCGCCCAGGGCGCCGATGAGCAGGAACACCCACAGGGGTGTGCCGGGTTGCCGGATGAAGTAGAGGGCGAGCAGGGTGGGGACGAGCAGCAGGAGCAGCGCGAACACGGTCCAGTTGCGTCCGCCGAAGCGGGTGACCGCGTGGCTGTAGGGCAGGCGCAGCAGTGCACCCACGACGGTGGGGGTGGCCACCAGCAGGAACTTCTCACCGGGGTCGAAGGCCAGCCCGATCTCCGGGGTCATGAAGAGTACGAGGACGGACCACAGGGTCCATACCGAGAAGCTGATGTGCTCGCAGAGGATGGACAGGGCGAGGTTGCGCCGGGCCACCTGGTGACCGCTTCGACGCCAGGCGTCCTCGTCTTCGGGGTCCCAGCCGGTCAGCCAGGTGCCCTTGAGAATCTTCTCAGCCATGGTGTGAATACCTCGACTGCGCCGACGGGTCGGACGCAGACCTGGGTGACGTGGGACCGGGACGGCGGTGTCCGGGGCGGGGGCGGGGTGCCGTGGTGTCGGGGCGGCCGGGCTCGGCGGGCCCCTCAGAACGGGGCGACCAGGGCTTTGCGGAACTGTTCGATGACGTCGTCCAGCATTCCGGTGCTCTGGGACCGGATGTGCGGGCCGTCGTCGTCCCGGGTCATGTGCGTGTCGAGGAGGAAGAAGCTCTGTACGACATGCCGGGCGCCGAGCGAGTGGACCACGGGGCGCAGTGCGTAGTCGAGTACGAGCACGTGCGCGGTGCTGCCGCCGGTGGCCAGTGGTAGTACGACCTTGTGCGTGAAGCCGTGCTGGGGCAGCAGGTCGAGGAAGGTCTTCAGCAGTCCGGAGAAGCTCGCCTTGTACGTCGGTGTGGCCAACACGATGCCGTCGGCCCGGGCGACCTGGTCCAGGGCCGTGGCGATCCGCGGATGTGCGGTGTCCGCGCGGAGCAGCGGTTCGGCGGGGAGGGTTCGCACTTTCAGATGGCCGGCGTGCCATTCGTTCTCGGCCAGTCGACGCGCCACGTAGTCGCCGACGAGTTCGGTCTTGGATGTCGGGGAGGGGCTTCCCGAGATCACGAGCACCTTGGACACGGTCACCCCCAGGAAGGGTCGGGTCGGAGTGGTGCGGGAGGGAGCCCGGGACGGGTCCGGGCTCCCTCCCGCCGGGAGGTCAGGCCGGCCAGCCGAAGGCGCTGACGGTGTCGCGCTCGCGCTGCGGCTCCGGGTCGTTGAAGACGAAGCAGCGGGTGTTGGAGACGTGGCCCCCGGCCGCCTGTGCCGTCGAGAAGATCAGCACCGGCCTGGGGGCGCCGTCCCGGGTGACGAAGTTGGCGCGGAAGTTGATGATCGGTGAGTCTTCGTCCCAGCGGGAGAGGAAGTCGTCCAGCAGTCCCTGGTCCTCGTAGATCTTGCGGATGTGCTGGCCGACGTACTCGCCCGGCGTGGCGCTGTACTCGACGAGGGCGACATCGGTCGGGTTGGCGTGCATGACC
Source organism: Streptomyces sp. SID486 (assembly GCF_009865385.1). Lineage (GTDB taxonomy): Bacteria > Actinomycetota > Actinomycetes > Streptomycetales > Streptomycetaceae > Streptomyces. Next base: position 16,333 of record NZ_WWJT01000190.1, on the reverse strand, counting down.
TGGCCGTTGACTCCGATGAGGTGGATCGCGACCGGGGCCAGCTCGTAGAACTCGCGGAGCACCGACTCGTGTTCCTTGTTCGGCGTCAGGACGGGGGTGGCCCGCTCGTTGACCGCGCGGATCCACGCGGCGGCGTCGGACGTGGGGTTCTCGGTGCTGGTGTTGGACACCGGCAGCCGTTCCCCGAGCTCCGGGCGGCTGACCCAGTGGATGCGGCTCTGGTCACCCGCGCCGGCGACCACGGCGTTGACCGCGGAGAGATGGCTCTGCGTGCCGTCGGCGCTCTGGTAGGTGACGCGGACGTTCTCGAACCGGCCGTTCTCCTCGAGCTGCGCCAGCAGGCCCGGGAGGGCGTCCTCGCCGTCGGTCAGGATCCGTCCCCGGAGGTGGTCGGCCTCTCCGTGCATGAGGACGGACTGCGCCTTGTTGTGCAGCAGCACGGCACCGGAGCGGTCGGTGACCGTGATGCCGACCGAGCTGTTGCCGACGACGTCGATCAGCTGCTCGATGGTGGGCGCGCTCGGGTGATCAACCGTCATGGTCGACTCCTTCATGTGTGGGTCGGGTCGGGGTGTGCAGGGGGCCTCGGCAACGAGCCGCGAGGTCCGTGATGGTGGTGGCTACGGCGGCCCGGCCGGAGACGTAGTAGTCGTGTCCGCCGGGAAAGGTGAACGTTCCGAGGAGCGGGCCTGTGGTGAAGGAGGCCCACTGCGCCATGTCCGCGGGCCGGGCGAAGGGGTCGCTGTCGCCGCAGAACAGTGCGAGCGGTGCGCGGACCGTCCGCCGGGTGACGTGGTGTCCGCGCCGCATCCGCAGGTCCTGTGCCAGCCAGTTGGCTTCGTCGCCGGCGTCGCGGGCGCCGGCCGGCCGGCCGCGGTGCAGGGCCTCGAAGGCCGCGGCCACGGCGGTGCGCGGAGTGCTGCCGGGGTCCTGGGCGCCGGAGACGGACAGGCCCGCGATCGTGAACTGCGGGTGGGTTTCGAGCCTGACCGCGAGCTCGTAGGCGAGCAGGGCCCCGAGGCTGTGTCCGAACAGGTGCAGTCGCCGCCCGTACGGCAGCAGAGCGGTGAGGTCGCCCGCCCAGCGGTCCGCGGCGGCGGAGACGGACGAGGGCGCGGTGTCGTGCGCCAGCCGGCCTCGTCCGGGCAGTTCGCAGTGGAGAGCGGGCAGATTCTGCGGCAGATGTTCGCCCACCGGGAAGAACGGAGAGGCGACACTGCCGGCAGGCGGCAGGAAAACCACCGCATCGGTCGCACCGTGCAGTTTTCCCTGCACCACGACGGCCTGTTCATTCATCGTACCACCTCCCTCGCGTATTTCGACTTCCCGCGGCTATACGGTGAGGAAATTCTTTTCGATGTCCTTGAGGGTGCGGAAGGAATCGAGGTCGAAATCCGTCGACTGCATCATTTCCCCGCGCAGTTCCTCGACGAAGAGCACCAGTTCCACGAACTGCAGGGAATCGACGATCCGGGACTCGATGATGTCGGTCTCCGGGTCGAGGTCGCCCTCGGCGAGGTCGGGGTTGCGCCGCAGGATCCAGGAGCGCACGTCCTGCCAGGTCGCCGTCATCGCCGGGCGTCCGAGCCGGCGGGCTGTGTGGCGAAGGCGTTGAACGCCGCGACCCGGTCGGCCACCTCGGAGACGAGCGCCAGGTCGCCGGGGCTGATCGGTCCGCGCCGGTGGCCCTCACCGCGCAGCACGACCAGGTGCCCGCCGCGCACCCCCCGGTAGGCCAGGGGCAGGGCGACGGCCGACGTGGCCCGCCACTGGCTCAGCAGCGAGAGGTGACCCGGGTCGGACTTCTTCAGCAGACCCTCGTGCTCGCTGATCACGAGCTTGTCGGCACCGGCTTCGGCGAGGAGGCCCCGCACCGCCTCCAGCGCCGAGGAGTACTCGGTGGGTGACTGGACGACGAGCTGGGAGTGGGTGGCCGGCGCGCCCACGGAGACGGCGGAGGCGAGGAAAGGGACGCATGCCCTGGCCACCGCCGGCACGACCTCTTCGGGCTCCGCGGTCTGCTGGATGGTGGTGCTGATGTGCGCGAGGAACCCGAGGGATTCCTCGGCGCTCTTCCGTCCGGCTATGTAGCGCAGGGCAGCGCTCCAGTTCTCCGTCGAACCGGGCTGAGCGTTTTCAGGCATAAATGATCCTCTGCGGCGATGGGGGCGGAATGAATTTCAAGCTAGCAGTCGCCTCGCAGCCGGACAATGACTTTCCACATCCCCGTGACTCCGCACGGAAAAGGGGTCACCAAAGGGCGAGCGCAATTCGGGAAAGTGATCGGGCTGCTGGTGGGCCGAAAGCGGTACGGGGCCTCTTCGCGATCAGGCGAAACGGACCTCCGGGTCGAGCAGACACAGCTGTCCGTCGGCGAGGTGGAGCCGGTCGTTGCTGTAGTTGAGTGCCGCGGACCGCAGGTCACGCAGTGCCTTCTCCAGCCGGGTCGGTGAGTTCTGGAGATAGCCGTGCCGCAGACCGACGGCGTCGATGAGGTCCTCGACGGCGCGGTGGCACTCCTCGGCAGCGGTGATCTTCAGGCCGTTCAGCAGAAGCTGGCTGTTCGCGCCGGCGAGGTCGGCGCCGCCGGCCACGAGTGCCTCGGTGCGGCGCAGCAGGGCGTGGACCGTGTCGAGTCGCTGTCTCGCCCGGGATATCCGGGTCATCAGCAGCTGCGAGCCCAGGTCGAAGCTCTTGCGGCCGGCCGGGTCGCGCAGCAGCCGCAGGACACGGGACAGGGCTCCGGCCGCCGTGCCCAGCCACGCCGCCGACCAGCCGAGATGGGCGAGCGGGCCGAACACCGACTGGGCGATGCGGTGGAACGCGCCGTGTTCACCGATCACCTGGTGCCCGGGAACGGTGCCCTTGAGGGTCAGGGGAACGCTGTGACTGGCGCGCATGCCCATGGGGCACCACACACCGTCGCCCTCGACACGCAGCTGGTGCCGGTGGGCGTAGACCAGGGAGACATGGTGGTCGGCGGTCGCGTGCGGGCTGCGCATGGTGATGAGGAAGCCGTCCGCCACGGTGCCGCCCGTCACGATGGGGGCGGCGCGGTCGATCTCCAGGGTGTCGTCGGCCTCGCGCAGGGGGGCGTACGAGCGGAACAGGTGTCCGCCCTTGCCGGGCTCGGTGGTCACCGAGGCCAAGTACAGTTCCCCTGCGGCGAGTCGGGTGAGCAGTTCCTCGCGGAGCGGAGAGGCGGCGTACCGGATGACCGCCTCGGACTGCTGGCAGTGCATGGCGAGGATCATGGCCACGGACATGTCGGTACGGCCGAGGGTCATGGAGGCGTCGACGAGATCGGTGAGTGTGCCTCCGCAGCCGCCGTACTCGGCCGGCACGAGCAGCCCCAGCAGGCCCGTGCGGCGCATCTCGGCGAGAGCGTGCTCGGGGAAGACGGCGTCGCGGTCGGTCCGCTCCAGGTGTTCTTCGGCCACCCGGGCCACGGAGGCGACGCGCTCGGCTATGCCGGTCGCGGCCGCGGACGGCTCCGGTGAGGTGGTCTTCGTCGTCGCGGTCGTCATGATGCCTCATTCCGGTCGACAGCGAGCGAGCGGTGGTCGATCTTCCCGTTGTGCGTGAGGGGCAGCTTGTCCCATTCCCGCCAGCGCCGGGGCACCATCGCGGTCGGCAAGGCCGCGCTCAGCGCGTCCTGCAGCACCGATGAGGGCACCCGGCTCCGCAGGCTGTAGTGAGCGACGAGTTCGCCGTGCTCGGCCTCGCCGGAGACGACGACCGCGCACTGCTCCACGGCCGGGTGCCGGCTCAGCACGACCTCGATCTCGCCGAGTTCCATGCGGACACCTGCCACCTTGACCTGCCGGTCGCTGCGGCCGAGGTAGTACAGCAGTCCGTCGTCGACCCGCGCCAGGTCACCGGTCCGGTACAGGCGGCCGGTGGCGGAGTCCGGGTCGAAGGGGTCGTGGAAGAAGGCTCGGTCGGTGGTGGCGGGATCGTTGAGGTAGCCGAGGCCCACGCCCGTGCCGCCGACGAACAGTTCACCGCTCTCCCCCGGTTCCGCGGCTCGCCAGCGGGTGTGGTCCGTGTCCTGGACCAGGACGTACAGCGCGGTGTTGGCGACGGGGCGGCCCACGGGCAACCGGGGCCGGGCGAGGTCGGCGGGCGTCACCACGTGGTGTGTCACGTCGTCGGAGCACTCCGTGGGTCCGTAGGCGTTGACGAGGGACACGTGTGGCAGGGTGGGCGGCACGCCCTCGGCGACGGCCGGGTACAGCTCCTCTCCTGTGGACAGGAGCCACCGCAGTGCGGGGAGTCCGCCTCCGCCGGTGCGCGTCAGGTCGCTCACGAGCCATCCGATGACGGTGGGGACGAGTTCCACGACGGTGACGGCTGCGGTGTCGAGGGCGTCGATGAGCCAGCGCGGAAGCCGCATGGCGTCATCGCCGACCACGACCACGCGGCCACCGACGAGCAGCGGGCACAGCATCTGCCAGACGGAGATGTCGAAGACCAGCGGGGCGGTGAACGCGACCGCGTCGTCCGGCCCCAGTGCCAGGTCGGTCGCCTTGGCCCAGAGGTGGTTGAGCATGCCCTGGTGTTCGACCGTGGCGCCCTTGGGGCGTCCGGTGGTGCCCGACGTGAAGATCGTGTACCGGGCCTCGTGGGAACGGTCGCCGCTGGGTTCCAGGGGCGTGCCGCCCTCGCTCCCGGCCGGCACCGACAGCACCGTCGTCCTCGTCGCGGCGGCTGCCGCCCGCGCGGCGTGCGCGGTGGCGCCCTCGCCGCAGTAGTCCAGAAGCAGCCTGGCCCCGCTGCGGCCGAGCACGTCCCGGACCCTGATCTCCGGCCAGTTCGGGTCGAGCGGCAGATACGAAGCGCCCAGGGCCTCCAGGGCGAGGAAGACGGCCGGGGTCTCGGCGCTGCGCGCACCGGCCGCGGCGACGACGTCGCCGGCCCCCACTCCGGCGGCGCGCAGGGCGTCCCGGATGACCGAGACACGGCCGAGCAGGTCCCGGTAGCTCAGGGTCCGCTCGCCGTCGACGACGGCCGGCCGTTCGGGGGCCCGCTCGGCGTGGCCGATGACGTGGTCGAGCAGGGCGGTCGCGTTGTCGCAGGCGCACACGTGGTGCAGGGCGAGTTCCCGGGCCCGGGCCGCGGCGCCGGGAGTGAGCGGCAGTTCGGCCCGCACCGTCGCGGGGGTCGTCTCCGGTGGGACGGTCGTCATCGTCGTCCCCTCCCGGCCTGCGGGGCGCTGTGCCGGTCGAGGTCGTGGAAGAAGCCGTCGACCGGTGTCAGCCAGCCGTTCTCGAGGGCTCGGGCGTGCACGTGCTCACCTACCGTCAGGTCGAGGACGCCCAGTCCGAACGGGGAGAAGACCACCGTGCGGTCGGCCGGTGCCTTCACGGCGCCGGTGAGCACGTCGTACAGCGTGCCGTCCAGGAAGTCGCGTCCGCCGGTGTGCTGTTCGGCCAGGTGGACGGAGGTGTTCGCCTGGAGGACATGCTCGACGTCGTCCACCACGTTGCAGCTGTCGAGGATGACGTCCGTGCCGAGGTCGCGCAGCGAGACGTGCAGGACCAGCGGGTGGTGGGCGAACCAGGCCGGTCGGAGCAGGTGCGCCGTGGCCGCCGTGGTGGCGCAGACGATGACGTCACAGGAGCGGACCAGCTCCTCCGCCGAGTCCAGTACCCGGACCGGTGCGCCGTCGGGCCGCTGGTTCAGGTGGTCGGCGAAGGCGTGCGCGTACTCGGCCGACGTGTCGTGGACGGCGATCTCCTGGGGGGTCCGGTCCAGTGCGGAGAGGTAGGAGTGCACGTACCGCGCGATGAGGCCGGTGCCGAGATAGCCGACGCGCCGGGGCGCGGGCCGGTCGGCGCCGAGCGCGCGGGCCGCGACCGCGGCGGAGGCCGCCGTACGCACGGCGCTGATGATCGAGCTCTCCAGGCAGGCGTACGGGTAACCGGTGACGGGGTCGTTGAGGATCAGCACCGCGGAGGCACGGGGAATGCCACGGTCGAGGTTGGTGGGGAAGCTGGAGATCCATTTGATGCCGTCGACCGGCCGGCTGCCGCCGACGGACGCCGGCAGCGCGATGATGCGGGAGCTGGGCCGGTCGGGGAAGCGCAGGAAGTACGAGGGGGGATTGATCGTGCGGCCCTCGCCGTGCAGGCGGTAGGCGGCTTCGACGAGATCGATGACCTCTCGCTGCCGTCCGTCCAGCACCTGGTGCACACGGCTGCCGGGGATGACGCAGAACTGGGGGATGCTGGCCTGGTCGCTCAAGATGTCTCCAGAATCTTGTGCAGGTCGTCCTGACCGTAGTGATGGCTGACCCATGTGTCGTTGTAGATCGTGTTGAGGTAGCGCTCTCCGAGGTCCGGCGCGATGGCCACGGCCGTCTGCACCGTGCCGCGGTGCTGGGCGAACCACTGTGCGGCCGCGCTGATCACCGTTCCGGAGGAACCCCCGAGGAGGAGGCCGCAGGCGGCGAGCCTGCGGCAGGTGTGGATGGTGTCGACCTCATGGATCCGGATGACCTCGTCGACCAGGCCGGGGTCGATCAGCGGCATCGGCGCGCTGGCCCCGAGCCCGGGTATGTGCCGTGCCCCTGGAGTGCCGGCGAAGCTCACGGAGCCCACGCTGTCGACCGCGATGATGCGGGTTCCCGGCCGGTGTTCGCGGAAGTAGCGGGCACAGCCCATGAGGGTGCCGCCGGTCCCCGCTCCGACGAAGAGGACGTCGAGGTCGGGGAAGTCCTTGGCGATGACGGCGGCGGTGGTCTCGTAGTGCGCGATCCAGTTGGCTGGGTTCTCGTACTGGTTGAGCCACACGTGGTTCGGGTGCTGCGCGCAGCTGTTCCGGACGTAGTCCTTGCGGGCGGCCAGGAAGCCGCCGGAGGCGTCCGGTTCGTCCACGACGACGACCTCACCGCCGAGGGCCCGGATCAGCGCCGTGGTGGCCGGGTTGCAGTTGGGATCGGTGACGCAGATGAATCCGAGCCCCTTGGAAGCCGCGATCACGGCGAGCGCCACCCCGAGGTTCCCGGAGGACGACTCGATGAGGACGGAGTCCGGTCCGATCAGGCCGTCGCGCTGCGCGGCCTCGACCATCTGGGCGGCGGGCTGGATCTTGATCGAGCCCGCGAAGTTGAAGCCTTCGCACTTGAGGTGCAGCGGGAGCCCCAGGCTGGCCCGCAGATCGATGTAGACGTCGCTGTCGAGGAGTTCGTGCGCCGCGGTGATGACCGTCATGAGTTGTCTTCGCTTCCGTTCATCAGCGTGGACCGGCACCGATCCGCGCTGAGGGGGGTGGGGACCGACGGAGCGGGTGGTGCGGAAATGTTCCGGTGGTGATGGCTCGTGGTTCGGTTCCCCACCGACGACCCGAGGGCCGGCACCCCCGCCGAGATACGGACACGCCCCGCCGACCTGCGCCGATTGCGGCGAAGTCGCGTCGGCCCGGTCGGACGTCCCCTCCAGCCGGCCATGTGCGTCCCTTCGAACGGATGAGACCCGGTCGGCGAGAACCGGGCGAGAGCGTGCTCCGGCCGCGCGAGTGCTGCGGCGGCGGGGTGCGCGAGGGGGCCTTGCCCCTGCACATTCACAGTGACATCGGCCTGTCGAGACTGATGACGAGAAACACTCAAGATCCTGGTGGCATCGCCCGCCACGCTGGTCGCGCGACCGTCCGGGGCGCCATGCCGGGGCGGTGTCGGACCGCCATGCCGGGGCGGTGTCGGACCGCCGGCCGGCCGCGCGATTTCCCCCCGGCGCCGCGCTCCGGCCCGTTATCGCCGCTTGGCAGCACTTCGGCCCCGCCGGCCAAGTCGGCGGGGCCGAAACAGTGCAGCCCGAATCAACCGGTGATGTCCCCGGCGGGCCGGTCCTTCGGGATCTCCGGTGATCGCGTCCGTACCGCGATCCGGATGTCTGCGATCAGGAGCCGCCCAGCACCGGCGGAATGCGCGCGCAGGCCGACGAGCGGGCGATCAACCCGTATACCGGATCGCTTCAGTTGACGGACAGTGAAGCGTGCGCCACCGTATGCGAGTTCAGGATTTTCCGCTGGAGTTCGTGCAACGGGTAGCCCGGCTCGATTCCGATCTCCTCTATCAGGCGGGAGCGCAGACGGACGAACACCTCCAGTGCCGCGGCACGGCGTCCGTTCAGCGCGAGGGCACGCATGTACTGGGCGTGCAGTCCCTCGTGAAATGGGTGTTCGCTGGTCAGTGAGGCGAGTTCGGCGATCACCCGCTGGTGCGCACCGGCCTCTATCCGGGCGTCGATCAGTGCTTCGATCGTGTCCAGTCGGCACTCGTCCAACATCAGACGGCGTGCCTCCAGAACCGCGCCGGTGGGTACGTCCGAGAGGACGCTGCCGCGCCACATACCCAGCGCTTTCTCGAGTTCCCTGATCCCGGTGTCGCTGTCGCCGGCCCGCAGGCTCGCACGGCCGTGGTCGGCCGACTGCAGGAAGTCGACCCAGTCGAACCGCAGTCCGCGACTGCGCAGGCTGTAGCCGTTGTCCTGGGTGACCAGCACCTGGTCCGCGATGTCCGCCGACGTCAGGCCGACGGCCTTGGCCAGCAGTTTGCGCACGTTGAGGATGTACGTCTGGAGGGTCCGCGCGGCGGTCACCGGCGGGTCCTCGGACCAGAGTTCGCGGGTCAGCACGGAGACCGGCACGGCCTGGTCCGGGTGCATGGCCAGCATGGCCAGAACCGTGCGTATTTTGGGAGCCACACTGACGGGTTCATCCACTTCGTCGGATTTCAGCCGCAAGGGGCCCAGAAGTCCGAGCCGCGCCCGGACCGGCTCCCACGTGCCATCCACCTTGGCCGAGGCATCGTACAGTTGACCTGCCGCACACATGCTGACACGCATACTTCCCCCTAGGTCGTCTACCGTCCGTCCTGGCAAACCGGCGGCATATGCGCCACGGTTGCAGCGACAACATACGTACCGAATATCTGCCGTAACCAGATGGAAATCAAGACGCCTGGCTGTTTCTCATCTGTGACCAACCGGCCGGGGAAGCACAGAGTAGGCACTGTGCGGGCAGGGAAAAGTGATGGCTCCGGCCACTTCGTGTCGACCTGGAGCCGTCAAAGCGCGTCCGTTTTCGTCTCACCTGGAAATCAGGGAAAGTTCGCGCATAGTTTTGTCTCACCTGGGAGGTGACGGAAGTTCTCACATTCCGAGATCTCCCGGTGTGATCATTTTGATGTTTGAACGGGGACCGAGGCGAATCGGTTAAGCCCCCCGCCATTCACGGCTCTCGTCGAGTACCGTCGGACTGAAGGGCGGTGAGGGCGGTTACTTCACCCTGACAGAGCATCACAATGGCACTGCAGTCACATTTGCAGTACTCGACCTCGCCGCGCGAGGTCGAGTGGGCGGACAGCAGACGCCACCTCGGTTCGTCGACCGGGGCCGTGCAGCCCCAGGCGCGCAACGGGCACCCCTCCCCCCGGTGCGCCGGCCCCGGCGGGTCACCGGCGCCGCCGTCCGGGCGGGTACGGGTTCTCGGTTCGTCAGCGGGAACCGGGCTGGGCGGGAGAGTGTACGACATCGGCGTCTTCCCCCTTCGGCGCCGCGTCCGGTGACGACGGCACGGCGGGTTCGGGCAGCGTACGGAACAACAGCCAGCTGAGTACGGGCATGAGGATGAGCGGGGCCAGGGCGGTCTGCAGCGAGGTCTTGTCGGCGACAGTGCCGATGAGCGGGCTGACCAGGCCGCCCACGCTCACCGTGAGGCCGAGCGTGATGCCGCTGGCGGTCCCGACCCGGGAGGGCAGGTAGTCCTGGCCGAGCGTGACTTGCAGTGAGAACGGGATGTACAGCCCGGCCGATGTCAGCACGACGAACAGGTAGAGCGCGGGGCCGGGTACGAACACCAGGCCGGCGACCGATCCGGCGGTCAGCAGGTAGGACCACCGGGAAACGGTCACCCGGTCCCAACGGCCGGCCAGTGAACCGCCCAGCACGCTGCCCACCGCACCCCCGATGTACAGCAGGAAGAGTGCGGCCGTGCCCGCGGCCTTGCTGCCGTCCATCCGCTGGGCCGTGTACAACGAGATGAACGTGCTCAGGCCGATGAAGACGATGGAGCGGCACACCACGGCCAGCGACAGCCGTATGAACGAGGAGGTGTCGTCCCCGGCTTCCACCGTCTTGCCGGCGGCACCGGTCTGTCGTGCCCCCAGCGCCCGCAGCACGGGCAGGCACACCGCCGTGCCGATGACGGCCGGAACCACGAGCAGCGGCGTGAGGCGCAGCCCTCCGGTGGCGACCACGGCTGCCACCATGACCGGAGCCAGCGCGAAACCGAGATTGCCGCCCAGGGAGAACCACGCCATCGCGCTGTGACTGCCTCGGCTGGCGAGCCGGGCCACCCGGGCGGACTCCGGATGGTAGGCGGCCACGCCAACCCCCGACACCGCGACCACCGCCAGCGTCAGGGTGTAGGAGTCACCCACTCCGCTCAGCGCGATGCCGACGCCTCCCAGCAGGGTGCTGAGGGGCAGGAGCCACGGCATGGCCCAGCGGTCGGTCAGCACACCGAACACCGGTTGCGCCACCGACGAGAGCACGGAGGCCGCGAGCACGATGCCCGACACGGCGGCGTAGCTGTAGGCGCGCTCGGCGACGAAGTACGGCACGAGCGAGGCCACGGCCCCCTGGTAGATGTCGACGCACGCATGGCCGATGGACAGCAGTGTGATCGAGGAGTTTCTTCGCACCTCGTCATCGTCTGCGCTCCCCACCAGGTCGCGCTTCCGATAATCTGCCAGACAATGACTGAAGTCCGCCACGAACCCATAGCTCCCACCCGCACCCAACGGCTCGCGTCCGGTGCGGAGATCGACGCCCACCGGCACGACGAGCACCAGATCGTGTACGCGGGCCGGGGCCTGCTGTCCGTCACCACCAGCGCGGGTTCCTGGGTCGCTCCGGCGACCCGCGCCATCTGGGTCCCGGCCGGTACCGTCCACGCCCACCAGGCGCACGGCGATCTCGAACTGCACCTGGTGGGCCTGCCGGCGTGGGAGAACCCGCTGCGCCTGGACGCCCCCACCGTGCTCGCGGTGAGCCCGCTGCTGCGCGAGCTGATCATCGCCTACACCGGCACCGACGACGACGGCGCTCCGGAGATGACGCGGCTGCGCGCGGTGCTCCTCGACCAGCTGCGGATCTCGGTGCAGCAGCCCCTGCATCTGCCCACACCGAACAACCCTGTGCTGCGCAGGGTCTGCGACCTCCTGCACGACGACCCGTCGGACAGCCGCACGCTGTCGGAACTCGGGCGGGAAGTCGGAGCGAGCGACCGTACGCTCTCCCGGCTCTTCAGCAACGACCTCGGCATGACGTTCCCCCAGTGGCGGACCCAGCTGCGGCTCCACCACTCGCTCGTCCTGCTGGCCGAGAAGACGCCGGTGACCAAGGTCGCCAACCGGTGCGGGTGGTCGTCCACCAGCGCCTTCATCGACGTGTTCCGCCGTGCGTTCGGCCATACGCCGGGGACGCACTCCCGCTGACGGCCACCGACGCTCTCCGGCCTCTTCCGCTGCGACGCCGGGACCAGCCGTCCCCCCGCTGACCGTATGCCGGGGGCGGCCGGGGTCTCAGGGTTCCAGCACCACCTTGCCGACCGTGCCGCGCCGCTCCAGGGCGCGGTGCGCGGCGGCGGCCTCCGCGAGCGGGAAGCGGGTGACCGCCGGGCGCAGCCGGCCCCGGACGACCTCGTCGAGCGCACGCAGCTCCAACGCGCGCAAGCCACCGGCCTTCTGCAACATCGCCGGACCCAGGACGGACTGCGAGACGCCCTCGACGAAGTAGCCCCGGCCCATACCGATGCCCTCTGCGGACCAGCCGAAGACCAGGTGCCGGCCACCGGGTCCGAGCAGGGCGACGGTCTCCCGGGCGACGGTGCCCCCGACGCCGTCGTAGACGATCGTGGCCGCCCGCCCCCCGAGGTACGCGCGGACCGCGTCCGGCCAGTCGGGGGCGGTGTAGTCGACGGCGAGATCGGCACCGTTCGCCCGCACCCGGGCGGTCTTCTCGGGACCGCCCGCCAGCCCGACCACCAGCGCCCCGGCGTTCTTGGCGTACTGCACCAGCAGCGTCCCGATGCCGCCGGCCGCGGCCGGGACGATCACCACGTCCCGTGGGCCCGGCTCAGCGAACTGGACGATGCCCAGGGCCGTGCGCCCGGTGCCGATCGCGGCGACGGCCGCGGCGAAGTCCAGGCCCTCCGGCAGCCCGTGCAAGCGTTCGGCCTCGGTGACGGCGAGCTCGGCGTAGCCGCCGGGCGCCATGCCCAGATGGGCGACCACCCGCCGGCCGAGCCAGCTGCCGTCCACATCGGCACCGACCGCGTCCACCACTCCAGCGACCTCCCGACCGGGCACCGTCGGCAGGCTGGGCAGCTCGGGCAGTGGTCCTTGGTGACCTTCGCGAACGGCGGCGTCGAGCAGGTGCACCCCTGCGGCGGCTACGGCGATCCGCGCCTGCCCGGGGCCCGGCACCGGGTCGGCGACCTCCTCGTGGACCAGATTCTCGGCCGGACCGAAGGCGTGCAGACGGACGGCGTGCATGGGACCCCCAAGGAGAGACGGCTCGGTACTGCGGTTATCCGCGCCAGCGAGCCTCCTACCTCAAGTGCACTTGAGGTCAAGAACGGCCTGGCCCGACGGCACAGGACTGCCGCCCACACGGAGTCACACCCCTCCGGGCGACGGCGTCCGCGGAAGCGGCCCGCGGCGAGCGGGCATGTGGAGGGAGCAGGCCCCGTTCTCGCGGCGGCGGTCGGGTGCGTCAGGCGACCCCGGCGCCTCCGGTGGTCAGACGGGCCCCCCAGGGCGCACTGTGGAACACGTGGATGTCCGGAAGGGCTGGACCAGTGTGCGGCAGCCCTGGCAGTCCAGCCGTGCGCTGCTGTCGATCCCGGTCGTGCTCATCGTGGTGATCACGGTGGTTGACCAGGTGGTCCCGGCTGACATCCATCTCGGCCCGCTTCTGGTCATCGCTCCCGCGATCACCGCTTCCTTCGCCGGACCGCGGCTGACCGGCCTGATCGGATTCCTGACCGTGTCGGCCCAGACGTACATCGGGTGGCACTTCGGCGTGCTGTTCTCACGCAACGTGCTGGTGCAGATCCTCGCCCTCGCCGTGATGTCGGCGATGATCGTCTCCTTCTGCGCCGTGCGCGAGCAGAGCCAGCGCCAGATGGCTCAGGTGCGGTCGGTCGCCGAGGCCGCCCAGCACGTACTGCTGTGGCCGCTGCCGGAGCGGATCGGCCCGGTACGGATCGCCTGCCTGTACCTGGCCGCCGAGGAAGAGGCGCAGATGGGCGGTGACCTGTACGCGGCGACCCGCATCATGAGCGGCGTACGCATCATGATCGGGGATGTACGGGGCAAGGGTCTGTCGGCGATCGGCGAGGCGGCCCTTCTGCTCGGCGCCTTCCGGGAGGCCGCCTACCGGCACACCGCACTGCCCGACCTGGCCGCGGCCCTGGAAGAGAGCGTGACCCGCTACCTGGCCGACTTCGAGCCGATCGAGGAGACGGGTGAGCGCTTCGCCACCGCGCTGCTGCTCGAACTCCCCGACGACGGTCACCTCGCCCGCATGATCAGCTGCGGGCACCCTCCGCCGCTGCTGCTCGGGCCCGACAGCGACCTCGTCGTCCCCAGCCTGCACCCCGCGCCACCGCTGGGGATCGGCGGGACGGGACCGGAGTCGTACGTGATCGACGAGGTTCCCTTCGAGCCCGGTGACATTCTGGTGCTCTACACCGACGGCGTCATCGAAGCCCGTGACGGCGACGGCGGCTTCTACCCCTTCGAGGCACGGGCCGCCCGGTGGAACGGTGCCGGCCCGGAATCGCTGTTGCACCACATCCGGCGCGACCTCCTCGCCCACGCAGGCGGACGCCTGGACGACGACGCGGCTGTGGTCACGGTCCGCCGTGAACCCGACATCCACCAGGGCCGCCATGGCCACATCCTCCACGCGAGCCGATTCGGACACGGCAGCTGAGGGCGGTCGGTCAACCGAGAGGGTGGCCGTGTGTGCCTCCCGTCAGGGAAGAGGGACGCATGCGATCGTGCGTGCGCGCCCTTGGCGGCGGTTCAGGGGGGCGAGGTGATCGCTCGGGTGGCGGTCGTGATCGCCGGGGTGGGGTGGCCGGGGAGGTGTGCCACGAGCCTCCGGCGGATCTCGGGGGGGCGGCCGGGGTGGTGTGCCACGGGCATCCGGCGGATCCCCGGGGGCGCCGTCGACGCGCAGCAGGCTCACCCCGGGCGGCAGCACGGGTGAGAGCTGGACGGCACCGCCGTCACGCCGAAGCCACCGGCGACCAGTTGGAGCTTCGTCAGCCGGTCACGCGCGGAACGGACGACGCGCGGCCGTCCGGGCAGGCCGGCCGGACGCCGAGCAGCGACCCGGAGTTCGATGACGGAGTCGCGATCCACACGGCGTCGACCAGTTCGCCGACGTGCACGGCGGAGCGTCCGGCGAACTCTCCGGTCGAGGGCGCAGCCACGACCAGTCGGGTGTGACGGTCTTCCGGGGACCGCGACGTGTTCGTGGTGCGACTCGGCCTCCCGCAGCGGGGTCTGCAGGTCCCTGATGCTCCAGTCCTTGACGCGGGCGAAGCAGTGCTCGACAAGGCCCGGCACGTCCGTCGCAGTGGCGCTGGGTGCGTGGGCGCCGTGGGCTCGGTCCGGGACCCGCGAGCGCGATGGCGCCGAGGCCCAGCACAAGGGCTGAGGTCAACCGCCCTGCGGCTGCCTTCGAGCAGCGATCACCGCCATGAGGACCTCCCGGGAGTATCACGCGCATCACATACATGAAGGCGCCGTAATCAGTTCGTTGAAGCGAAGTAAAGCACATGTAAGATCCAGGCAAATACGCCCCCGTGTCACCGGCGGCGCCATGCCGCGCCGTTGACGACACGTCTGCCGTCAACGGCGCCTCCGGGGCGGGCTGCACCACGGGCACTTCTCGGTCATTTCCCTACGGGCATCTGAGATCGGTGTCGCGTGGGCGCGCCATTGATCGACGAAGGACTGTCAGTGAATCAACCATCACGCTCCGCAGGACTGGGGCGACGTCACACCCTTCCCAGAAGTGGGGTGTCCACAAGACCGGGCCGCCGTGCCGTCTGCTCGGCGACCCTGTCCGCCGCTCTGGCAGCGGGGTTGCTCGGGGCCACCCCTGCCGTTGCCGCCGAGGATCCCTACGCCCCGGCCTACCGCAGCCAGGTCGTCGAGATCTGGGAGGCCGGAGGCACCGGCATCAAGGAGGCGGCCGAACAGGCTCTGCTGGGTTCGGACGAGGACATCCAGCAGTTCCTCACCGATATGCCCACCATCCAGCAGATAGACGACCGAGTGGACGTCTCGCGTGTGGTGAACGCGGGCGGCCCGGGCGTGCGGGAGGCCGCGAAGAAGGCACTCGCAGGCGGTCCGGTCGACATCGAGGCCTTCTTGGACGAGGGCTGGAAGGCTCCGCACGAGCAGGATCTGCGGGTGGAGGCCAGCAAGGTCGTGAACTTCGGCGGTCCGGGCGTCCAGGACGCGGGCAGGCAGGCCCTCCTGGGCACGGCGGAGGACGTCAAGCAGTTCCTGGACGTCGGTCAGTTCAAGGCCCAGCAGACGGACGACCGGGTCGAGGTCACCAAGCTCTACAACACCGGCGGGGCCAACGTGAAGGCCGCCGCCAAGCTGGCGTTGCAGGGCTCCCCGGACGACATCGTCGAGTTCCTGGAGGTCGGCCAGTTCGTCGCGCGCAACCGCGACCAGGAATACGCCACGATCGCCCAGTTGACGAAGCAGGCTGAGGCTGCGGGCAAGCAGGCCGAGGCGGCCACCGACAAGGCCGAGGAGGCGTCGGGCAAGGCCATCGCCGCCGCCGCGCTCGCCGAGGACGCCGCCGAACGGGCCGCGAAGGAGACCGAGGCCGCCAAGAACGACGCCGGCCGGGCCACGGTCAAGGCCCGCCAGGCAGCCGACGCCGCCCGCGCCGCCGCCGAAGCCGCCCAGCAGGCCATCGGCGCGGCCAACGCCGCCAACCGCTCCGCCCGGCGCGCCGCGCTGGCCGCGGCGCAGACCGCGAACGCGGCGGCTGCCGCCGCGGAGGCCGCGAGCCGCGCCTCGAACGCCGCCTACGCCGCCAGCAAGGACAAGACCAAGGCACAGGCCGCCCTCGACCGGGCCGCCGAGGCGCGCAAGGCGGGCGAGCTGGCCAAGCGGTCGGCCAAGGCGGCCGAGCAGGCGGGCAAGGCGTCCCTCGCCGCCGCCGACGCCGCAGCCGCCTCCCGCAGCGCCACCGGCAACGCCAACAAGGCCGCCGCCGCGGCCGACCAG
>NZ_WWJT01000189.1 GCF_009865385.1 Streptomyces sp. SID486 | reverse complement strand
CCCGCACACGCACGCAAAGAGCCCCGGCGGACGCCGGGGCTCCTGGTGGGCGGAAGCTCTGCGTGCCTACGCGCTCGCGCAGTCCGGGCACAGGCCCCGGTACGTCATCTCGACGTCCGACACCGTGAAGCCGAAGCGCTCGGAGTCGGGGAGATCGGCGAGGGGGTTGCCCATCGGGTGGACGTCGCGGATCGCGCCGCAGCGGGCGCAGACCAGGTGGTGGTGCGGCCGGTGCGCGTTCGGGTCGTACCGCTTGGCGCGCTTGTCCGTCGTGACTTCCAGCACCTCGCCGAGGGAGACCAGCTCACCCAGCGTGTTGTAGACGGTCGCCCGGGAGATCTCGGGCAGCTTCGTGACGGCCCGGGCGTGTACCTCGTCGGCCGTCAGGTGGACGTGCTCGCCGTTCAGGACCTCGGCCACCACGCGTCGCTGCGCGGTCATCCGCCATCCGCGTCCACGCAGCCGTTCCAGAAGGTCGCTCATGGCCACCAGCCTAACAGGAACGGGGACCAGGTCGGGAATAGGTGTGACTTTAGATCTCTGTTTGACTTAGACAAAGTCCATTGTAGGATCGAGAACGACTTTGGTCACAGGACAGGACTAGTCAGTGATACGCAGGAGGCGCACGTGACGCAGGGACCGCTCACCACGGAGGCCGGTGCCCCGGTGGCCGACAACCAGAACAGCGAGACGGCGGGCGTCGGCGGACCGGTCCTCGTCCAGGACCAGCTCCTGCTGGAGAAGCTGGCCCACTTCAACCGGGAGCGGATCCCGGAGCGGGTGGTGCACGCCCGCGGCGCCGGCGCGTACGGCACCTTCACCGTGACCGCGGACGTCACGCCGTACACGCGTGCCGCGTTCCTCTCCGAGGTGGGCAAGGAGACCGAGGTCTTCCTGCGCTTCTCGACGGTGGCCGGCAACCTCGGTGCGGCGGACGCCGTCCGGGACCCGCGGGGCTTCGCGCTGAAGTTCTACACCGAGGAGGGCAACTACGACCTCGTCGGCAACAACACCCCGGTCTTCTTCATCCGGGACGCCATCAAGTTCCCGGACTTCATCCACACGCAGAAGCGCGACCCGTACACCGGCAGCCAGGAAGCCGACAACGTGTGGGACTTCTGGTCGCTGTCGCCGGAGTCGACCCACCAGGTGACCTGGCTCTTCGGCGATCGCGGCATCCCGGCGTCGTACCGTCACATGGACGGCTTCGGGTCCCACACCTTCCAGTGGAACAACGCCGCCGGTGAGGTCTTCTGGGTCAAGTACCACTTCAAGACCGACCAGGGGATCAAGACCCTCACCGCCGAGGAGGCCGAGATCCTCGCGGGCAAGGACCCCGACTCGCACCAGCGCGACCTGCGCCAGGCGATCGAGCGCGGCGAGTTCCCGAGCTGGACGGTGGGCGTGCAGATCATGCCGGCGGCGGACGCGGCGGCGTACCGCTTCAACCCGTTCGACCTGACCAAGGTGTGGCCGCACGCCGACTACCCGGTCGTCGAGATCGGCAGGCTGGAGCTGAACCGCAACCCGCGCAACGTCTTCGCCGAGGTCGAGCAGTCGGTCTTCTCCCCGTCGCACTTCGTGCCCGGCATCGGCCCTTCGCCCGACAAGATGCTCCAGGGCCGGCTCTTCGCCTACGGCGACGCGCACCGCTACCGCGTCGGCGTCAACGCCGACCACCTGCCGGTGAACCGGCCGCACGCCACCGAGGCGCGCACCAACTCCCGGGACGGCCTCCTCTACGACGGCCGGCACGGCGGGGCGAAGAACTACGAGCCCAACAGCTTCGGCGGGCCGCAGCAGACCGGCCGCCCGCTGTGGCAGCCGTTCGACGGCTTCACGGGCGGCACCGGCGACCACTCGACGCCGGCACATGCCGAGGACGACGACTTCGTGCAGGCGGGCGACCTGTACCGGCTGATGTCCGAGGACGAGAAGGAGCGGCTGGTCGCCAACCTGGCCGGAGCCATCTCGCAGGTCTCGCGCGAGGACATCGCCGAGCGCGCGATCGGCAACTTCCGCAGTGCCGACGCCGACTTCGGCAAGCGGCTGGAGGCGGCGGTGCGGGCGCTGCGCGACTGACCCGGCCGCCTTTCGCGGCTGGGCGGGCCGGACCCACGGTGCTCTGGGTCCGGCCCGCTTCGTGTGCTCGGCGCACTCGTGGGCCGGACCCCCGGTGCTCCGGGTCCGGCCCGTCTCGTGTGCTCAGGACACCCGTGCGGGCTCGCGGGCCGGAACCCAGCGGCGGATGATGTCGCGGACCGAGACGATCCCGGCCACCTCGCCCCGGTCGAGCACGATCAGGTGCCGGAAGCCGCCGTGCGCCATGGCGCGCGCCGCCTCCTCCAGGGTCCAGGTCGGGGCGGCGAAGACGACGTCGGTGGTGGTGTGGGCGTGGGTGCGTTCGGTGTCCGGGTCCTGGCCCAGGCCGACGGAGTTGAGGATGTCGCGTTCGGTGAGGATGCCGATGCCGCCGGCGTCCGGGTCGAGGACCACGGCGGCGCCGACGCGGCGGGCCGACATCAGGGTGGCTGCCTGGCGGAGTGTGTGGGCGGGACCGAGCGTGAGGATCACCGTGCTCATGGCGTCTCGGACGAGCATCGTTGGGCCACCTCCTTGAATCCCCGCCCAGGCGGGGATTCACAAGTTCACAAGTGGGGGTGACCTCAGAGTGACAGGTAAAACACGGGTCAACAAGAGGGCGCGCGAGGCCGGAGGAGGGCGTACCGGGAGTACTCCCGTGCCTCAGACGCGCTGGTTGAGATACCCCAGCAACTCGTCGTGCAGCAGTCCGTTCGACGCCGCCGCGTTGCCGCTGTGCGGGCCCGGACGGCCGTCGAGGCCGGTGAAGGTGCCGCCCGCCTCGGTGACGATGATCGCGTTCGCGGCCATGTCCCACAGGGAGAGCTCCGGCTCGGCGCAGATGTCCACGGACCCCTCCGCGACCATCATGTACGGCCAGAAGTCCCCGTACGCGCGCGTGCGCCACACCTGCCGGCCGAGGTCCAGGAAGCCGTCCAGGCGGCCCTGCTCCTCCCAGCCGGACAGCGAGGAGTACGCGAAGGAGGCGTCCGCGAGTCGGCCGACCTCGGAGACGTGGATACGGGTGGCGGAGGTGAGGTTGCGGCCCGTGAAGGCGCCGTGGCCCTCGGCGGCCCACCAGCGACGGCCCAGGGCGGGGGCGGAGACCACGCCGACGACGGGCCGGTAGCCGCCTTCCACCGCTTCCATCAGGGAGATCAGGGTGGCCCAGACGGGAACACCCCGTACGTAGTTCTTGGTGCCGTCGATGGGGTCGATCACCCAGCGGCGGGGACCGGTGCCCTCGACGCCGTACTCCTCGCCGAGGACCGCGTCCCGCGGGCGGGCGCGCTGGAGCTGGCCGCGGATGAGGTCCTCCGCCGCCTTGTCCGCTTCGCTCACCGGAGTCATGTCCGGCTTCGTCTCCACCTTCAGGTCGAGCGCCTTGAAGCGGGCCATGGTCGCGGCGTCGGCCGTGTCCGCGAGTACGTGGGCGAGACGGAGGTCGTCGAGGTAGTCCGGCATGTGACGAACCGTATCCGGCGGACCGGCGGGGGAGCCAGCAGGGGCCGGGCGGGAACGACCGTCGCGAACCCTTGACAGTGCCTACAAGCGCGTCAAATCTGGGCGCAGTGTCGCTGTGGCCCAGGGAGGCGCGGATGCCTGCTGCCCGGGAATCGCTGCTGGACGCCGCCTGCGCCGCGCTCGCGCACCGGCCGTGGTCCGCCGTGCGGATGGTCGACGTGGCCGCGTCGGCGGGCGTCTCCCGCCAGACCCTGTACAACGAGTTCGGCAGCAAGGACGGGCTGGCCCGGGCGCTGGTGCACAGGGAGGCCGAGAGGTACCTCGCCGGTGTCGAACGGGCGCTGGCCGGCTGCGCCGGGGCGCTGGACCGGCTCACCGCCGCCGCCGAGTGGACGGCGGTCGCCGCCCGGGACAACGTGCTGGTCCGGGCCATGCTCACCGGCTGCTGGACGGAGTGGCTGCCCACCCCGCCGCTCGCCGCCGCGCCCTCCGCCGCCACGGTGCCGGCGCAGCGCCGCGCGGACGTGCCGCTGCCCGCGCCCCCGGACTTCGTCCGGCTGGTCCGGGACCGCGCGGTGGCCGCGCTGGCCGGTCCCGGCGCCGCCCCGGCCGACACCGCCGGGCTGCTGCGCCCGTGCGAGCTGGCGGTACGGCTCGCCCTGTCCTGCGTGGTGGCCCCGCCCGCGGCGGGCGGGGCGGCGGAGCTGGTGCGGGCGGCGCTCCCGCGGCACCTGGTGTGACGGCCGGCGCCCTGCGGCCGCCTACTTCTTCAGCCAGCCCACCTTCGTGTAGTCCACGTCCGCCAGCCCCTGCGCGCCGTAGTTCGCGAGGCCCTCGCGGACGGCGAGGATCTCCGGACGCTGGTACAGCTCGACGGAGTGGCCGAGCCGCCAGATCTCCCGGTCGGCCTCGTTGTAGAGCCCGGCGGCGGCCTTCGCGTCGGTGGTCTCGCCGGCCTTCTTCAGCAGCGCGTCGATCTTCGGGGAGCCGACCGAGCCGAAGTTCTGGAAGAGGTTGCCGCCCTTGGGCTGCACGAAGGTGGAGGTCAGCATGGTCTGGTAGACGGCGTCGACGTTGCGGAAGCTCGTGAGGTCGAAGTTCCCCTTGTTGACGAACTCGTTGAAGTAGTCGTTCGCGGGCACCTTCTTCAGTTCGACCTTCACCCCGGCGAGCCCCAGCTGCTGCTGCACCAGTTCGGCCTGGTCGAGCTGGGCGCTGGTGCTGCCGGCGCTGAGGACGTAGTCGACGGTGAGCTGCCGGCCGCCCTTGGTGCGCGGCCTGCCCTCGCCGCCCCCCTTCCAGCCCGCCTCGTCGAGGAGCTTCTCCGCCGCCTGCAGGTCGTAGTCGGCGTACCCGCCCGACGTGTTCTCGTAGCCCTGCTGGTTGGGCATGAAGAAGTGGTTGTCCAGCGGCTTCAGTTCGAAGGACAGGTCCTTGGCGAACGCCTGGTTGATGCCCTTGCGGTCGAGGGCGTGCTGGATCGCCTGCCGTACCCGCAGGTCCTTCAGCGGTCCCCGGCCGCCGTTGAGCGTGATGTGCACCTCGTCCCAGCGCGCGCCCCGCCGGATGTCCGTGCCGGGCGCTTTGACCAGCCGCTGGTAGTCCTCGGGCAGCAGCGCGGTGGTGTAGTCGATCTCCTTGTTGAGGTAGGCGTCGGTGCGGGCGGGGAAGTCGAGGACGCGGTAGGTGATCGAGTCCAGCCGGGGCCTGGCGCCCCACCACGCGAGGTCGGGGACCAGGGTGATCGTCTGGGCGGTCTTGTCGTACCGGCCCACCTTGAACGCGTTCCCGCTGACCGGCACCTTCTCCGCCCAGCTCTTGACGAACTTCTCCGGGGTGTCGATGTACTCCGCCGGGTACAGCGGGTCGAACAGCCGCTGCCAGTCGGCGTACGGCGCCTTGAAGGTGACCTCGACCGAGTGTGCGTCGCCGCCCTGCTCCACCCGGGAGATCTGGTCGTAGCCGGAGGTGTCGGCGGCCTCGTAGGCGTCGTCGGAGCCGTTCAGCGCCTGCCACTGGGCGTGGAAGTCGCGCCAGCTCAGCGGCTTGCCGTCGGACCATCGGGCCTTGGGGTTCAGCCGGTACTCGACGGTCTGGGGGCTGGTGGAGGTGACCTTCGCGGAGAGCAGGAAGTCGGGGTTGACGTGGTGCGCGCCCTTGGCGTCGGAGTCGAACAGGTCGGGCAGCACGGTTCTGGCGATCTCCTGGGCGTCGCCCTGGGCGCCGTCGACCGTGTTGACGTTGTACTGGGTGATCCACTGGGTGATCCCCGTTTTCAGCGTGCCGCCCTGCCGGAGGTCGGACACCGGGCGCGCGTTGATGTCCTGGCCGTCGACCCGGGGTGCCGCGGCCTTCTTCGGCTCGTCGTGCGAGCCGGTGGAGCCGCAGCCGGTCACCAGCAACGCGGTGGCCGCGGTGGCGGCGATCCAGGCTGCGGTGGTGGTCTGGCGCATGTCGGGGTCCTTTGCACGGTCGACGGTGGATGCGCCGAACGTAGAACGGCCCACGACGGCCGGGGGAGGCTTCCCGGACTACTGACATGTTCTCTTCATGTTGCTGCAACAAGAGGACTGGACCATGTGATCCGTGCCCTCCTACCTGGTCAAACGCCTCGGCTACCACGCCGTCCTGCTGCTGGCCGCCGTCTGCCTGTCGTACCTGCTGGCCTCGTACGCGCTCGATCCCCGCGCCTACTACGAAGGCCGGCAGCCGCCCCTGTCGCCGGCCGCCGTGGACCACCACCTCACGGCGCTCGGTGTCAACGACCACCAGCCGCTGCGCGACCGCTTCCTGCACTGGGCGGACCGGGCCCTGCTCCACGGCGACCTCGGACAGACCATCGACGGCACCTCCGTGAACGCCGAGTTCGGCCGGCGGATCGGCGTCAGCCTGCGGCTGCTGCTCGCCGGCACCGTCCTCGGCACGGTCGCCGGCGTCCTCGCCGGCGCCTGGACGGCCGTCAGGCAGTACCGGTTCAGCGACCGCGCGGTCACCGTCGTCTCCTTCGCGCTGCTGAGCACCCCGGTGTTCCTGCTGGCGATCCTGCTCAAGACCGGCGCGATCTGGTTCAACCAGACCACGGGCACCGAACTGATCCAGTTCACCGGCGAGAAGAGCCCGGGGGTGGACGGCGGCTTCTGGGCGGTCCTGAAGGACCGCTCCGTCCACCTGCTGCTGCCCACCCTCTCCGTCGCCCTGTTCGCCGTCGCCGGCTACAGCCGCTACCAGCGCAGCAGCATGCTCGACGTCCTCGGCTCCGACTACCTGCGCACGGCCCGCGCCAAAGGACTGCGCCGCCGGACCGTGCTGCTCCGGCACGGGCTGCGTACCGCCCTCATCCCCATGTCGACGTACTTCTCGTACGGCTTCCTCGCCCTGTTCACCGGTGCCACCTTCACCGAGACGATCTTCGGCTGGCACGGCATGGGGGAGTGGTTCGTGAACTCCATCGGCAAGAACGACGTCAACTCGGTCGTCGCCGTGAACGTCTTCGCCGCCGTCATCGTGCTGCTCTCCGGCTTCCTCGCCGACCTGCTGCACGCCGCCCTCGACCCGCGCATCCGGACGACCTCATGACCACGGCCACCCGCACCGCACCCGCCGTCACCCCGGCCGGCCGCTCCGCGCTCGTCCTGCGCCGGTTCCTGCGCAACAGGTCGGCCCTCGCCGGAGCCGTCGTCCTCGTGCTGCTCTTCCTGCTCGCCTTCGTCGGGCCCTGGCTCACCCCCTGGTCCTACAGCCATATCGACTACGCCGCCCTGCGCGCCGCCCCCGGCCCCGACCACTGGTGGGGCACCAACCGCATCGGTCAGGACGTCTTCGCCCAGACCGCGCGAGGGCTGCAGAAGTCGCTGCTCATCGGCCTGCTGGTGGCCGTGCTGGCCACGGGCCTCGCCGCGCTCGTGGGCGCCTGCGCCGGATACTTCGGCGGCTGGACCGACCGGCTGCTGATGTTCTGCGTCGACCTGCTCCTCGTCTTCCCGTCGTTCCTGATCATCGCGATCGTCTCGCCCCGGCTGCGCTCCGGCGGCTGGTTCGCCTTCGTCGCCCTGCTCACCGTCTTCGCGTGGATGATCACCGCGCGGGTGGTGCGCTCGATGACCCTGTCCCTCAAGGAGCGTGAGTTCGTGCGCGCCGCCCGCTACATGGGTGTCGGACCGTTCCGCATCATCTGGCGGCACGTGCTGCCCAACGTGGCCTCCTTCCTCATCATCGACGCGACCATCCAGGTCGGCGGCGCGGTGATGAGCGAGACCGCGCTGTCCTACTTCGGTTTCGGCGTGCAGCCGCCCGACGTGTCCCTCGGCACGCTCATCGCCTCCGGCACCGGCGCCGCGATCACCTACCCCTGGATGTTCTTCTTCGCGGCCGGGCTGCTGGTCGTCTTCGTGCTCGCCGTCAACCTCGTCGGCGACGGCCTGCGCGACGCCCTGGACCCCACCTCCCGGGGAGCCGCCCGGTGAGCCCGCTGCTCGAAGTCACCTCGCTCGACGTCGACTTCGCCGGGCGGCCGGCCGTACGGGACGTCAGCCTGACGGTGGAACGAGGGGAAGTCCTCGGACTGGTCGGCGAGTCGGGTTCCGGCAAGTCCGTCACCGCGCTCTCCGTCCTCGGGCTGCTGCCCGGCAACGCCACCGCGCGCGGCTCGATCCGGCTCGACGGCACCGAACTCCTCGGCGCGAGCGAGCGGGTGCTGACCGGCATCCGGGGCGATCGCGTGGCCATGGTCTTCCAGGACCCGCTGTCCGCGTTCACCCCGGTCCACCGCATCGGCGACCAGATCGCCGAGGCCGTCCGCGCCCACCGGGACACCGGCCGCGAGCAGGCCCGCAGGCGCGCCGTCGAACTGCTCGACCTCGTCGGCATCCCCGAACCGGAACTGCGCTCCCGGGCCTTCCCCCACGAGTTCTCCGGCGGCATGCGCCAGCGCGCCATGATCGCCATGGCGATGGCCGGCGAACCCGACCTCATCCTCGCCGACGAGCCCACCACCGCCCTGGACGTCACCATCCAGGCCCAGATCCTCGACGTGCTGCGCACCGCCCGGCGGGAGACCGGCGCCGCCGTGCTGCTGGTCAGCCACGACCTCGGGGTCATCGCCGGCATGGCCGACCGGGTCGCCGTCATGCGGGACGGCCGCGTCGTCGAACAGGGGCCGGCCCCGGACGTCTTCCACCGCCCCCGCGAGCCCTACACCCGGCAGCTCCTCGCCGCCGTCCCGCGCATCGACACCGCGCGCGAACCCCGGCCCGCCGGCGGCGAGCCGGTGCTGCGGGTGCGCGGACTCACCCGCACGTTCCCCGTCCTCAAGGGCACCGTCGTCAAGCGCCGCACCGGCACGGTGTACGCCGTCGACGGCGTCGACCTCGACATCCGCCGCGGCGAGACCCTCGCCCTGGTCGGGGAGTCCGGCTCCGGCAAGTCGACCACCCTCTTCGAACTGCTCGAACTGGCCGCGCCCGAGGGCGGGACCGTCGAGCTGTTCGGGCAGCGGCTCGGCGGCCTCGGCAGGGCGGCGGTGAAGGACCTGCGCCGCCGGATCCAGATCGTCTTCCAGGACCCGATGGCCTCCCTCGACCCCCGGATGCCGGTGGGCGACATCGTCGCCGAACCGCTGCGCACCCAGGGCGCCGACCGGGCCACCGTCGCCCGCCGCGTGGCCGGGCTCCTCACCCAGGTCGGTCTCGACCCGGCCCACGCCGACCGCTTCCCGCACGAGTTCTCCGGCGGGCAGCGCCAGCGGATCGGCATCGCCCGCGCCCTGTCCGTCGCCCCCGAGCTGCTCGTCCTGGACGAACCCGTCTCCGCGCTCGACGTCTCCGTGCAGGCCGAGGTGCTGGACCTGCTGCGGCGGCTGAAGGAGGAGCTGGGGCTCGCCTACCTCTTCGTCTCCCACGACCTGTCCGTGGTCCGGAACATCGCCGACCGCGTCAGCGTGGTCTACCTCGGCCGCACGGTCGAGGCCGGCCCGGTCGACGAGGTCTTCGCGCGGCCCCGGCACCCCTACACCCAGGCCCTGCTCTCCGCCGTGCCGCTGCCCGACCCGGAGCGCGAGCGGGCCCGTCAGCGCTCGCGGATTTTGCTCGCCGGCGACCCGCCGTCGCCCACCCGCCGCTACGACGGCTGCCGCTTCAGGACCCGCTGCCCGCTGTACACCGCTCTGACGGTGGACGAGCAGAAGCGGTGCGCGCACGACGTGCCCGCATTCGAGGGGGACGGTGTGGCCTGCCACTTCCCCCGGGTCCGGGAGGTGCTCTGAGACGGCCCGGCGCGCCGGGGCCGCGGCTGGTGCGCCGGCCCTGACGGCTGCGGTACGTATGGCCGCGGCTGGTGTGTCGGCCCCGAGGGCTGCGGTCCGTATGGCCGCGGCTGGTGCGCCGGCCCTGACGGCCGCGGTCCGTACGGCCGCGGCTAGTGCGTCGAGCCCGACAGCTGCAGCCCGATCACCCCGACGATGACCAGGCTGATGGAGACGATCTTCAGGGTGGACACGAGGTCGCCGAGGAAGATCATGCCGTAGATCGCGGTGCCCGCCGCGCCGATCCCGGTCCACACGGCGTAGGCGGGACCGACGTCCAGCTTCTTGAGGGAGAGGGTCAGCAGACCGAAGCTGCCCAGGGCGAACGAGGCGAACGCGATCGTCGGCCACAGGCGGGT
Organism: Streptomyces sp. SID486; assembly: GCF_009865385.1. GTDB lineage: Bacteria > Actinomycetota > Actinomycetes > Streptomycetales > Streptomycetaceae > Streptomyces. The sequence continues at coordinate 36,756 of NZ_WWJT01000189.1, read as the reverse complement.
GAACCCGTGCGAGAGCTTCAGGCACACGGCGAAACCGGTCTCCAGAATCCCGGCCACTATGACCAGCAGCCACGCCATGCGCTGTCCTCCCGTTGGTCCGGATCTCCGGCTCGGTGCGATTATGCACTTGCCGCACGCCCGCCCGGGCGAACAACGCGGTCCTCAGTCGCCTTCCGTGCGCTCCCGCGTGGCCAGCAGCCGGCGCAGCGAGTACAGCCGCGCCGGGTCCGCGTGTCCCTCCGCCACCCACGCGTCCAGCGCGCAGTCCGGCTCGTCGTGACTGCACGCGCGCGGGCAGCCCTCCGTGCCGGCCTCCAGATCCGGGAAGGCGTGGATCACCCGGGACGGGTCGATGTGCGCGAGCCCGAAGGAACGGACGCCCGGGGTGTCGACCACCCAGCCGCCGTCCCCGCTCAGCGGCAGCGCCAGCGCGGACGTCGTGGTGTGCCGGCCCCGGCCGGTCACCGCGTTGACGTGACCCGTCGTACGCCGCAGTTCCTCCGGCACGAGCGCGTTGACCAGGGTGGTCTTGCCGACGCCCGAGTGGCCCACGAACGCGGTGACCCTGCCGTCGAGTTGTGCGCGTACCCGGTCCGCCGCGTCACCGTTCTCCAGCTCCTCGCGGCTGGTGACGACGTAGGGGATGTCGAGGTCGCCGTACAGCTCCAGCAGCTTGTCGGGCGGGGCCAGGTCCGACTTGGTCATCACCAGCAGCGGCTCCAGGCCGCCGTCGAAGGCCGCGACCAGACAGCGGTCGATGAGACGCGGGCGGGGCTCGGGATCGGCGAGCGCGGTGACGATCGCCAGCTGGTCGGCGTTGGCGACGACGACCCGCTCGTAGGGATCGTCGTCGTCGGCCGTGCGGCGCAGCACCGACGTCCGCTCCTGGATGCGCACGATCCGCGCGAGCGTGTCCTTCCTGCCGGACAGGTCACCGACCAGGAACACCCGGTCGCCGACGACGGCCGCCTTGCGGCCCAGCTCCCGGGCCTTCATCGCCATGACGACCCGGTCGTCGACCAGGCAGGTCAGCCGGCCCCGGTCGACCGTGAGGACCATGCCCTCGGCCGCGTCCTCGTGCTTGGGCCGGATGTTCGTCCGCGGCCGGTTGCCCTTGCGGTTGGGACGGCTGCGGATGTCGTCCTCGTCGGTGTGCTTGCCGTAGCGGCGCATGGCGTGGTCCCTACTGCCCGAGCATCCCGGCCCACAGCTCGGGGAAGTCCGGCAGGGTCTTCGCCGTCGTCGCCACGTTCTCGATCCGCACGCCCTCGACCGCCAGGCCGATGATCGCACCGGCGGTCGCCATACGGTGGTCCTCGTAGGTGTGGAAGGTCCCGCCGTGCAGCGGGCGCGGGCGGATGTGCAGGCCGTCGGCGGTCTCCGTGACGTCGCCGCCCAGCTCGTTGATCTCCTTGGTGAGCGCGGCCAGCCGGTCCGTCTCGTGCAGCCGCAGATGGGCCACGCCCCGCAGGGTGGACGGCGAGTCCGCCAGCGCGGCCACCGCCGCGATGCCCGGGGTCAGCTCACCCACGTCACCCAGGTCCGCGTCGATGCCGTGGATCGCACCCGAACCGGTGAACTCCAGCCCGGTCTCGGTGAGTTCGCAGGAACCGCCCATCTCGGTGAAGATCTCCCGCAGCCGGTCACCCGGCTGGGTGGTGCGCCCCGGCCAGTCCGGGATCCGCACCTTTCCGCCGGTGACCAGGGCCGCCGCGAGGAACGGCTGCGCGTTGGACAGATCCGGCTCGATCGTCAGGTCCCGGCCGAGCAGCGCGCCCGGGGTCACCCGCCACACGTCGGGCTCGCCGCCCGCCTCCGGGGTGTCCACCTGGGCGCCGACCGCGCGCAGCATGTCCACCGTCATCCGGATGTGCGGCAGGGAGGGGAGGCTCGTGCCGGTGTGCCGGACCTCGACGCCCTGGTTGAAGCGCGGCCCGGACAGCAGCAGCGCCGAGACGAACTGGGAGGACGAGGAGGCGTCGACCGCCACCGGGCCGCCGTCCAGCGCCCCGCCGCCGTGCACGGTCAGCGGCAGCGTGCCCCGGCCGTCGTCGTCGATCCGGGCACCGAGCACGCGCAGCGCGTCGATCACGCCGTTCAGCGGGCGCTCGTACGACCGCGGGTCCCCGTCGAACCGGATCGGGCCGTCGGCCAGCGCGGCCACCGGCGGCAGGAACCGCATGACGGTGCCCGCGTTGCCGACGTCGACCGTGGCCGGGCCGTGCAGCCCCGTGGGCAGCACCCGCCACGCCTCGCCGGTGCCGTCGGGGCCGACCCCTTCCTCGATCTCCACGCCCATGGCCCGCAGGGCGCCGGCCATCAGCAGGGTGTCGCGGGAGCGCAGCGGGCGCCGCAGCCAGCCCGGCTCGGAGGCCAGGGCGGCGAGGACCAGGGCACGGTTGGTGACCGACTTGGACCCCGGCACGTGGACCGTGGCGTCGACGGCCCCGCTCGCGTACGGGGCGGGCCAGAGGGCGGTGGAGGAGCTGTTCGGGGCCATGGGGCCACTTTATAAGGAGTGGTCCGGGGTCAACGTTCCAGCAGCCAGCGACCGCCGCCGATCAGCGAGCACAGGGACACCGCGTGGAACAGGAACAGCCACAGGGCCGCCGGGACGTGCGTCAGCCGCGACAGCTGGTCCGCGTCCGAGTCCCCGGCCCCTCCCCGGGACCGCTTCAGCTGGAGTTCGAACGGCGGCCGGACCCCGCCGAGCAGCAGGAACCACACCACCGCGTAGGCGAACGCCGCCTGCACCTGCGGCCCCGCCAGCCAGGACACCAGCAGGAACGCCCCGCCCGCGAGGAGCACCGTCAGCACGCCGTAGGCGTTGCGGATCATCACCAGCATCGCCACCAGCAGCGCGGTGGCCGCCCACAGCAGCAGGGTGATGCGGCCGGCCGCCAGCAGCGCGGCCCCGCCGAGGCCCAGCAGCGAGGGCGCCGTGTAGCCGGCGGCGGCCGTGAGGATCATCCCCAGGCCGTAGGGCTTGCCCCGGCTGACCGTGAGCCCGCTGGTGTCGGAGTGCAGCCGGATGCCGGTGAGCTGCCGGCCGGTGAGCAGGGCGACCAGGCCGTGACCGCCCTCGTGCGCGATGGTGACCGCGTTGCGGGCTATCCGCCACAGCGGGTGCGGGACGACCACGGCGAGCGCGGCGGCCGCGGTGGCCAGCACCACCCACAGATCCGGGTCGGTCTGGGTGCCCGTGAGCCGGTCCCAGATGCTGGGCAGCGCGGTGGCGGCGAGGCTGTCCATGTGTCGGAGTGGCTCCCTCTGCTGGTACGGAGTCTGGCAGTGTGGCACGTATGTGCGGACGGTATGCATCGAGTCGTAGGCCCGAGGATCTCGCGGGGATCTTCGAGGTCGAGAAGTGGGACCCCGAGGAGACCCTGGAGCCGGACTACAACGTGGCGCCGACCAAGGAGGTCTACGCCGTCCTGGACCGCCCCCTGAAAGACGCGGACTCCTCGCGTCCGGTTCGCCAGCTGCGCAGGCTGAAGTGGGGTCTGGTCCCCTCCTGGGCCAAGACGCCCGAGGGCGGTGCCCGCATGATCAACGCGCGCGCGGAGACCGTGCACGAGAAGCCGGCCTACCGCCGCGCCTTCGCCGCCCGCCGCTGCGTCCTGCCGGCCGACGGCTACTACGAGTGGGTCACCGGCGAGCAGGAGCGCGAGCTGGAGGTCGAGGGCAGGAAAAAACGGCCGCGCAAACAGCCGTACTTCGTGCTGCCCGCCGACGGCTCGGTGTTCGCGATGGCCGGCCTCTACGAGTTCTGGCGCGACCGCACCCTGCCCGACGACCACCCGCGAGCCTGGTGGGTCACCTGTTCGGTGATCACCACCGAGGCGGAGACCACCCCGCTGGCGGTCGCCCCCGCCGACGGTCCGCGCTCCCTCGCCGACATCCACCCCCGGATGCCGCTGATGCTCACCCCGGACCGCTGGGACGCCTGGCTCGACCCCTCCCGCACCGACCCCGAGGAGCTGCGCGGCCTGCTCGCCCCGCCCCCGGCCGGCCTGATGCGCGCCTACCCGGTACCCACCGCCGTCAGCAACGTCCGCAACAACGGCCCGGAGCTGCTGAAGGAGCTGGCGGCGCCCGAAGAGGGCACACTCTTCTGACGTGACTACCGAAACCGTCGGCACGGAGGCGGGCGACGCCCGGATCACCTGGCACAAGGCTGCGCGGGCACGGCTGGTACTGGCCGTGGGCCACGGGGCGGGCGGCGGCATCGAGGCGCGCGACCTGCGGGCACTGGCCGCCGCGCTCCCGGAGCACGGCGTCACCGTCGCCCTCGTCGAGCAGCCCTGGCGGGTCGCCGGCAAGAAGGTCGCGCCCGCGCCGAAGACCCTGGACACCGGCTGGCGCGGGGTGTGGCCCGCGCTCGCGGAGCCCGGCCTGCCGGTGATCTCCGGGGGACGCAGCGCGGGCGCCCGGGTCGCCTGCCGTACCGCGGCGGAGCTGGGCGCCCACGCCGTGCTCGCCCTGAGCTTCCCGCTGCACCCGCCCGGCAGGCCGGAGAAGTCCCGGGCGGAGGAACTCCTGGGCGCCGGCGTGCCCACCCTGGTCGTCCAGGGCGGCAACGACCCCTTCGGGCGGCCCGAGGAGTTCCCCGAGGGTGCCTACGACCTGGTCGAGGTCGCGTACGGCGATCACGGCTTCGCCGTGCCCAAACGGGCGCCGACCACCCCGGAGCGGGCTCTGGAGACCATCACCGGCGCAGTGCGGGAGTGGATCGTGTCACTCGGGTGACACCGGGAATGTCCCGCGGCGGCCCGCTGTTGAGGCGAGCAGACGTGCTGAAGGGATCGGCACCGACGTCGTGGAGAGGAAGTCCGCCGCATGGGTTCGACCATTTGCCCGGCCCGCAGCAGCAGCCGTGACCTCGAGTGGTCGGTGCTGCACGCGGCCCGGACCGCTCCTATTCGAGCGGCGGCAGGTACGGGTGGTGTTCTATCCTCCGAAACGAGTGGGACCGGTTTCGGTCCTGCCCGGGATCTTGAGGAGGTGGGTCCGGTCACTGGGACCGACGCAGGGACCGACAACGGCCAGGCGGAGCTGCCCGAGGGCCAGGGCGCCGATGCGGAGACGTCCGGTGAGACGACCGTGGAGCGCAGCGCGCGCTTCGAGCGGGACGCGCTCGAATTCCTCGACCAGATGTACTCGGCCGCACTGCGCATGACGCGCAACCCGGCCGACGCCGAGGACCTGGTGCAGGAGACGTACGCGAAGGCGTACGCGTCCTTCCACCAGTTCCGCGAGGGCACGAACCTCAAGGCGTGGCTGTACCGGATCCTCACCAACACGTTCATCAACTCCTACCGCAAGAAGCAGCGCGAACCCCAGCGCAGCGCCGCCGAGGAGATCGAGGACTGGCAGCTCGCGCGTGCCGAGTCGCACATGTCGACCGGTCTGCGCTCCGCCGAGTCGCAGGCGCTCGACCACCTGCCCGACTCGGACGTGAAGGAAGCGCTGCAGGCGATCCCCGAGGAGTTCCGCATCGCCGTCTATCTCGCGGACGTCGAGGGCTTTGCGTACAAGGAGATCGCGGACATCATGGGGACACCCATCGGTACGGTGATGTCCCGGCTGCACCGCGGCCGTCGTCAGCTGCGCGGCATGCTGGAGGACTACGCCCGGGAACGGGGGCTGGTCCCGGCGGGCGCCGGGGAGTCGAACGAAGCGAAAGGCTCGGGCTCATGAGCTGCGGAGAGCCGCACGAGACGGACTGCGGCGAGGTCCTCGACCACCTGTACGAGTTCCTCGACAGCGAGATGCCGGACATCGACCGCGACAAGTTCCAGCATCACTTCGAGGAATGCTCGCCGTGCCTGGAGAAGTACGGCCTCGAGCAGGCCGTGAAGAAGCTGGTGAAGCGGTGCTGCGGGCATGACGACGTGCCCGCCGACCTGCGGGCCAAGGTCATGGGCCGGCTGGAGCTGATCCGTTCCGGACAGGCCGTGCCGGAGCACGACGTGACCAAGGCCCCGATCGCGCCGCAGGAGTCCTGACACGCCGGGGCATATCACCCGAACGTGCTAATCCTCAGGTCATAGGCCCCGATCTCCCCCGTATCCGTCCTAGGCTCCGAGCCCGGAGAGGGACGGTCGGGGAGGGGCGCGATGGACGCGGTACCGGCGAGGGCACGCGGCTACGTGGCCGGTGTCGCCCTGCTGGCCGCACTCTGCCTGCTGCGTCTGCCCGCCACCGGCACCCCCTGGGCGGCGACGGCCCTGCTGGCCGCCCTCTACGCCGCCTGCGAGCACGTGGTGCACCGCCGCTTCGGCGGCCCCTTCTATCCCGTCCTGCTCGCCGGCGCGTTCCTGCTGCCCCCGGCGGCCGCCGCGCTCGTCCCGGTGCCCGCCGCCCTGCTCTCCCCGGTCGAGCACCGCCCCGCCCTGCCACGGCGCGTGTGGCGGGCCGCGCAGCCCGCGCTCGCCGTGTGGGGAGCCGCCCGGGTGCACGGGGCGCTCGGCGGCCGGGACGCCGTGGCCGGCTCCGACTTCCCGTACGCCCTGCTGACCGCCGGAGCGGCCGTCCTCGCCTTCTGCCTTGTGCTCACCGCGCTCGACGGCGGCCTGCGCGCGGCGGTCGGGCCGGTGCCGCTGCGGCGGGCCTGGCGCGGCCTGCTCGCCCGCTCCCTGGCCGCCGTCACGGTGCACGGACTCGCCGGGCTGATGATGGCCGTGCTGTGGCGCAGCCCCTACGGGCCGGTGTCCGCGCTGCTCGTGCTGCTGCCGATGTGCGTCTCCTGGTGGGTGTTCGCCCAGTACCACCGCGAACGCGCCGCCCACCAGGCCACCATCCGCGCCCTCGTCCAGGCCGTCGACATCAAGGACGGCTACACCCGCGGCCACAGCGAACGCGTCGGACAGGCGTCCGTGCTGATCGCCCGCGAACTCGGCATGGACGACGACCGCGTCGAGGTGCTGCGCTTCGCCGGCATCCTGCACGACGTCGGCAAGCTCGGCGTGCCCACCCGGCTGCTGCGCAAGGACGGCCCGCTCACCCCCGAGGAGCGGCGCGTCATCGAACTGCACCCCGAGTACGGCCACGAGATGGTCCGCGGGATCTCCTTCCTCGGCGAGGCCCGCGCGGCCATCCTCCACCACCACGAACGGCTCGACGGCAGCGGCTATCCCTACGGCCTGGCCGGCACCCGGATCCCCGAGTGCGCCCGGATCGTCGCCGTCGCCGACGCGTTCGACGCCATGACCTCCACCCGCTCCTACAGCAGGGCCCGCCCGGTCGAGGCGGCGCTCGCCGAGCTGGAGCGCTGTGCCGGGACCCACTTCGACCCCCGCATGGTCACCGCGCTCGGCCGCGTCCTGCGCCGCTCCGGCTGGCACCCCGCGGTCACCGCCGACGAACCGGCGCACGACCCCGCCCCCGCCGCGCCGGCCTCCCGCACCGAGGTGCCCCGATGACCGTCCTGCGGCTGGTCCACGGCACCGCGGCCCTCGTCGCGGCCGGCTCCCTCGCCGTCACCCTGTGGACGGGCCTGGCCGACCGGGGTGACGCACTCGCCTTCGCGGTGCTCATCACCGTCGGCGAGCTGACCCGGTGGAGCGACGCCCAGGGCCGCCAGGCCGCCCCCCTGGGCGCCGCCGGCTCCCTGTCCTACGCCCTGCTGGGCGCCGACGCCGGGCGGCCCAGCCAGCACGGCGCCGCCCAGGTCGTCACCGTCGTCCTCGTCGCCGCGCTGCTCGGTGCCGTCCCGCACATCTGGCGGGGCCGCGGCGGCACCGCCGACCACCTGGCCCGGCGCGTCCTGACCGTCGGTTTCGCCGCGGTCTGCTTCCAACCCCTGTACAACGAGGGCGCCTTCGCCTCCTGGAGCGGTCCCGCCTACGCGCTGCTGCTGCTCACCCTGCTCGCCCTCACCTCCCTGTGCGGTGCCGTGCTGGCCGCCGCGCTGGCCCACTGCCGCACCGGCTGGCCGTTCGGACCGCGGCTGCGCGAGGAGTTGCGGGGGCTGCGCGGCATCGGGTCCGCCGTCGTCGCCACCGGCGCGGTGATAGCGCTCGCGTCCGCCGTCGTCGGCCTGTGGGCGCTGCCCGTGTTCTGTCTGCCCATGCTGCTCGTCCAGCTGTCCGTGCGCCGGTACGCGGCCGTCCGTGCCACCTACCGGCAGACCATCGCCTCCCTCGCCCGGGCCACCGAGATCGCCGGCTGCACGCCCGCCGGCCACGCCCGCAGGGTCGCCGCGCTCAGCCTCGCCGTCGGCCGGGACCTGGGCCTGACCGGGCCGGAACTGACCGTCCTGGAGTACGCGGCCCTCATGCACGACATCGGGCAGCTCAGCCTGGTCGACCCGGTCCCGGCCGGTGCCACCGCCGCCCTGCCCGCGGCCGAGCAGCGGCGCATCGCGCTGCTCGGCGGTGCCGTCGTCCGGCAGACCGGCGTCGACGCGGAGGTGGCCGTCGTCGTGGAGCGGCAGGCCGACCCCTACCCGGAGCAGCCACTCGCCGCCCGTGTCGTCCGGGCCGTGAACGCCTACGACGAGATGACCCGGGACGCCGGCCCCGAGGGCCCCCTGCGCGCGCTGGAGGAGCTGCGCCTGGGCACCGCGGGGGACTACGCTCCCGAAGTCGTGGAGTCGCTCGCCCGGGTGCTGGCCCGGCCCCGGGGAGCGCGGGAGCGGGTGCCGGTGAGACGAACGGAACTGTCTGACCCCGTGCCCGGCTGGGTAACCCATGGGTAATGAGCGCCTTTCCCGCCGTACGTGGTTGGATGCGAGGGAGAGGATGTCCGGGGGCACAAGCCAGCCCACTGTAGGGAAATGGAACTGGCAGGCGGGAATCGTGAGGATCTTCGGCAAGGGACGGCACCGGCCCTCCGCCTCCTGGCGGCAGGCCACCGACCGCGCGTTCACACTCATCGGCGACGGCCGGTACGAGGACGCGGGAGAGCTGCTGACACGCGCTGCCGACCTGGAACCCTGGCTCTCGGAGTCCTGGTTCAACCTCGCCCTGCTGCACAAGTTCCGGCACGACTGGGAGCAGGCCCGCGCGGCCGGACTGCGTGCGGTCGCGCTGCTCGACCGGGAGACCGGGGCGCCCGACTGGTGGAACGTCGGCATCGCCGCGACCGCCCTCCAGGACTGGCCGCTGGCCCGCCGCGCCTGGCAGGCGTACGGCCTGAAGGTGCCCGGGGACGCCGCCGCCACCGCCGAACCCCTCGGCATGGAGCTGGGCAGCGCTGCCGTGCGGCTCTCACCCGAGGGTGAGGCCGAGGTCGTGTGGGGCCGCAGGCTCGATCCGGCCCGGCTGGAGGTCCTGTCCATCCCGCTCCCCTCGTCCGGGCGGCGCTGGGGCGAGGTCGTGCTGCACGACGGTGTCCCGCACGGCGAGCGCACCACGTCCACCGGGCACTCCTTCCCCGTCTTCGACGAGATCGAGCTGTGGGCGCCGTCCCCCGTGCCCACCTGGGTGGTCCTGCTGGAGGCGGCCACCGAGGCCGACCGGGACGCGCTGGAGCAGCTCGCGGCCGACGCCGGGTTCGCCGCCGAGGACTGGTCGTCGTCGGTGCGGCTGCTGTGCCGGATGTGCTCCGAGTCGCAGATGCCGTCCGACGAGGGCGAGGGCGTGCACCTCGACCCGCACGACCACAGCGAGCCGGGTCACCCCGGGCCGCTGGGGCACCGGACCGACGGGCAGCTGTGGGTCCCGGAGCGGGAGTGCGGGGTGGCCGCGCCGGCCTCGCTGGTGCGGGGACTGCTGGACGGATGGGTGGCCGACAGTCCCGATTCCCGGGACTGGAGGGATCTTGAAGAGGTCTGCTGAGGAGTGCGTGCGGCCGGGGGCCCGCCGGGACCGGCCGGGGAGTTCCCCGCGCCTGTCGGGGCCGCGCCCCACGTACCCTGTATCAGCAGCATCTCCCCCTGTTCTTTGAGGAAGGCGTACGTCGGTCATGGCGCAGCAGGACACCGATCAGCAGCACGCGGGCGTGCTCCCCGTCGACGGCGAGGGCTATGTCGTCGACACGGAGGACGGCGAGGAGCGCGAGAGGGCCTGGCGTGAGCGCGGCACCTCGCGGCCGATCACGGTCGTCGGCAACCCGGTGCTGCACAAGGAGTGCAGGGACGTCACCGAGTTCGGCGAGGAGCTGCAGCAGCTGGTCGCCGACATGTTCGCCAGCCAGCGCACCGCCGAGGGCGTGGGCCTGGCCGCCAACCAGATCGGTGTCGACCTGAAGGTCTTCGTCTACGACTGCCAGGACGATGAGGGTGTCCGGCACGTCGGCGTGGTGTGCAACCCGAAGCTGGTCGACCTGCCCGCCGAGAAGCGCCGGCTCGACGACAGCAACGAGGGCTGCCTCTCCGTGCCCACGGCGTACGCGTCGCTCGCGCGTCCCGACTACGCCGAGGTGACCGGTCAGGACGAGCAGGGCAACCCGATCAAGGTCCGTGGCACGGGGTACTTCGCACGCTGTTTGCAGCACGAGACCGACCACCTCTACGGCTACCTCTACATCGACCGGCTGTCGAAGCGGGACCGCAAGGACGCGCTGCGGCAGATGGCCGAGAACGAGCCACGCTACCCCGTGGTCGCCAACGACTGACCAGCACACGACACTTGGGGCGCCCGGCCGGATCCTTCCAGGCCGGGCGCCCTTCGTGTTGCCGCTGTTCGCTCGCACGTGCGTCGTACAACCGATCCCTTCTGTGCCCCTAGTGATCCTTAATCAGTCACACAAGGGGGGAACCTCGGCACTTGGGGGTAGTGAGTGGAGCAAATCCGTTCCCACGGCGGTCAGTTGTGGTGCTGAATGTAAGTACGGGGATACGCAACGGCGCACGCCCGGCACAGGGGAGGGGTGTGCGCGCTGGCGGCTGAGAGGGGTTTGTCCGTGCAAGCTTTCCCACACAGCACCACAGCGACGCCGACGGCGGTCGTAGTACCACCCTCACTGGCACTGCCGGTGATCGAATCCGCCTTTCCACGGCAACTGCATCCGTATTGGCCACGACTGCAGGAGAAGACACGACGCTGGCTCCTGGAAAAACGGCTCATGCCGGCGGCCAAGGTGGCGGAATATGCCGACGGACTGTGCTACACGGACCTCATGGCGGGCTTCTACACAGGGGCCCCGGAGGAGGTCCTGCAGGCCATAGCCGACTACAGCGCCTGGTTCTTCGTCTGGGACGACCGCCACGACCGTGACATCGTGCACGGCCGGGTGGGGGACTGGCGGCGGCTGCGCTACCGGCTGCACGCGGCTCTCGACGCGCCCAGGCACCATCTGCACCACCCCGACCCCCTGGTGGCGGGCTTCGCGGACAGTGTGCTCCGGCTGTACGGCTTCCTGCCGCGCACCTGGAACCAGCGGTTCGCCCGGCACTTCCACGCGGTGATCGAGGCCTACGACCGGGAATTCCGCAATCGCACCGAGGGGTACATACCCGGGGTCGAGGAGTATCTCGCCCTGCGCCGCCTCACCTTCGCGCACTGGATATGGACGGACCTGCTGGAGCCCAGCGCCGGGTGTGAACTCCCGGAGTCCGTACGGAAAAACCCGGCGTACCGCCGGGCGGCGCTGCTCAGCCAGGAATTCGCCGCCTGGTACAACGACCTCTGTTCGCTGCCGAAGGAAATAGCGGGCGACGAGGTGCACAATCTGGGAATCAGTCTCATCACCCATGAGGGGCTGACCCTGGAAGAAGCGGTGGACGAAGTCAGGCGGCGCGTCGAGGAGTCCATCACGGAATTCCTCGTCGCTGAACGGGCGGCCCTGGCGTTCGCCGACGAGATCGACGACGGAACGGCCCGCGGCAGGGAATTGAGCGCCGCCGTCCGGTCCTGCGTCGGCAATATGCGCAACTGGTTCAGCTCCGTCTACTGGTTCCACCACGAGTCCGGCCGGTACATGGTCGACAGCTGGGACGACCGCTCCACGCCCCCGTACGTCACGAACGAAGCGGCAGGTGAGAAATGACCGTCGAGTCGGTGAAGCCCACGACGGACGAGACCCCCGAGGCGCCCGCACCACGCGAACCGGTGCTGGCCGGCGGGGCCGTACCGCTCTTCGGGCACGGCCTGAAACTGGTCCGCGACCCGCTCGCCTTCATGTCCGGGCTGCGCGAGCACGGTGAGGTCGTGCGCCTGAAGCTCGGCCCCAAGACGGTGTACGCCGTCACCACGCCGGAGCTCACCGGCGCCCTGGCCCTGAGTCCCGACTTCAAGATCGACGGGCCGCTGTGGGAGTCCCTCGAAGGGCTCCTCGGCAAGGAGGGCGTGGCCACCGCGAACGGCCCCCGGCACCGTCGCCAACGGCGCACCATACAGCCCGCGTTCCGGCTCGACGCGATACCCGCCTACGGTCCCGTCATGGAGGAGGAGGCGCACGCGCTGACCGAACGCTGGCAGCCCGGCCGGACCATCGACTGCACCTCCGAGTCCTTCCGGGTCGCCGTCCGTATCGCCGCCCGCTGCCTGCTGCGCGGTGACTACATGGACGAGCGCGCGGAACGGCTCAGCGTCGACCTCGCCACCGTCTTCCGCGGTATGTACCGCCGGATGGTGATCCCGCTCGGACCGCTCTACCGGCTGCCGCTACCGGCGAACCGCGAATTCAACCGGGCATTGGCCGATTTGCATCTGCTGGTGGACGAGATCGTCGCCGAGCGGAGGGCATCTGGTCAAAAGCCGGACGATTTGCTGACGGCATTGCTGGAGGCGAAGGACGACAATGGCGACCCCATCGGGGAACAGGAGATCCACGACCAGGTCGTCGCGATACTCACCCCCGGCAGCGAAACAGTCGCATCCACGATCATGTGGCTGCTCCAGGTCCTGGCCGAACACCCGGAACACGCCGAGAAGGTACGGACCGAGGTCGAATCCGTGACCGGTGGCCGGCCGGTCGGATTCGAGCACGTCCGCGCACTCAGGCACACCAACAATGTCGTCGTCGAGGCGATGCGGCTCCGTCCCGCCGTATGGATTCTCACGCGGCGCGCGGTGACCGACACCGCACTCGGCGGCTATCGCATTCCGGCGGGGGCGGACATCGTCTACAGCCCGTACGCCATCCAGCGCGACGGCCGCTCCTACGACCGCCACCTCGACTTCGACCCCGACCGCTGGCTGCCCGAGCGGTCCAAGGAGGTACCGAAGCACGCCATGAGCCCGTTCAGCGTGGGCAACCGCAAGTGCCCCAGCGACCACTTCTCCATGGCCCAGCTGAGCCTGATCACCGCGGCGATCTCGGCGAAGTACCGCTTCGAGCAGGTCAGCGGGTCCGACGACAGCACCCGCGTCGGCATCACGCTGCGCCCGCACGATCTGCTGCTGCGGGCGATGCCCTGGTAGGGCACCTCGTACCGGCGCGCGCTCAGGCGGCCTGCGGGCCCCGGAACGCGCGCCGGTAGGCGTTCGGGGTCGTCCCCAGCGACCGGATGAAGTGATGGCGCAGCGCCGCGGCCGTACCGAAGCCGGTACGCCAGGCGACCGCGTCCATCGTCTCGTCCGTGCCCTCCAGCAACTCCTGTGCCAGCAGCACCCGTTGACGCAGGATCCAGCGGTACGGAGTGGTCCCCGTCTCCTGCTGGAAGCGCCGGGCGAAGGTGCGCGGTGCCATGTGGGCGCGGGCGGCGAGCTGCTCGACGGTGACCTCCTCCTCCAGGTGCGCCTCCATCCAGGCCAGCACCTCGCCGACCGTGTCGCAGGGCGCCTTCGGCAGGGGCCGCTCGATGAACTGCGCCTGCCCGCCGTCGCGGTGCGGCGGCACCACCATCCGGCGGGCGATCTTGTTGGCCACCTCCGGGCCCTGCTCCTTCCGAACGAGGTGCAGACAGGCGTCGATCCCGGCCGCGGTCCCGGCGGAGGTGATCACGGGGTCCTCGTCCACGTACAGCACGTCCGGCTCGACCGTGAGCCGGGGGTAGCGCCGGGCGAGCTGCTCGGCGTGGTGCCAGTGCACCGCGCACCGGCGCCCGTCCAGCAGTCCCGCCGCGGCCAGGACGAACACGCCCGAGCAGACGCTGAGCACCCGCGCGCCCCGCTCCGTGGCCCGCCGCAGCGCCGCCAGCAGCTCCGGCGGGTACGTGCGCTCGGCATAGGTCTCACCGGCCGGCACGGCGATCAGATCGGCGTCCTCCAGCCGCTCCAGGCCGTACGGCGTGGACACGGTGAAACCGCAGTGCGTGCCCAGCTGGGGGCCCTCCGCCGACACCACGGCGAAGTCGTACACCGGCAGTCCGTCATCACTGCGGTCGATGCCGAACACCTCGCACACGACACCCAGCTCGAAGGGGTGCACCCCGTCCAGCAGAACCACGGCCACGTTCTTCAGCATGCTGCCAGTGTGCCTCGGCAGTGGCAGTAATTCGAGGGTCTACGGCAGTCCTGCCGCTCACGGTAAGGAGTATCGGGCGCGACAGTGGTGACCATGAACGGAAACCAGATCGAAGGTCTCATCGGAATGCTCGCCACCCTCGGGATCCTGGTCGTGCTGATCCTGCCGTCCGCGCTCGGCGCCCTGCACGACCGGCGCGTCGACCGGCAGCTCCGGCAGGCGGAGCGGGGTCCGGCCCGTACGGCCCCGGCGGCGCGGACGCCGGCGCCGGTGCGGGCGGCCGCGCGCCCGGCGGCCCCGCGCAACGGTGACGCCCGCAGGCAGCACGGAGCGGCCCGGCCCGTCTGACGGAAGTCGGACGGACCGGACCGCTCAGGGTGCCGGGAACCTGCCGGTACGGCTCAGAAGTCCTCGTCCAGGTCGACGGTGCCCTCCACCGCGACCTGGTAGGCCGACGGGCGGCGCTCGAAGAAGTTCGTCAGCTCCTGGACGCCCTGCAGCTCCATGAAGGAGAAGGGGTTCTCGGAGCCGTAGACCGGCGCGAAGCCCAGGCGGGTGAGGCGCTGGTCGGCGACGCACTCCAGGTACTGGCGCATCGACTCGGTGTTCATGCCGGGCAGGCCGTCACCGCACAGGTCGCGGGCGAACTGCAGCTCGGCCTCGACGGCCTCCTTGAGCATGTCCTTGACCTGCTGCTCCAGCTGGTCGTCGAAGAGGTCCGGCTCCTCCTTGCGGACGGTGTCGACCACGTCGAAGGCGAAGGACATGTGCATCGTCTCGTCGCGGAACACCCAGTTGGTGCCGGTGGCGAGACCGTGCAGCAGGCCGCGGCTGCGGAACCAGTAGACGTAGGCGAAGGCGCCGTAGAAGAACAGGCCCTCGATGCACGCGGCGAAGCAGATCAGGTTGAGCAGGAAGCGCCGGCGGTCGGCCTTGGTCTCCAGCCGGTCCAGCTTCTCCACCGAGTCCATCCACTTGAAGCAGAACTCCGCCTTCTCGCGGATGGACTGGATGTTCTCCACGGCCGCGAAGGCGGCGTTGCGGTCCTCCGGGTCGGGGAGGTAGGTGTCCAGCAGCGTCAGGTAGAACTGGACGTGCACGGCCTCCTCGAACAGCTGGCGCGACAGGTACAGGCGCGCCTCGGGGGAGTTGATGTGCTTGTAGAGCGTCAGGACCAGGTTGTTCGCCACGATCGAGTCGCCGGTGGCGAAGAACGCCACCAGGCGGCCGATGAGGTGCTGCTCCTCGGGGGAGAGCTTGGCGAGATCGGCGACGTCGGAGTGGAGGTCGACCTCCTCGACGGTCCAGGTGTTCTTGATGGCGTCCCGGTAGCGCTCGTAGAAGTCCGGGTAGCGCATCGGGCGGAGAGTCAACTCGAAGCCGGGGTCGAGCAGGTTCTGGGTGCGGGTGGTCATCACTGGCAGGCCTCGCAGGACTCGGGGTTTTCCAGGGAGCAGGCGACCGCGTCCGGGTCGGTGGTCTGCTGCACGGGGATCGTGGCCTGCGCCTGGGCGGCGCGGGCGATGCGCGTCGCGGGGCGCGAGCGCAGGTAGTACGTGGTCTTCAGCCCCGACTTCCAGGCGTAGGCGTACATCGAGGAGAGCTTGCCGATGGTCGGCGTCTCCAGGAACAGGTTGAGCGACTGCGCCTGGTCGAGGAACGGGGTGCGGGCGGCGGCCATGTCGATCAGGCCGCGCTGCGGGATCTCCCAGGCCGTGCGGTAGAGGTTGCGCACGTCCTCGGGGATCCAGACGAAGTCCTGGACGGAGCCGTTGGCCTCGCGCAGGGCCTCGCGGGTGCGGGCGTCCCACACGCCGAGGTTCTTCAGCTCCTGCACCAGGTAGGAGTTGACCTGGAGGAACTCGCCCGACAGGGTCTCGCGCTTGAACAGGTTCGACACCTGCGGCTCGATGCACTCGTACACCCCGGCGATCGAGGCGATGGTGGCCGTCGGCGCGATCGCCAGCAGCAGCGAGTTGCGCATGCCCGTCACCGCGATGCGCTTGCGCAGGGCGTCCCAGCGCTCGGGCCAGGTGAGGTCGGTGTCGTAGTGGTCGGGGTGCAGGACACCGCGGGCGGCGCGCGTCTGCTCCCAGGCCGGAACCGGCCCGTTGCGCTCGGCGAGTTCGGCGGACGCCTCGTACGCGGCGAGCATGATCCGCTCGGCGATCCGCGTGGACAGGGCCTTGGCCTCGGCGGAGTCGAACGGCAGGCGCAGCTTGAAGAAGACGTCCTGCAGCCCCATCGCGCCCAGACCGACCGGACGCCACTTGGCGTTGGAACGGCCCGCCTGCTCGGTCGGGTAGAAGTTGATGTCCACCACGCGGTCGAGGAAGGTCACGGCCGTGCGGACCGTCTCGTCCAGCCGCGCCCAGTCGATGTCGCCGGTCGTCGTGTCCACGAAGGCGCCGAGGTTGACGGAGCCCAGGTTGCAGACGGCCGTCTCGCCGTCGTTGGTGATCTCCAGGATCTCGGTGCAGAGGTTGGAGGAGTGGATGACGTTGCCGGGCTCGGCCGTCTGGTTGGCGGTGCGGTTGGCGGCGTCCTTGAAGGTCATCCAGCCGTTGCCGGTCTGCGCGAGGGTGCGCATCATCCGGCCGTACAGCTCACGCGCCGGCATCGTCTTCTTGGCCAGGCCCGCGGCCTCGGCCTTGCGGTAGGCGGCGTCGAACTCCTCGCCCCACAGGTCGACCAGCTCGGGCACGTCGGCGGGCGAGAAGAGCGACCACTGCAGGTCGCCGTCGACCCGGCGCATGAACTCGTCCGGGATCCAGTGCGCGAGGTTGAGGTTGTGGGTACGGCGGGCGTCCTCGCCGGTGTTGTCCCGCAGCTCCAGGAACTCCTCGATGTCGGAGTGCCAGGTCTCCAGGTACACCGCGGCGGCACCCTTGCGCCGGCCGCCCTGGTTCACCGCGGCGACGGAGGCGTCCAGGGTCTTCAGGAACGGCACGATGCCGTTGGAGTGCCCGTTCGTGCCCCGGATCAGCGAACCGCGCGAGCGGATACGGGAGTACGACAGACCGATACCGCCGGCGTGCTTCGACAGCCGGGCGACCTGGTGGTAGCGGCCGTAGATGGAGTCCAGCTCGTCCAGCGGGGAGTCGAGCAGGTAGCAGGACGACATCTGCGGGTGCCGCGTGCCGGAGTTGAACAGCGTGGGGGAGGACGGCAGGTAGTCCAGGCGGCTCATCAGGCCGTAGAGGGCCGCGACCTCGTCCAGCGCCCGGGTCGTGTCGTCCTCGGCCAGACCGCACGCGACGCGGAGCATGAAGTGCTGCGGCGTCTCCACGACCTTGCGGGTGATCGGGTGGCGCAGCAGGTAACGGCTGTGCAGGGTGCGCAGGCCGAAGTAGCCGAAGCGGTCGTCGGCCGCGCCGTCCACCAGCGTGTCCAGCCGTCCGGCGTGCAGCCGCACGAACTCCGCGGTGCGGTCGGCGATGAGGCCCTCGCGGTGCCCGACCGAGACGGACTCGGTGAACGACGTCACGCCCTGCGAGGCGGCCTCGTCCCGGATCGAGAGGGTCAGCAGCCGGGCGGCGAGCCGGGAGTAGGCCGGGTCCTCGGAGATGAGGCCCGCGGCGGCCTCGGTGGCCAGCTCGCGCAGCTCCGCCTCGTCGGCCCGCGCGGACCGGCCGCGCAACGCGGCGGCGGCGACCCGTCCGGGGTCGGCGTCGGGCAGATCGACGGTCAGCTCGGTCAGGGTACGCAGCAGTGCGGTACCGGGACCGTCGGTCTCCAGGTCGCTGACTGAAGCCGGATCGGCTGGCGCGATGGTCACGTGGGGCTCTCCCTCGCTCGGCACGGGGCCTGGCGGAGGGCAGGGGACAGCCACGAGCGCGCACGCGTCGTGTCCGCCGGCCCGCTCCACGAGGCCCGGACGTCAGAACGCACCCGGGCCGGAGGGCCGGGTGGGCTGCCGACAGGTCCTCGGACTGAACAGGCGTGCGGATACACGCGAGTACACCGTTGCGGGACAGTTCCGGATTCGCACCGGATTCCCCTGGGCGACAGCGAGGTCGAGCATACATCTAGTGCCGGGCCGGATGGGCACCACCACATCTAGTGTCTCTTGCGTGTTGCGGTGGTCTCGGAGCGTCAACCCGCGGCAGCACCGCGGGCCGCCGTGCGGCAGCACCGCGGGCCGCCGGGATCCTTCCTCCCGGCGGCCCGCAAGGGTGCCACGCGCTCTGCCGAGGGCCTCTCAGTGGGCGCTTCCGGCGGTGGCGGGCGGCAGTTCCACCTGGACCCCCCGGTCGCCGGCGTCGGCCGTGTAGTCGCCCGGCGCGGTCTCGTCGATGCCCTCGGGCGCCTTCACGGCCTTCAGGACGAACGTCAGGACCACGGTCACGACGACGTTCAGGACGAACGCCGTGAGGCCGATGTAGCCGATCTCACCGATGCCGGGGATCTCCTTGGCGCTGCCGCCGAAGTGCGCCTGGGTCGGCGAGGCCACCCCGTAGGCGGCGACCGTCCCGTACACCATGCCGACCGCCCAGCCGGCCAGCAGCGCCCAGCGGTGGAACCAGCGGGTGAACAGGCCGCCGACCAGGGCCGGGAAGGTCTGCAGGATCCAGATGCCGCCCAGCAGCTGGAAGTTGATGGCGACGGTCTTGTCCATGGTGAGGACGAAGACCAGCGCGCCCACCTTCACCAGCAGCGACACGATCTTGGAGACCTGGGCCTCCTCCTTCGGCGTGGCGTCCGGCTTGATGAAGTCCTTGTAGATGTTGCGGGTGAAGAGGTTCGCCGCCGCGATGGACATGATCGCCGCCGGGACCAGGGCCCCGATGCCGATCGCCGCGAAGGCCACGCCCGCGAACCAGTCCGGGAACATGTCCTCGAACAGCTGGGGGATCGCCAGCTGCCCGTTGGTGACCTTCACCCCCGCCGCGATCGCCATGAAGCCCAGCAGCGCGAGCAGGCCCAGCATGAGCGAGTACAGCGGCAGGATCGTGGTGTTGCGGCGGATCACCTCGCGGCTCTTCGAGGACAGGGTCGCGGTGATCGAGTGCGGGTACATGAACAGCGCCAGCGCGGAGCCGAGCGCCAGCGTGGCGTACGTCCACTGGCCCGCCTCCGGCGGGGCGAGCGCACCGCGCGGCTTGTGGGTGGCCGGGTTGACCTGGCTGAAGGCGTCGCCCGCCTTGGCGAAGACGTCGTCGAAGCCGCCCAGCTTGATCGGGATGTAGATGATCGCCACCGCGATGACGATGTAGATCAGCGCGTCCTTGACGAACGCGATCAGCGCGGGCGCGCGCAGACCGGAGGAGTAGGTGTAGGCCGCCAGCACACCGAAGGCGATGAGCAGCGGCAGGTCCTTCACGAACCAGTTGGTGTCCTCGCCGCCGCCGACGCCCATCACGTCCAGCACCGCCTGGATGCCGACCAGCTGGAGCGCGATGTACGGCATCGTCGCCAGGATGCCGGTCAGGGCCACCGCCAGCGACAGTCCCTTGGAGCCGAACCGGCCGCGCACGAAGTCCGAGGTGGTCACGTAGCCGTGCTTGTGCGAGACCGACCACAGCCGGGGCAGGAACGTGAAGATCAGCGGGTAGACCAGGATCGTGTACGGCACCGCGAAGAAGCCGGACGCGCCCGCCGCGTAGATCGCCGCCGGCACGGCGACGAACGTGTACGCCGTGTACAGGTCGCCGCCGAGCAGGAACCAGGTGATCCAGGTGCCGAAGGACCGGCCGCCCAGGCCCCACTCGTCCAGGGAGTGCTCGTTCTCGGCCCTGCGCCAGCGGGCGGCCAGGAAGCCCATGGCCGTGACGGCCAGGAAGAAGAAGATGAAGACGCCGAGCGCGACGCCGTTGACGCCGTCCTTCATTTCACCGCACCCCCGTCCGCGTCCTTGCGGGCGCGCTGGTCACGCTTCCACAGCTGGTAGGCGAGCATCGTGAGCGCGGTCGAGATCAGCACCCAGAGCATCTGGTACCAGTAGAAGAACGGGATCCCGATGAACGCGGGGTCCGTCTTGGCGTACGAGCCGACCCACAGCATCGCCACGAAGGGCGCGACGAGACACAGGGCGATGATCACCCGGCCCGGTGTCACCACCGGTGGCCTCACTTCAGGCGTTTCGGACATGCCACGGCTCCGTCCCCTCGCTGATCACCTGTGTAATGCGCAGGCAATCTAGGTGACGGTGTCGTGACAGCGGAAGACCTCGTCCGTATATCGGTATCCCGATGCGGCGGACGGGGGCCGCCGTCAGTCCACCGGCCGCTTGAGCCGGGCCACGAACTTGTACCGGTCCCCCCGGTACACCGACCGCACCCACTCCACCGGCTTGCCCTCGCGGTCCACCGAGTGGCGGGAGAGCATGAGCATCGGCAGCCCCACGTCGGTACCGAGCAGGCCGGCCTCGCGCGGGGTGGCCAGGGAGGTCTCGATGGTCTCCTCGGCCTCGGCGAGGTGCACGTCGTAGACCTCGGCGAGCGCGGTGTACAGGGACGTGTACTTCACCAGCGAGCGCCTGAGCGCCGGGAAGCGCTTGGCCGACAGGTGGGTGGTCTCGATCGCCATCGGCTCGCCGTTGGCCATGCGCAGCCGCTCGATGCGCAGCACCCGCCCGCCGGCGGTGATGTCGAGCAGCTCGGCGAGCCGGTCGTCTGCGGTGATGTACCCGATGTCGAGCAGCTGCGAGGTCGGCTCCAGACCCTGTGCCCGCATGTCCTCGGTGTAGGAGGTGAGCTGCAGCGCCTGGGAGACCTTGGGCTTGGCGACGAAGGTGCCCTTGCCCTGGATGCGTTCGAGCCGGCCCTCGACGACCAGTTCCTGCAGGGCCTGGCGCACGGTGGTGCGGGAGGTGTCGAACTCGGCGGCCAGCGTGCGCTCGGGCGGCACGGGCGTGCCCGGGGCCTGCGTCTCCGTCATGTCGAGCAGGTGCTTCTTCAAGCGGTAGTACTTGGGCACGCGCGCGGTACGGGTCGTGCCGGCCTCGTTCTCCGCACTGCTGACGTCGGTGGTCATGCTCTGCCTTCCCGGCTCCGGATGCCGAAAGCGACCGACATCCCATCGGCCACGGCTCACATCGTGGCACGGGTTGTTGTGTCAGGACTCCACCCGCACGCTCCGTGATCTCCTCTATATACCGTTGCACCCGCTGTTGGTCTAGTCCATCGGGGCGGACGGGCGCTGCCGGCCCGTCACCGTCCGCGCCCCCGCCGCCCCACCGGTGTCCCGGACTAGATCCCCTGCCACCGCGGCTTGTGGGCGTAGGTGTGCCGGAAGTAGTCGGCCAGCTTGAGCTTGGACGCGGCGGCCTCGTCCACCACCACCGTGGCATGCGGGTGCAGCTGGAGCGCGGAGGCCGGGCAGACGGCCGCGACCGGGCCCTCGACCGTGGCGGCGACCGCGTCCGCCTTGCCCTCGCCGGTCGCCAGCAGCACCAGGTGCCGGGCTTCCAGGATCGTCCCGATGCCCTGGGTGATGACGTGGTGCGGGACCTGTTCGATGTCACCGTCGAAGAAGCGGGCGTTGTCGATCCGGGTCTGTTCGGTCAGCGTCTTGATCCGGGTACGCGAGGCGAGCGAGGAGCAGGGCTCGTTGAACCCGATGTGGCCGTCCGTCCCGATGCCGAGCAGTTGCAGGTCCACCCCGCCAGCCTCGGCGAGCGCGCGGTCGTACGCCTCGCAGGCCGCCTGGACGTCCTGGGCCGTGCCGTCCGGTCCCATGAAGGCGTCCATGTCCGTGCCCAGTGGTTCCAGCACCTCGCGGCGCAGGACCGAGCGATAGGACTCGGGGTGCTCCGGGGGCAGTCCCACGTACTCGTCGAGCTGGGCTATCCGGGCCCGGGAGACATCCACGGACCCGGCGCGCACCTTGGCGGTCAGGGCCTGGTAGACGGGCAGCGGGGTGGAGCCGGTGGCCACGCCGAGCAGGGCGTCGGGCTTGCGTCGCAGCAGCTGGGCCATGGCCTCGGCGATCAGCTCGCCACCCGCGGCGGCGTCCGGAACGATGACAACTTCCACGCTGGGCCTGCCGTTCTGAAGAGGGCTCTGTGCGTCTATGTGGTTTAGACCAATCTAACAGAATCGGCGTTGGGCGGGCGTGGGCGAGAAGGGGATTTCCCGGGCCCCCCCGGGCTCGCGGCCGCCCGGCAATCCCCTGTTCCCCCGCCCGTCGGGTTCCGTTCTCAGGTGAGCGAGCCCCCCGTCGCGTCGAGCCAGTGGCCGGTCACCCAGCGGCCGTCCTCCGAGACCAGGAACGCCACCACGTCGGCGATGTCCTGCGGTGTCCCCACCCGCCCCAGGGCCGAGTAGGCGGCCGCCGCCTCGCGTGCCTCGTCGCTCGCGCGCAGCCATGAGGCGTTGATGTCGGTGTCCACGATGCCGGGCGCCACCGAGTTCACCGTGATCCCGCGCGGGCCGAGCACCTTGGACAGGTCCCGGGTGAAGACGTCCAGCGCCGCCTTGGTCATCCCGTAGGCGATGGTCTGGGGCATGAGGGCGGAGCGCGCCAGCCCGGACGATATGTTCACCACCCGCCCGCCGTCCCGCAGCCGCTCCGCGCCGAGCCGGGTCAGGAAGAACGGTGCCTTCACGTTCACCGCGAAGAGCCGGTCGTACTCCTCCTCGTCGATCTCGGCGAACGGGCGCGTGGCGCCGATGCCCGCGTTGTGCACGAGGATGTCCAGCCCGTCCGCGTGCCGGTCGAACTCCTCCCACAGTCGCCGGGCGTCCCCGGGCGTCCCCAGTTCCGCCCCGATCGCGAACGCCGAACCGCCGCCCGCCTCGATCGCCGCGACCGTCTCCTTCGCGGCGGTCTCGTTGCTGCCGTAGTGCACCGCCACCCGGGCGCCGTCCCGCCCGAGCCGCTCGGCGATCGCCCGCCCGATGCCCCGGCTGCCGCCCGTGACCAGCGCCGTCTTCCCCGTGAGCGCACCCATGACTGCCCCTCCGAATTTCCTAGCGATCGATACAGAAAAACCGTACACCGCCGCCCGGTCAATTTTCTAGGGCACGCTATAAAATAGTCGTCATGGTGACGGGACAGGAAGCGCAGGCGCAGGGCGGCACGGGCAGGGCGCGGGGCCGGCCGCGCTCCTTCGACCGGGCCACGGCGCTGGAGAAGGCGCTGATGGCCTTCTGGGAGCGCGGGTACGAGGCCACCTCGGTCTCCGACCTCACCCGGATCATGGGCATCGGCGCCCCCAGTCTGTACGCGGCCTTCGGGGACAAGCGGACCCTGTTCGACGAGGTGGTGCGCGTCTACGCAGGCACCCACGGCGCCTTCGGGGAGCGTGCCCTCGCCGAGGAGCCCACGGTCCGCGAGGGCGTCGCGCGCATGCTCCGCGAGGCCGCCGCCGAGTACACCGACCCCGCCCATCCCTACGGCTGCCTCATCGTGCACGCCGCCATCAACTGCACGAGCGCCGAGGTCGAGGCACTGCTGCGAGAGCGGCGCAACGCCGACCTGGCCGCCCTCGAGTCCCGGATCCGGGCGGACGTCGCGGCCGGATCGCTGCCGGCCGGCACCGACGCGGCCGCCCTCGCCCGGCACACCGGCGCGATGATCCAGGGCATGTCGCAGCAGGCCCGGGACGGCGCACGCCGGGAGGAACTGGAGGCGCTCGCGGAAATTGCCATGACCATCTGGCCCCACGACTGACCTGGGCGGGCTAGGCTGCGTGGCATCGCGTGCCGGCGCCTCCACGGCGAGGACGCTTCCCGACCGTGGACACGCCGTCCTGGTCTAGTCCACAATCGACAACAGCAAGCCTCCGTCTTCCCCGCACAGGAAGACGGACCGAGGAACCGGCGCTCTCTGCCCTGACTGCCCCGGTTCCTCGACCTTCGGCCGACCGGGACCGCACACCCCGCGGCCGATGATGCTCCGGGCTGCGGTGCCGGGAGGGCTGAGGGTCCCTTCCAGGCGCCGCGGCCCGCGGGTGTTTTCCGGCCACCCGCGAGCCGCGGGTACGCTCGCCACGTGCCCTCCATGAACGAACTCGTACGCCAGCACACCGCCCTCGACGACTCCGATCTCGAGTGGCTCCACCTGCTGGTCTCGGAGTGGCAGCTGCTCTCCGACCTCTCCTTCGCCGACCTGGTGCTGTGGGTTCCCACCCGGGACGGCACGCGGTACGTCTCCATCGCCCAGATGCGCCCCAACACCGGCCCGACGTCCTACCAGGACGACATGGTCGGCCACCTGGTCCCGCGCGGCCGGCGGCCCATGCTCGACGTGGCTCTGGACGAGGGCCGGATCGTGCGCGAGGGGGACCCGGAGTGGCGCGAAGAGGTCCCCGTACGGGTGGAGTCCATCCCCGTACGGCGTGAGGGGCGCGTCCTCGGCGTGATCGCCCGCAACACCAACCTGCTCACCGTGCGCACCCCGAGCCGCCTTGAGCTCACCTATCTCCAGAGCGCCTCGGACCTCGCGCAGATGATCGCGGCCGGTTCCTTCCCCTTCCCCGACCAGCAGGTCGACATGGACGCCTCGCCGCGCGTCGGCGACGGCCTGATCCGGCTGGACGCGGACGGCATCGTCCAGTACGCCTCCCCGAACGCCCTCTCCGCCTACCACCGGCTCGGCCTCGCCGCCGACCTGGTCGGTCACCACCTCGGCCAGACCACCGCCGAAATCGCCCCCACCCGGGGGCCGGTGGACGAGGCGCTGGCCAAGGTGGCCAGCGGCTGGGCGCCGCGCGAGTTCGAGATCGAGGCCCACGACGGTGTCATCCAGGTCCGGGCCATCCCGCTCAAACCCAAGGGGACGCGCATCGGTTCGCTGGTGCTGCTCCGGGACGTCACCGAACTGCGGCGGCGCGAGCGTGAGCTGATCACCAAGGACGCCACCATCCGGGAGATCCACCACCGGGTGAAGAACAACCTCCAGACGGTCGCCGCCCTGCTCCGCCTGCAGGCCCGCCGCATCGAGTCCGAACGCGGCCGGGAGGCGCTGGAGGAGGCGGTCCGCCGGGTCGGCTCGATCGCGATCGTGCATGAGACGCTGTCTCAGAACCTGGATGAGCGGGTGGAGTTCGACGACATCGCCGACCGGGTGCTGGCCATGGTCGCCGAGATCTCCCCGGGCAAGGTGGCCGGCCGGCGCAGCGGACGGTTCGGCATACTCGACGCCGAGGTGGCCACCCCGCTGTCCATGGTCCTCACCGAGATCCTGCAGAACGCCCTGGAGCACGGCTTCCGGGAGGGCGACACCGGCACGGTCGAGGTCTCCGCGGTGCGTGGCGGCACCACCAAGGAAGCGCGTCTGCTGGTCACCGTCCAGGACGACGGCGTCGGCCTGCCCGAGGGCTTCGACCCGCACCGCTCGGGCAACCTGGGCCTGCAGATCGTACGGACCCTGGTGGAGGGCGAGTTGGGCGGTTCCTTCGACATGGTGCCGGCGCCGGAGCGCGGGACGCGGGTGATCCTCGACATTCCGGTGCGAGCACAGAAGTGAGCAACCGCCCTGGGGCCTGCCGCTCATGGCGGCGCCGCGGGGGAGCGGGAACAGCAAAAAGCCCCGGACCGCCATTGGTCCGAGGCTGATGCTCGTTACTGCTCTGCGTGTACCGCGATGGGGTTCCCCGGTCCGGGCGAAGCCGGGGGCCGGGGGAGCATCGGGGGAACTGCGCGCTGCGGCTCGGGGGCGGGAGATGCGTACGTGCTGTGCGCGCCGCCAAGCTCAGGCTGTCAGCAGGGGTGGATATGTCAGGCGGAGGCCTGACGAGCCCGGTTGCGGGCGGCGCGGCGCTTCATGGCGCGGCGCTCGTCCTCGCTGAGACCACCCCAGACGCCGGAGTCCTGGCCGGACTCGAGCGCCCACTGCAGACACTGCTCGATCACCGGGCAGCGACGGCAGACGGCCTTGGCTTCCTCGATCTGCAGCAGCGCAGGACCGGTGTTGCCGATGGGGAAGAAGAGCTCGGGGTCTTCCTCGCGGCAAACGGCGTTGTGACGCCAGTCCATGGCTGCTACCTCTCCTTGGTATTACGTGCAAGTTGCTTGTGAATGTGAACGCTTTCACGAATCCCTCAACAAGTGAAGGGCCGAACGCCGAGTCTTCACCCGGCGGGGTCCTGTGGTTTGAAGAGGGGTTCTGGCGATCAGTGGAGGCTGGTCTTGCGGGCCGTCCCGATCGCCACGTAGAGACTCGCAAACCTCAGCGGCGGATACAACCCCTTCCGGAAAGTTTTTTTTGATTCCTCGGTGTCGACTAGGTCACAGCCGTACTTCCATGGGGTGGATGCTGGCCTAAACGTTCGAGTGAAAGGACTTTCGCCCGTTCCGCTCACACAATCACACGCAGTGCACGGCGTACGCCTGTGAACGCCACGCTGGTACGCAGCCCCAGGTGGTCACCGTCCATCTGGAGAGGCAGAGGGACCTTCGAATGCAAGGTGAACTGGTCCAGATCGTGCAGCGAGACCGCGTGCTTGCCATGGGGGCCGCGCTCGGGGGACGAAGTGAGCAACTGGGTGCCATACCGGGCGACCGCGGTCGTCGAAAGACGGCTGAGACCCAGCACGTCGATCCCGGTGTCGAACGAGGCTTTGGGTGATGTGTACATGGCCCGATTGCCGAGATACGTCCACGGGGACGTGTTGGAGGCTATGGCGACGACGAGATCCTCCACCGGATCCTCACCGGGCCGTTCGAGCGTGATCGTGCCGTGCCGCCGGTTCGGCTCGCCGAGGAACTGCCGGACCACCTGGCGGACATAGAGCGCGTGCGTGGACTTCTTGCCGCGCTCGCGCTGCTGCTCGACCCGGCCCACCACACCGGCGTCGAAACCCAGCCCGGCGTTGAAGGTGAACCAGCGGGCCGGCGCCGCCTCGTCCTCACTGCCCGGCGGACCCGACGTCAGCCCGAGACCGACCACGCGTTCGGTACGGTCACGCAGCGCGTCCAGCAGCGCGCCGGTGGCCTCGACGGGATCGTTGGGCAGGCCCAGGGCGCGGGCGAAGACGTTCGTGGAACCACCGGGGACGACGGCCAGACCGGGCAGGCTGTCCGGGGCCGGGCCTGCGTGCAGGAGGCCGTTGACCACCTCGTTGACCGTGCCGTCGCCGCCGAGCGCCACCACCAGATCGATGTCGGCGCTCTCCGCCGCCTGCCGGCCGAGGTCGCGTGCGTGGCCGCGGTACTCGGTGGTGACCGCCTCCAGCTTCATCTCGCTGGCCAGGGCGTGGATCAGGACATCGCGTCTGCGTGCACTTGTGGTGGTTGCCGCCGGATTGACCACGAGAAGTGCACGCATGCAAGGCAGCGTACCTACTGGGTGGTACTCGGCCCAGACCGAGTTAGGGATCCGGTAAGAGACGGGGGCGTGAGTCTGGACACGTGACGCTGCCCGTGCGGAGTGACGGCGGGCTCCCCGGGCGCCGCCGTGCGGCCGACCGGTGACCGTCGCGGCCCACCCCGCTTCCCCGCGGCCCCCTCCCTCCCCGGAGGGAGGCCCGCCCCGCTTCCCCGCGGCCCCTTCCCTCTCCGGAGGGAGACCCACCCTGCTTCCCCCCGGCCCTTTCCCTACCCGGAGGGAGGGGCCGCACCTCGGCGGGACCCGGGGCGCCCGGACTCGCACCCGCGGGTCGTCGGCGGGGCCCGACGGCTACCCTGCTGGGGTGAGCAGTCAGCAGAAACCCGCCCCCCGCACCGCCACGGCCGACGCGACCGCGGAGCCGCGCCCGCGTCGGCTGACGTACGCGGCGGTGCTGGCCGCACTGGAGGGCGCGGCCCTGGTGGCCGGCGGCCTGTGGGTGCTCGTCCTCGGGCTCACCGGTGACCCCGACGACCGGCAGCAGGCCGTGACCCTCGGGATCACCCTGGCCGTGCTCGCGCTGCTGCCGCTGCTCGCCGCGCGCGGTCTGCTGCTGCGGCGCGGCTGGAGCCGGGGGCCCGCGGTGATCACCCAGGTCATGGCCCTCCCGGTGGCCTACAACCTGCTTCAGGCCGACAGCATGGCGATCCCGGCCGGTATCGCCCTCGCGGTGGTCGCCGTGGCGGCGCTGGTGCTCCTGGTGAACGGCGAGACGACCCGGGCCCTCGGGATCAAGGGGCCGGGCCGGGCCGAGTAGTCGGCGCTCACTCCTCGACGAGGAGCTTCTCCCGCAGCTGGGCCAGGGTGCGGGCCAGCAGCCGCGAGACGTGCATCTGGGAGATGCCGACCTCCTGCGCGATCTGCGACTGGGTCATGTTGCCGAAGAAGCGCAGCAGCAGGATCCGCTTCTCGCGCGGCGGCAGGTCCTCCAGCAGGGGCTTGAGGGACTCGCGGTACTCCACGCCCTCCAGCGCCTCGTCCTCGGCGCCCAGGGTGTCGGCGACCGCCGGCGACTCGTCGTCGGTGTCGGGGACGTCCAGCGACAGCGTGGAGTACGCGTTCGCGGACTCCAGCCCCTCCAGGACCTCCTCCTCGGAGATCGCGAGCTTCTCGGCCAGCTCGTGTACCGTCGGCGAGCGGCCGTGCAGCTGGGACAGCTCGGCCGTCGCGGTGGTCAGCGCGAGCCGCAGCTCCTGCAGCCGGCGCGGCACGCGGACCGCCCAGCCCTTGTCGCGGAAGTGCCGTTTGATCTCACCGACGACGGTCGGGGTGGCGTAGGTGGAGAACTCCACGCCGCGCTCGGGGTCGAACCGGTCGACGGACTTGATCAGGCCGATCGTGGCGACCTGGGTGAGGTCGTCCAGCGGCTCGCCGCGGTTGCGGAACCGGCGCGCCAGGTGCTCCACGAGCGGCAGGTGCATGCGGACGAGCTGGTTGCGCAGCTCCGCGTACTCCGCACTGCCCGCGTTCAGCTTGCGCAGCTCGACGAACTTCGCCCGCGCCCCGCTGCGGTCGTGGGCGTCATGCCGTGCGGCCTGCACGGACTCCGCGTCCAGCGCGTCGCCCTCGGCGTTTCGCTCGTGCTCGCTCATCGTCCCGCCCGTAGCCCTTCCCCGAGCCCTGGCCCCGGCACGGACGGCGGGTCCGGCGCCGTCGCGTGTCCGCGGTGGCGTGCCCTGTGCGGCATCGTCACCGTCGACCCGCGCGGAGTCGCCCTCCGGGTGGGGTCTGGCCTGTTCGGGGATGCCGTCGATGCCGTCCGCCATGCGCTGGGAACCGTCCCGGGGGCCTGCCCCGGAGGTCTCGGCGCCGCCCCCGCCCTCGGTTCCGCCCGAGCGGGGGGATTCCCATGACCAGGAGGCAGCCCCGTCCCCGGTCGGCAGCTCCCGTGTGCCGCGCTCTTCGTCCCGCACCGGCCCGTCCCCGTTCCTCACGCCGGCCCGGGGCCGACGCCACGCTGTTTGTAGAGGCTGATCGACACCGTCTTGTCCTCGTCCACCGCGGACGAGACCTTGCCCGCGAGGGCCGACAGCACGGTCCAGGCGAAGGTGTCCCGCGAGGGGGCGTGGCCGTCCGTCGTCGGCGCCGACACGGTGACTTCCAGCGAGTCGTCGACGAGCCGGAAGACACAGCTGAGCACCGAGCCGGGCACGGCCTGCTGGAGCAGGATCGCGCAGGCCTCGTCCACGGCGATGCGCAGGTCCTCGATCTCGTCCAGGGTGAAGTCCAAGCGGGCCGCCAGACCGGCCGTGGCCGTCCGCAGCACCGACAGGTAGGCACCCGCAGCCGGAAGCCGGACTTCCACGAAGTCCTGGTTCGTCGCGGGCTCGCCTGCGATCTGGGACACCCTCACCTCCATGGTGGTACAAGCTTTACGGGGCCGAGGGTCGCCCCCCGGGGTAACGCGTACGTCGTTCAGCGGTGACGCTATCGCGCTCCGAACGTTCCTGTCCCGGGACCCCGACCCCCTGGCGTCACTCACAGTAAAGCTGTGGATACGCTCCGTGTCTAGGGGGTTCGCGGGCCCAAATGGGATGAGCGCGCGCCGGGTTGACGTACCCAGACGTCAGACGCTCGAACCGTCGTGCGGCAGCCGCCGCATGCAGTGTCACACGAGAACGCGGTCGGGCGAGACCCGCTCGCTCAGACGAGCACGTGGTCGACGAAGCACCACCGCCAGTCCTCGCCGGGCTCGAAGGTCCGCATCACCGGGTGCCCGGACCTCGCGTGGTGCTCGGTGGCGTGCCGTCCCGGCGAGGAGTCGCAGCAGCCGACATGGCCACAGGTGAGGCACAGCCGCAGCTGCACGGGGTGCGTGCCGTCCCGCAGGCACTCCGGGCAGGTCTCCTGGAGCGGCTCCGGTTCCGGGTGCGGCAGCGCGTCGGAGTGCGTGCACTGTTTCATGATTGCCAGATTACGACGGGTGTGCGGGTGGCCGCGCGGAAAAAGAGGGTGGGAGACCATGGACGTGATGCCGCTGCTGTTGCTGGTGGCGGGGAGCGCGGCGGTGGCCGCGGCGGCCCGGCGCACTCCCGCGCCGGCCCCGCTGCTGCTCGTCGCCGTCGGCCTGCTGGTCTCCTACATCCCCGGAGTGCCGTCGTACACCCTCGATCCGCACGTCGTCCTGCCGCTGCTGCTGCCCCCGCTGCTGTACACCTCGGCCAGCGACAGCTCCTACCTCGACCTGCGGGCGCAGCTGCGGCCGGTGGCGCTGCTGTCGGTGGGCTACGTGCTCTTCGCGACCCTCGTCGTCGGCTGGGCCGCCTACCTGATCGTCCCCGGACTGCCGCTGCCCGCCGCGCTGGTGCTGGGCGCGGTGGTGGCACCGCCGGACGCGGTGGCCGCCACGGCGGTCGCGCGCCGGGTCGGGCTGCCCTCCCGGATCACCACCATCCTCCAGGGCGAGTCCCTGCTGAACGACGCCACGGCGATCACCGCCTACAAGGTGGCGCTCGGCGCCGCCGTCGGCGAGGGCGCCACCTGGGGCGGCGGGATCGGCGAGTTCGCGCTCGCCGCCGTCGGCGGGGTCGGCATCGGCCTCGTCCTCATGGCGCCCCTGCACTGGCTGCGCACACACCTGACCGAGCCGCTGCTGCAGAACACCCTCTCGCTGCTGATCCCGTTCGTCGCCTACGGCGTCGCCGAGCAGGCGCACGCCTCCGGTGTGCTCGCCGTCGTGGTCGTCGCCC
Organism: Streptomyces sp. SID486; assembly: GCF_009865385.1. Classification (GTDB taxonomy): domain Bacteria; phylum Actinomycetota; class Actinomycetes; order Streptomycetales; family Streptomycetaceae; genus Streptomyces. The sequence goes on along the minus strand of NZ_WWJT01000189.1, from coordinate 5,500 downwards.
TCTACCTGGGTCACCGCGCGTGGGAGGTCGACTTCGCCACCAGGCTCCAGGAGGAGGCCGTGTGGAAGATGGTCGCCTTCGTCCTGGAGTCCGCGGTGTTCGCCCTGATCGGCCTGCAACTGCCGATCGTCCTCAAGCGGCTCGGCGAGTACGAGGGCACCTCCGCCGCCTGGTACGCGGTGGCCGTCTTCCTGGTCGTGGTCGTGGCCCGGTTCGTCTGGGTCTACCCGGCGACCTTCCTGCCCCGGCTGCTGTCCGCGCGGATCAGGGAGCGGGAGCAGGACCCCACCTGGCGAGGCGCGATGGTCACCTCGTGGGCCGGCATGCGCGGTGTCGTGTCCCTGGCGATCGCCTTCTCGATCCCGCCGACCATGGCCGACGGCCCACGCAACCTGATCCTCTTCCTGACCTTCACGACCGTCATCGGCACGCTCGTCGTCCAGGGCGTGACGCTGCCGCCGCTGATCCGGCTGCTGAAGTTCCCCGGCCGCGACCGGCAGGCCGAGACGCTTGCCGAGGCCAACGCCCAGGCGCAGGCGTCCCGGGCCGCGGACGCCCGGCTCGACGAGCTCCTCGAGGACGAGCGCAACGCCCTGCCGCCGCCGCTCGCCGACCGGCTGCGGATGGTCCTGGAGCGCCGCCGCAACGCCGTCTGGGAGCGGCTCGGCCAGGTCAACCCGGTCACCGGCGAGTCCGTGGACGACACCTACCGCCGCCTGTCCCGCGCGATGATCAGCGCCGAGCGCGAGGTCTTCGTCCGGCTCCGGGACCACCGGTACATCGACGACGAGATGCTGCGCGCCCTGCTCAGACGTCTGGACCTGGAGGAGGCGGCGGCCTTCAGGGAGGTCGCCTAGCGTTCCGGGGCGGCCGCCGGGTGCGGGAACGGGCGGCCGGTGACGACGGCCGCCACCGCGGTCCCGCGCGCGAAGGCGCCCTCTTCGGCGAGGGCGACGAGTCCGTACAGCAACTTGGCGACATAGAGACGTTCCACGGGGAGGCCGTGGCGCTGCTCGAAGTCCAGTGCGAACGCCTCCAGTTCCGGGGTCGTCCGCGCGTAGCCGCCGCAGTGGAAGCGGTCGTCCAGCGACCATGTGCCGCTGCGGGCGCCGAAGGCGCTCTCCTGCAGGGCTTGCACGTCGGCCTCCAGGAAACCGCCTCGCACGACCGGTACGCCGAGTGCCCGCTGGCCGGGCGCGAGTCCGGCGGCGAGACCGGCGAGCGTGCCGCCGGTGCCGCAGGCGACCGCCACGACGCCGGCCCGGCCGCGCAGTTCCACGCCCAGGGCACGGCAGCCGCGCACCGCCTCGGCGTTGCTGCCGCCCTCGGGGACGACGTACGCCTCCTCGGCGCCGGCCGCGCGCAGGATCCCGGCGAGGGTGTCCGGGTCGGTCTTGCGGCGGTACGCCGACCTGTCGACGAAGTGCAGCCGCATGCCGTCGGCCGCGCACCGGGCCAGGGACGGGTTCAGCGGGCGGCCGGCCAGCTCCTGGCCGCGGACCACGCCCGTGGTGGGCACGCCCAGCAGGCGGCCCGCGGCGGCGGTGGCCCGCAGGTGGTTGGAGTAGGCCCCGCCGAAGGTGACCAGGGGGCGGCCCCGTGCCGCCGCGAGGTTCGGCACCAGCTTGCGCCACTTGTTGCCGATCAGATCGGGGTGGATCAGGTCGTCGCGCTTGAGCAGCAGCCGCAGTCCCCGGCGGCCGAAACGTCCGTCGTGTATCTCCTGGAGGGGGGAGGGCGGACGAGGCGCGAGCGGGTCAGGGCTGGTCACGGCCTCATTGTCGCCCCGGGCCCGAGAACTCCGCGACCGGCCACGACCGCCCCGCGGGCCGCTCCACGCCCGGCGGCGCTACCCCTTCAAGCGTCCGGCGATCCGCTCCCGCAGCCAGGACATCGTGAACCCCCGGGGGTCGACCTTGCCCGGCTGCCACTCCCGGTGGCCGATGACCGACCGTTCCGTCCAGCCGTGGTGGCGGCACAGCGCCGCGGCGACCCGTTCGACCGCGTCGAGTTGTCCGTCCGGCCACGGGTCCTTCCCGTCGCCGAGGTTCTCGCACTCGAAGCCGTAGAAGTGCCGGTTGCCGTCCGTGTTCGCCTCGTCGTCCGGCGGCAGCCTCTTCTCGGCGATCACCGCCCGCAGCACCTCGTCGTCACCGAGCCCGGCGTGGTTGGCGCGCCCGTAGCCGACCAGGTGGACCGTGCCGTCCTTGGTGATCACGCCGTGGCACAGCGGCCCCGGCAGCTCCGGATAACCGTCCCGGCACAGCTCGACCGTCTGCGCACCGCCCCGGGTCGCGGTGTGGTGGATCATCACGCCGTGGAGGGGCCCCCAGGGCCCCTTGTGGTTGCGGTTGTGGTCCTGCCAGTCGCCGACCTCGACGACCGTGACGCCCTCCGCCCGGAGCGCGTCCAGAAATCCGCTCGCCGACATGGGTGGGGCCATGCCCGACTCCTTCGCGCCGTGCCCGTCCGGCCACCGGTGGCGGCCGTCTGTCCTGCCTGCTTCTACCGAAACCGGACGTCCGGGGACACATCGTTCGTATGTTGTGCGAGCCGATCCGGACAGGTGGCGCAGACCGTGGGGGCGCGGCGGGATCCCTCTTCTTGCCCAGTAATCCGATGATCCATTCCCCCTCTTTCGGGTAATGGCGCGGACACGTTCCGTGCTGGAAGGCTCGGGTCGAGACCGGTGCCCGGTGCGGTTCGGCACCGGGCATACATGGGAGGGCATTTCTCTATGTCGGTAGGCGAAGAGGTCCGCACGGATCAGGGCAAGCCGCAGCAGTCCCTCGGGACGGCGGCAGCGCGGAACCTGGCCACCACCACCAAGTCCGTTCCCCAGATGCAGGAGATCAGCTCCCGCTGGCTGCTGCGCACGCTTCCCTGGGTGGATCTCCAGGGCGGCACGTACCGGGTGAACCGGCGACTTACCTACGCCGTGGGCGACGGCCGCATCACCTTCGTGAAGACCGGGGACCAGGTGGAGGTCATCCCGGCCGAACTGGGCGAGCTGCCGGCCCTGCGGTCGTACGAGGACGAGGAGGTGCTGACGGAGCTCGCCCGGCGCTGCCACCAGCGCGAGTTCGCCCCCGGAGAGGTGATCGCCGACTTCGGCAACCAGACGAACGAGGTCTACCTCCTCGCCCACGGACGGGTGGAGAAGATCGGCACGGGACCCTACGGCGACGACGCCGTCCTCGGAGTCCTCGCCGACGGCGCCTACTTCGGCGAGCAGGCGCTGCTCGACCCGGAGGCCATCTGGGAGTACACCGTCCGGGCGGACACCGCGAGCACCGTCCTGACCCTCAGCCGCCAGGACTTCGAGCAGGTCGCGGAGCGCTCCGACTCGCTGGGACGGCACCTGGAGCAGCTGCGCGCGGTCCCCGAGCAGCGGACCAACAAGTACGGCGAGAAGGAGGTCGAGCTGGCGGCCGGCCACTCCGGCGAGCCCGACATCCCGCACACCTTCGTGGACTACGAGCCGCGGCCCCGCGAGTACGAACTGAGCATCGCCCAGACCGTCCTGCGCATCCACTCGCGCGTGGCCGACCTGTACAACCAGCCGATGAACCAGACCGAGCAGCAGCTGCGGCTCACGGTCGAGGCGCTGAAGGAGCGCCAGGAGCACGAGCTGGTCAACAACCCGGAGTTCGGGCTCCTCAGCAACTGCGAGTACGACCAGCGGATCCAGCCGCACGACGGCGTGCCCAGCCCGGACGACCTGGACGAGCTGCTCAGCCGCCGCCGGGGCACCAAGCTGCTCCTGGCCCACCCGCGCGCCATCGCCGCCATCGGGCGCGAGCTGAACAAGCGGGGCCTGGTCCCGGAGACGATCGACATCGCCGGCAACCGCATCCCCACCTGGCGCGGTGTGCCGATCTACCCGTGCAACAAGATCCCGATCAGCGAGGCGCGTACGACCTCCATCATCGCCATGCGTACCGGCGAGTCGGAGCAGGGCGTCATCGGCCTCCGCCAGTCCGGCATCCCGGACGAGATCGAGCCGAGCCTGTCCGTCCGGTTCATGGGCATCAACGAACAGGCGATCATCAAGTACCTGGTGACGGCGTACTACTCGGCCGCCGTCCTCGTGCCCGACGCGCTCGGCGTACTGGAGAACGTCGAGATCGGCCGTTGGAGGTGACGTTTCCGCACGTCGCGGCCGTGTCTCCGTCCACCGGGACGGGTAGGCCCTCGTGGTATGCGTCCGGCCGGGCCGGTGCCGCCGGCCCGCGCGGACCAGGCGAGGGGGGAGCATGGCCGAGTTCATGACGGAGACCGAGGAACGTGCCGCCGGTGTGCCGCGTCCCGGCACGGCGGGTCAGTCCGGGGAGAAGGCGGGGGACGACGCCGGCGCGACCGACGGGCAGGAGGCGGTCGCCCAGCTGGAGCGCACCCGGGCCCTGGTCGACCCGGAGCTGCGCGCGGCGGTGGAATCGCTGCCCGGTGCCATGCGCCGGGTCGGGCTCTACCACTTCGGCTGGCAGCACGCCGACGGCACGCCGGCGACGGGCAACGCGGGCAAGGCGATCAGGCCGGCGCTCGTGCTGGCCGCCGCCACCGCCCTCGGTGGCCCGGCGGCCCGCGCGGCGGCGGTCCGGGCGGCCGTGGCGGTCGAACTGGTCCACAACTTCACGCTGTTGCACGACGACGTGATGGACCGCGACACCACCCGCAGGCACCGGCCGACCGCGTGGTCCGTGTTCGGGGTCGCCGACGCGATCCTCGCCGGGGACGCCGTCCAGGCGCTTGCCCTGCGGCTGCTCGCCGAGGACCCGCACCCGGCCTCCGTCCCGGCCGCGGCCCGGCTCGCGTCCTGTGTGGTGGAGCTGTGCGAGGGGCAGCACGTGGACACCGACCTGGAGCGGCGTGCGCCGGAATCGGTCACCCTCGACGAGGTGCTGGCGATGGCCGAGGCCAAGACCGGCGCGCTGCTGGGCTGTGCCTGCGCGGTCGGCGGGCTGTACGCGGGGGCGAGCGAGGAGGTGGTGGACGCGCTGGACGGCTTCGGCCGGCAGGCGGGGCTCGCCTTCCAGCTGATCGACGACGTCATCGGCATATGGGGGGACCCGCGGCACACCGGCAAGCCGGCCGGTGCGGATCTCGTCGCCCGTAAGAAGTCCCTGCCGGTGGTGGCGGCGCTCACCTCGGGCACCCCGGCGGCGGCCGAACTCGCCGCGCTGTACGGGAAGCCGTACCTCGAAGGGGAGGCGGAGGACGGGGAGATCGCGCGTACGGCACTGGCGGTCGAGCAGGCCGGGGGCCGGGACTGGGCGCAGGCCGAGGCGGCCGACCGGATGGCCCGGGCCGTCCAGGAACTCGCCCGCGCGGTGCCCGGCCCCGAGGCGGCGGGCGGTCTGCTGGCGCTCGCCGAGTTCGTCACCCGGCGGACCAGCTGAGGGTGCCGGCGCGGCGGTCATGAGGACGCCGGTGCGGGGATCCGAGGACGCCGCCGGTGCAGGGACCCGAGGGCGTTGCCGGTGCAGGGATCCGAGGGCGT
>NZ_WWJT01000188.1 GCF_009865385.1 Streptomyces sp. SID486 | reverse complement strand
GGCGGCGTCGGCCTCCGTGCGGGCCCTGCCCGCAGCGGCCTCGGCGTTGTCGGCCGCCTTGTCCGCCGCGTTCGCCGCGGCACGGGCCGCGTCAGCCGCATCGCCGGCATCCAGCTTGTCGGCGTATGCCTGCTTCGCGTCGGCCTTGGCGCGGGCCGCGTCCGCCTTCTGTTCGGCGTCCCACGCGTCGTCGCGCATCTCCTTGGCGTGGTCCTTGGCCGCGACCGCGTCGTCGCGCCTGCTCTCGGCGGTCTTCTCGGCTGCTTCGGCCTTGTCCTTGGCGTCCTTGGCGTTGGCCGCCTCCGCTTCGGCGTTCTTGCGGTGCTCGGCGGCCTCGGCGCGGCTGGCGGCGGCGTTCTCCTTCTCCGCCTTGGCCGTCTTCTCCTCGGCTTCCGCCGCGAGCCGCTTGGCGTGCGCGTCGGCGGCGGCCGCCTTCGCGTCCGCCTCGGCCTTCACCGCGACGGCGAGCTTGGCCTCCGCGGTCTCCTTGTCCTTCTTGGCGTTGTCGCGGTGCACCTTGGCGGCGTCGGCGGCGGCCTTGGCCTGCAACTCGGCCGCCTCGGCGGCCTTCTTGCGGAACTCCGCCTTGGACTGGGCCGCCTGGGCGATCGCGCGCTGCGCGATCGTCGCGCTGTCACCGGCCGCGGCACGCGTGGCGGCCTCCGCCGTCTCGCCGGCCTTCTCCAGCGCCGCCAGCGCGGCAGCCGCACCCTTGGTGACCTGGTCCTTCTGCAGACCCACCAGCAGACCCCGGCCACGCGGGGCACCCGCCGCATCGGCGATGCCGTAGGCGGCCTGCAGCGCCGTGTCCGACGTGGTCGCGGCCTTCTGCGCGATGGTCAGCTGCGCCTTGACCACGGCAAGTTGCTTCTTCGCCTCCGTCTGCGCCCCGGCGACGGCCGCCTTGGCCTTGTCCACGTCGGCCTTCGCCGGTGCGGTGCCGGTGTGGGTCTTGGCGACGACCCTGAACTTCTGCGCCGCGGAGCCGTTGCACGCCGACGACACGGCGTCCTTGCTGTTGTCGAACGTCGGCAGGTGCAGGCACTTGCCGGACGCCGCGTTCACCAGCGGACCGGCGCTGCGCACGTCGAACTTCCACTGCTGGGCCTTGGCACTGCCGCAGTCACGGATCTGGACCTTCGTGCCGTCGGCGGTGGCACCGTTCAGCACTTCCAGGCACTTGCCCGAGTTCGGGTTGCGAAGGGTGCGGCCACCGTCGTAAGTGGCCCACAGCTGCCACTTCTGCGCGGCCCCGCCGTTACAGGTGTAGACCTGCACCGGGGTGCCGTTGGTCTTGCCGCCCCCCGCCACGTCCAGACACTTGCCGGTGGCGCCGGGCACCTGGATCTCCAGGTCACCGTCGCCGATCCAGTTGAAGCCGCCTTCGGTGTAGTAGTCCAGCCAGCGGGTGGAGTAGTCCGCGATCCACGACTGTCCCAGCAACTTGCCCAGCGCGAACGTGCCGTCCCGCAGTGCCTTGTTGGCGGTGCTGCTGGCGTCGAGGATCTGGTTGCGCTGAGTGGCCTGGGAGGTGATCTCCTGCTGCCATTCGGCGGACGCCTGCGCCACCTCCTTGCCGAGCACCCGGTCCGGGTCGATCGGGTCGTGCCACGAACATGACGCGAACCGGGTCTTCAGGTCCTCCACCGCGATGCGGAACTCCGGGGTGTCCGGGGCCGGCGCGGTTCTGGGGAAGCCACCGGAGGCGAGGAAGATGCGGGCGTCGTCGGCGAAGACCCGCGGCACGAAGATCTCGTTCGGGACGATGGGGCCGGAGTTCTTCTTCCAGAGCTTCCAGGCTTCCTGCTCCTGGCTGGTGCCGCCGCTGGTGTACTGCGGGTCACCGATGGCGAGGGCGGCCTTCTTCGTCTGGTCGTCCGCCTGCGGCGACGGGTCGTAGAACGGCGACATCAAGTCGACGTTGTTCCAGTACGACTGGTAGAGCCAGGGAAGCAGCCCCGTCGTGTCGAAGAAGTCCGCGTTGTCGGGGGAACCGGGGTAGTCCTCCAGCCCCATGACAGCGTTGCCCCAGCCCTGACGGGTGTCCTGCGTCTTCTTCACCCAGGCGTCGGTGTCGTCTCTGTCCTTCTGCCAGGCCAGTGCGTACGCGCCCGTGCCGTAGGTGCGATCAGCCTTCTGATGCAGCTGGTCCGCCGGCAACGACGCGGAGGTGCCGGCCAGGCCGTACAGATTCGGGCCGCCCCTGCGCAGACCGTCGGCCATCAGACACTGGTCGAAGCGCAGTTGCTCGGCAGCCTTGGCGTCGAACCCGTCGTAGGAGTCGGCGGCCGGGCTGGCGTCCGGAGCACGGTCGGCGGCCAGGGCCTCAGGCACCGCCACGGGAGCGAGGAGGGCGAGGAAGGCGAGCGGGACGACCGGAGTCGCCAACCGTGCCATCCATCTGGGGCGTTTGCCCCGTATCCGTTCGGGTCTACGCGACACGCGTATCCCTCTCTGTAGAAGGTGACTTGTGCAGGCGCACCCCCGGGAGGGAAACGTCAGGCCGTACATGGGCCTCAGGTGGTGAACGGCGCTCCCCCGCGAACACGCCAGACGCTCCCGAATCAGCGGACTGGTCAGGTCCTTCCAGAAGCGGACGCCACCATAAGCATGGTGATCGTTTTCAGGGCAAGGGCTCTACAGACAGGGCGCCTTACTCTGGGTAACGAGCAGCCCTTCGGGAGGACTGTGCGAATCTTGTGCGTGGCTTGTGAATGCCGTTGTCAGTGGCTCTACCGAATCGTCGACTTGGCCACTCCCCGTCACCATGAGATCAAAGTCACAACCGCGGGCTGCGCGTACGAGGATCCCGCCGCGCCAGCCCGAGGGACACCCCCGGATTCGACGAGAGCGCCCCGGACACCGGGAGGCCCGGTGACGAGCAGCGATGACAAGCGGAAGAACCTGGAGCTGCCTGGGAAAACAGCAGATGTGACGGCGAACCAGCTATCCGTCGTCATGCTGTACGCCCTGCACCCCACCGACCGGTCCGGCGCCATGCTGGAGACCGCCGCCCTCCTGGCCTGACTGGCCGCCATGGCCCTGCCTGTCTTCCCCTGGAGCCGGAAGCAGGTCATCGAGGCCGGCGTGCTGGAGGAGAGCGAAGTACTACCGGCTCGATCTCAAGCGCATGGGCGCGGACTGGTCAGGGAGCTGGTGTGGCGTCGGTACAGGACGCTCGCACCGGTCGTGGGCGGGTGTCCGACGTGCGGGTCTTTCGGCAGTGGTGGTGTCGAGCTTCGTCAGGACGGGCAGGACTCGCGCCAACCACCCATGCCTGTGAAGGAATCAGCGCCATGTGGCCATCGTTCACGTCTGCATGACGACCTTCGTTCTGGTTCCCGGCGGCTGGCGCGGCGGCTGGTACTTCTCCGGCTTGGCCGACCGGCTGCGCGCCGCCGGACACCGGGCGCTGACCGTCACCCCCACCGGTGTCGGCGACCGCGCCCACCTGACCTCCGCCCACGTCAATCTCGACACCCACATCGACGACGTGCTCGCCGTACTCGCCACCGAGGAGGTCACCGACGCCGTTCTCGTCGGGCACAGCTACGGCGGCATGGTGATCACCGGTGCCGCCGACCGTGCCCCTTCCGGCGTGGTGCGCCGCCTGGTCTACTCCGACGCCTACGTACCCGAGGACGGCCAGTCCTGTTGGGACCTGACCACCGATGCCTACCGCAGCCTGTTCCTGGACGGCGCGGCGGCGGACGGATACGCGGTCCAGCCGCCGTCCGGCAGCGACCCGCGCGTCACCGCACATCCCCTGGCCTCTTTCCTCCAGCGGATCCGGCTGGACGCGGGCGGCCTGCGTGACGTCAGGACCCGGGACTTCGTGTACCTGTCCGGGTGGGACGGCACGCCCTTCACCGCCGTCCGCGACCGGCTGGCCGACGACCCGGTCTGGCGCGTCCACACCCTGGACAGCGGCCATGACGTCTGGAGGGATGCCCCGCAGGAGTTCCTGGAGATCCTTCTGCTGGGCGAATAGCCCCGACGCGGTGCGCTGACGTCCTTATCTGCCGTGTCGTTCAACTGGCAGTGACGGCGTCGAGGTTCCTCGCGCGGCCATGGACACCGACGCGGCGGAAGAGCCGGCGGGCCTGTCGTGCCCTTGCTGCCCAGCGCCGGAGCCGCTCGCGAGGTACGCCGGCGTGCGTCGGATCCCGTCACCGAGTTCCTCGCGGACCGGTACGGCAGCCCGGGCTGCGGGGGAACACCCTGCCGGTCTCGCGCCTTGGCGGGCGTCGTCGCGGGCGTGGCGGTGCCCCGCGCAGGAGGGATCCAGCCCTTGCCGCGCGGGGCCGCCGAACAAGCGGGGCGGTCAGCCGTCGCCTTCGAGGTTCCCCTCGGTCTCCAGGTACACCTGCCGCAGTTCCGCCAGCACCGCCGGGTCCGGCTTCTCCCACATCCCCCGCGACTCCGCCTCCAGCAGCCGCTCCGCGATGCCGTGCAGCGCCCAGGGGTTGGCCTGCTGGAGGAACTCGCGGTTGGCCGGGTCCAGGACGTACGTCTCGGTCAGCTTGTCGTACATCCAGTCGGCGATCACACCGGTCGTGGCGTCATAGCCGAACAGGTAGTCCACCGTGGCGGCGAGTTCGAAGGCGCCCTTGTAGCCGTGGCGGCGCATCGCCTCGATCCACTTGGGGTTGACGACGCGCGCGCGGAAGACACGCGAGGTCTCCTCGACGAGCGTGCGGGTGCGGACCGTCTCGGGCCGGGTGGAGTCGCCGATGTACGCCTCGGGAGCCGTGCCGCGCAGGGCCCGGACGGTGGCCACCATGCCGCCGTGGTACTGGAAGTAGTCGTCGGAGTCGGCGATGTCGTGCTCGCGGGTGTCGGTGTTCTTCGCCGCGACCGCGATGCGCTTGTACGCCGTCTCCATCTCCTCGCGGGCCGGGCGGCCGTCGAGTTCCCGGCCGTAGGCGTAGCCGCCCCAGACGGTGTAGACCTCGGCGAGGTCGGCGTCGGTGCGCCAGTCGCGGGAGTCGATGAGCTGGAGCAGGCCGGCGCCGTACGTGCCGGGGCGGGAGCCGAAGATGCGGGTGGTGGCCCGTCGTTCGTCACCGTGTGCCGCGAGGTCCGCCTGGACGTGGGTGCGGACGTGGTTGGTCTCGGCCGGCTCGTCCAGCGAGGCCGCCAGCCGCACGGCGTCGTCCAGCAGGCCGATGGTGTGCGGGAAGGCGTCGCGGAAGAAGCCGGAGATGCGCAGGGTGACGTCGATGCGCGGGCGGCCCAGCTCCTCGTACGGGATGGGCTCCAGGCCGGTCACGCGGCGGGAGGCGTCGTCCCAGACCGGGCGGACGCCGAGCAGGGCGAGGGCCTCGGCGACGTCGTCGCCGGCGGTGCGCATGGCGCTCGTGCCCCACAGGGACAGGCCCACGGAGGTGGGCCAGTCGCCGTTGTCGGCGCGGTAACGCTCCAGGAGGGAGTCGGCGAGGGCCTGGCCGGTCTCCCAGGCGAGCCGGGAGGGGACGGCCTTGGGGTCGACGGAGTAGAAGTTGCGGCCGGTCGGCAGCACGTTGACCAGGCCGCGCAGGGGTGATCCCGACGGTCCCGCCGGGACGAAGCCGCCGGCCAGCGCGTGGACCGCGTGGTCGATCTCGGCGGTGGTGGCGGCGAGCCGGGGGACGACCTCGCGGGCGGCGAACTCCAGGATGGCGGCGACCTGTTCACCGTGCTCGGTGGGCACGGCGGCCGGGTCCCAGTCCGCGTCCTCCATCGCCTGCACCAGGGCGCGGGCGCGCTCCTCCGCCTCGTCGGCGGTGGTGCGGGTCGCGGCGGACTCGTCCAGGCCGAGGGCCTCGCGCAGGCCGGGCAGGGCCTGGGCGCCGCCCCAGATCTGGCGGGCGCGCAGGATGGCGAGGACGAGGTTGACGCGGTCGGCGCCGGCGGGCGGGTTGCCGAGGACGTGCAGGCCGTCGCGGATCTGGGCGTCCTTGACCTCGCACAGCCAGCCGTCGACGTGCAGCAGGAAGTCGTCGAAGCCGTCGTCGTCCGGGCGGTCGTCCAGGCCGAGGTCGTGGTCGAGGCGGGCGGCCTGGATGAGGGTCCAGATCTGGGCGCGGATGGCGGGGAGCTTCGCCGGGTCCATGGAGGAGATCTGGGCGTACTCGTCCAGGAGTTGCTCCAGGCGCGCGATGTCGCCGTAGGAGTCGGCGCGGGCCATGGGCGGGACGAGGTGGTCCACGAGGGTGGCGTGGACGCGGCGCTTGGCCTGGGTGCCCTCGCCGGGGTCGTTGACCAGGAAGGGGTAGATCAGCGGGAGGTCGCCGAGGGCGGCGTCGGGGCCGCAGGCGGCGGACAGGCCGGCGTTCTTGCCGGGCAGCCACTCCAGGTTGCCGTGCTTGCCGAGGTGGATCATCGCGTCGGCGCCGAAGCCGCCGTCGGAGACCGGGGAGCCGATCCAGCGGTAGGCGGCCAGGTAGTGGTGGGAGGGCGGCAGGTCGGGGTCGTGGTAGATGGCGATGGGGTTCTCGCCGAAGCCGCGCGGGGGCTGGATGAGGACGAGCAGGTTGCCGAAGCGCAGGGCCGCGAGGACGATGTCGCCCTCCTCGTCGCGGCTGCGGTCGACGAACATCTCGCCCGGTGCCGGGCCCCAGTGCTCCTCCACCGCGGTGCGCAGCTCCTCGGGGAGGGTGGCGAACCAGCGGCGGTAGTCGGCGGCCGGGATGCGGACCGGGTTGCGGGCCAGCTGTTCCTCGGTGAGCCAGTCCTGGTCGTGGCCGCCCGCCTCGATGAGCGCGCGGATCAGCTCGTCGCCGTCGCCGGAGACCAGGCCGGGGATGTCGGCGTCCCCGAAGTCGTAGCCCTCCTCGCGCAGTCGGCGCAGCAGGGCGACGGCGCTGGCGGGGGTGTCCAGGCCGACCGCGTTGCCGATGCGGGAGTGCTTGGTGGGGTAGGCGGACAGCACCAGGGCGAGGCGTTTGTCGGCGGCCGGTATGTGGCGCAGCCGTGCGTGCCGTACGGCGATCCCGGCGACGCGGGCGGCGCGCTCGGGGTCGGCGACGTAGGCGGGCAGGCCGTCGGCGTCGATCTCCTTGAAGGAGAACGGGACGGTGATCAGGCGGCCGTCGAACTCGGGGACGGCGATCTGGCTGGCCGCGTCGAGCGGGGAGACGCCCTCGTCGTTCTCCTCCCAGGCCGTGCGGGAGCCGGTCAGGCACAGGGCCTGGAGGATGGGCACGTCGAGGGCGGTGAGCGCGCCGGCGTCCCAGGACTCGTCGTCGCCGCCCGCCGACGCCTCGGCGGGCCTGGTGCCGCCCGCGGCCAGCACTGTGGTGACGATCACGTCCGCGGTGCGCAGGGTGTCGATCAGCTCCGGCTCGGGGGCGCGCAGGGAGGCGACGTACAGGGGCAGCGGCCGGGCGCCCGCGTCCTCCACGGCGTCGCACAGGGCGTGCACGAAGGCGGTGTTGCCGCTCATGTGGTGGGCGCGGTAGTAGAGCACGGCGACGGTGGGGCCGTCGGCGGGCCGGGCCGCGCGCTCCAGCGGGCCCCAGGTGGGGGCGGGCGCGGGCGCGTCGAAGCCGTGGCCGGTGAGCAGGACGGTGTCCGAGAGGAACCGGGCGAGGTGTTCCAGGTTGGCGGGGCCGCCGTGGGCGAGGTAGGCGTGGGCCTCGGCGGCGAGGCCGACCGGGACGGTGGAGGCGGCCATCAGCTGGGCGTCGGGCGCCTGCTCACCGGTGAGGACGACCACCGGACGGCCGTCGGCGAGCAGCAGGTCGAGGCCGTCCTGCCAGGCGCGGATGCCGCCGAGGAGGCGGACGACCACCAGGCCGACGCCGTCGAGGAGGGCCGGCAGGTCGTCCAGGGGGAGCCGGGAGGGGTTGGCGAACCGGTAGGAGACCGGGCCGCCGGCCGCGCGGGCGCTGAGCAGGTCGGTGTCGGAGGTCGACAGGAGCAGGATCTCGCGGGCGTGCGGAGCACGCTCCCCGGGCGGAGTGGGCATACGATGCCTGGCCTTCCTCGGGGTCCGCGCCCCGGGCGGTGTGGGATGGTTCTCCCCCTCGGCGCAAGCCGGTTGTGGGGAAAGGGAGTTCCTGGCTCACCCGTCCCTCGGGAACGGGTTGACAGTGGCGGGACCGCGCCGGAATCGCACCGGCTTCCTCCCCTTTTCGCCGTCGTGGCGGTTCGTGGACCGGGTGATCCACTCCGGAGCATAGTAGGGGGCCCCGGTGGATGTGCGGGACATACAGTCGCAGTGATCATAGGTATGCTCACCGCCATGTCAGCGGCCGTTCCTCCTCCGTCACCCCAGGCCACACCGGCCGCACGGGGCCGCGGTGACGCCTGCCCGGGAGCCCTGCGCCTGCACGCGGCGGACGACGGGGCGCTGGCCCGTGTCCGGCTCCCCGGGGGTGTGCTGTCCACCGGCCAGGCACGGGCGCTCGCGGTCGCGGCCCGGCGGCTGGGCGACGGTGACCTGCATCTGACCTCCCGTGGCAACGTGCAGCTGCGCGGGCTGCCGGAGGGCTGCGGTGCCGAGCTCGCTGAGCTGCTGGACGCGGCCGGCCTGCTGCCTTCGCGGGAGCACGAGCGGGTGCGCAACATCGTCGCCTCCCCCCTGTCCGGTCTCGACGCCGACGGCCTGCGGGACGTACGGCCCTGGCTGACGGCCCTGGACGCCGCCCTGTGCGCGAGCCGGGACGCGGTGGGTCTCTCCGGCCGGTTCCTGTTCGCTCTGGACGACGGGCGCGGGGACATGTCCGGCCTCGGCGCCGACGTCCTGGTCCGGGCGGTCCCGGACGGGGGCGCGTGGCTGGCTCCCGGCTCGGTGCGGGTGAGTGCCGAGGACGCGCCCCGGGCGGCGTCGGCGGCTGCCGGGGCGTTCCTGGAGGCGGCCCGGTCCGGTGGACGGCGAGCCTGGCGGATGTCCGATCTGGGCCTGTCCGGGAGCGAGCTGGGCCGCCTGGTCCGTGACCGGCTGCGCGCCGAGGGCATCGGCCACGAGGACCACCCCGAGCCGGCCGGCTGCGCGGACGGGCCGCCCCCGGGGATCGTCGGCGACGCCGTGTCCGTGCACATCCCGCTGGGACGGCTCTCGGCCCACCAGTGGGACGAGCTGACGCACGTCGCCGCCGGCGAGCTGCGGCTGACCCCCTGGCGGGGGGTGGTCCTGCCCACGGCCGGCACGGCCGCGGAGCGGGCCGGCGCGCTCGCCCGTCTCGGCGCGGCCGGCCTGGTCACCGACCCCGGGTCACCCTGGCTCCACGTCGGCGCCTGCATCGGCCGGCCCGGCTGCGCCAGATCGCACGCCGACGTCCGCGGGGACGCGGCCCGCACGCTCGACGCCGCCGGCGATCCGGGCGTCCCCCTGTACTGGTCCGGGTGCGAACGGCGGTGCGGGCACCCGCGGTCCGGCCATGTCGACGTGGTCGCGGCGCCGGGTGGCGGATACCACCTGACCGCCGCGCCGGCCGGGCGGAGACCGCGCACCGCCTTCGCAGCAGACCCCTCCGGGATACCCGCCGCCCTGGCGGCGATCACCTCATGAGCCGCAGGACGACCGAGAGCGACGAGAAGAACATCATGACCCCCCACGTCTACGAGAAGGACGGAGCGGAGATATACCGCCAGTCCTTCGCCACGATCCGCGCGGAAGCGGACCTCGACGGTCTGCCCGCCGATGTCAGCCAGGTCGCGGTGCGCATGATCCACGCCTGCGGCATGGTCGACCTCGTCCGGGACCTGTCGTACACGCCGGCGGTCGTCGCCCGGGCCCGTGCGGCCCTGCGCGCCGGGGCACCGATCCTGTGTGACGTGCAGATGGTGGCCAGCGGTGTGACCCGCAAGCGGCTGCCCGCCGGCAACGAGGTGCTCTGCACGCTGTCCGACCCGGCCGTGCCGCGACTGGCCGCGGAGCTGGGCACCACGCGCAGCGCCGCCGCGCTGGAGCTGTGGCGCGACCGGCTGGAGGGCGCGGTGGTCGCCGTCGGCAACGCGCCCACGGCCCTGTTCCGGCTGCTGGAGATGATCGAGGAGGGCGCTCCGCGGCCCGCCGCCGTCATCGGTGTGCCGGTCGGCTTCATCGGCGCGGCCGAGTCCAAGGACGCCCTGGCCGCGCATCCGTCGGGGCTGGACCATCTGGTGGTGCGGGGCCGGCGCGGTGGCAGTGCCATCGCGGCCGCCGCGCTCAACGCGATCGCGAGCGAGGAAGAGTGAGCGGCAAGCTGTACGGGGTGGGCCTCGGGCCGGGCGACCCCTCTTTGATGACCGTGCGGGCGGTCGAGGTCATCGCCGGGGCGGACGTGATCGCCTACCACAGTGCCCGGCACGGCCGGTCGATCGCCCGGTCGATCGCGGCGAAGCACCTGCGTGCCGACCACATCGAGGAACCCCTGGTCTACCCCGTCACGACGGAGACCACCGACCACCCCGGTGGCTACCGGGGCGCCATGGAGGAGTTCTACGCCGAGGCGGCGGCCCGGCTGGCGGCCCACCTGGACGCCGGCCGGACCGTCGCCGTGCTCGCCGAGGGCGATCCGCTCTTCTACGGCTCCTACATGCACATGCACAAGCGGCTCGCCGGCCGCTACGACACCGAGGTCGTCCCGGGTGTCACCTCCGTGTCGGCCGCCGCGGCCCGCCTGGGCGCACCGCTCGCCGAGGGCGAGGAGGTGCTGACCATCCTGCCGGGGACCCTGCCGGAGGAGGAGCTGACCGCGCGGCTCGCCGCGACGGACGCGGCGGTGGTGATGAAGCTGGGCCGTACGTTCCCCAAGGTGCGCCGCGCGCTGGAGGGTGCGGGGCGCCTGGCCGAGGCGCGGTACGTGGAGCGGGCCACCATGGGCGGGGAGCGGGTCGCCGAACTGGCCGACGTGGACCCGGACTCCGTGCCCTACTTCGCGGTGGCCGTCCTGCCCAGTCAGGTGGACGCCGAACCGGCCGTGCGCGAGCGCGGCGACGTGGTCGTGGTCGGTACGGGCCCGGCCGGTCCGCTGTGGCTGACGCCCGAGACCCGGGGCGCGCTGGCCGCCGCCGACGACCTGGTCGGCTACACCACCTACCTCGACCGGGTGCCGGAGCGGCCGGGGCAGGTCCGGCACGGCTCGGACAACCGGGTCGAGGCCGAGCGCGCCGAGTTCGCGCTGCAACTGGCCCTGCGGGGGCGGCGGGTGGCGGTCGTGTCGGGCGGTGACCCCGGTGTCTTCGCCATGGCCACCGCCGTCCTGGAGGCCGCCTCCCAGCCGGAGTACGCGGACGTGCCGGTGCGGGTGCTGCCGGGGGTGACCGCCGCCAACGCGGCCGCCGCGCGGGCCGGCGCTCCCCTCGGCCACGACTACGCCACCCTCTCCCTGTCCGACCGGCTCAAGCCGTGGGAGGTGATCGCCGAACGGCTGCGCGCGGCGGCCTCGGCGGATCTGGTGCTCGCCCTGTACAACCCCGGTTCGCGCAGCCGCACCTGGCAGGTGGGCAAGGCCATGGAACTGCTGCTGGAGTACCGGGCGCCGCAGACTCCGGTGGTGGTCGCCCGGGACGTGGGCGGTGCGGCGGAGAGCGTGCGGATCGTGGCGCTGGGCGAGCTGGATCCGGCCGAGGTCGACATGCGCACGATCCTGCTGGTCGGCTCCTCGCAGACGCGGGTGGTACGGCGGGGGGACGGCGAGGAGATCGTCTGGACGCCGCGCCGGTATCCGGAGGGGTGAGACCGGCCGCGGTGCCGTGCCGTGCCGTACCGTGCGGCCGGCACCGCGGCAGGACCTGAACAGCACCGCGGCGGGACCGGAACAGGGCCGTGGCCAAGGCCCTGCCAGGTTTTCCGTCAATCGGCCGCGAGAGGGTTGCGCTCCAGGCGCTCCAGGCGCTCCAGACCCTCCTGGCGCTCCAGACGCTCCAGGACCCAGCCGGCCGCGTCCTCGGGGCCGGGCACCACGGGCACGCCCGTGGGCACCGGGGGTCTGCGGACCACGACGACGGGTACGCCGGCCTCCCGGGCGGCCGCCAGTTTCGGTGCCGTGGCCGCTCCGCCGCTGTCCTTCGTGACCACGACGTCGATGCGGTGGCGGCGCAGCAGCCCGCGTTCGCCGTCCAGGGTGAAGGGACCTCGGTCGAGCAGTACCTCCATGGCGGCCGGGTGCGGGGGCTCGGGGGCGTCCACGGACCGCACGAGGAACCACAGCTGTTCCAGGTCCGCGAAGGCGGCCAGGCCCGTGCGTCCGGTGGTGAGGAACACCCGGCGGCCCAGTGCGGGCAGCAGGCGGGCCGCCTCCTCCAGCGAGCCGGCCTCGTGCCAGCGGTCGCCCTCGACGGGGGTCCAGCCGGGGCGGCGCAGGGCGAGCAGGGGGACCCGGGCGGTCGCGGCGGCCCGGGCCGCGTGGAAACTGATCGTCCCGGCGAAGGGGTGGGTGGCGTCCACCACCGCGTCGGCCCCGTGCTCACGCAGCCACGCCGTGAGTCCCTCCGCCCCGCCGAAGCCGCCGACGCGCGTGCCGCCCGGCGGCAGCCGGGGGCTGGCGACACGTCCGGCGAGGGAACTGGTCACCTCCAGGCCGGGGGTGCCGTGCAGCAGTTCGGCGAGTCGGCGGGCCTCCGTGGTGCCGCCGAGGATCAGTAGGTGCACGGGAAGTGGGATCCCTTCGGAAGAAGAGGGCGCGAGCGGTCGGGCACGGCGGGCGGAGGCGCTCGGCCGGTTCGGCGCGGTGCACGGGTCCGCCGGTGGGACCGGCCCGGCCGCCGGAGGCCCGGCGGCCCCCGGCGGGTGATCAGCAGGAATGCCGCTCCCGGTCGGCCGAGTACAGGTGGCTGTCGCGGAACTGCTCCGCGCCCAGCGTCCGTCCCACCATGATCACGGCGGTGCGCAGCACCCCGGCGTCCTTCACCTTCCCGGCGATCTCGTCCAGGGTGCCGCGGATGATCAGCTCCTCCGGGCGCGACGCGTAGGCGACGACGGCGGCGGGGCAGTCGGCGCCGTAGTGCGGGCGGAGTTCGCCGACCACGCGGTCCACGTACCGCGCGGCCAGGTGCAGCACGATCAGCGCGCCGCTGCGGCCGAGGGTCGCCAGGTCCTCGCCCTCGGGCATGGCGGTGGCGCGGTGGGCGACGCGGGTGAGGATGACGGTCTGACCGACGGTCGGCACGGTCAGCTCACGCTTCAGGGCAGCGGCGGCGGCGGCGAAGGCGGGCACGCCGGGAACCACCTCGTACGGCACGCCCGCCGCGTCCAGCCTGCGCATCTGTTCGGCGACCGCGCTGAACACGGAGGGGTCTCCCGAGTGCAGCCGGGCGACGTCGTGGCCCTCCTCGTGGGCGCGGACCAGCTCGGCGGTGATCTCGTCCAGGTTCAGCTGGGCGGTGTCCACCAGCCTTGCGTCCGGCGGGCACTCGGCCAGCAGTTCGCGCGGGACGAGACTGCCCGCGTACAGGCAGACCTGGCAGGCGCCGAGCGTCCGGGCGCCGCGCACGGTGATCAGGTCGGCGGCACCGGGGCCGGCGCCGATGAAGTACACGGTCATCTGTCCGCTCCAGAGGGGAGGTCTGCGGTCTTGGTCACGGACCACTGTGTGACGGGCATGGCCTGGCGCCAGCCGGTGAAGCCGCCCACGGGCACGGCGTGGGCCACCGCGAGCCGTACCAGCTCGCCGCCGTGGCGGCGGCAGGCGGCGGCGAGCAGCGCCTCGGACTCCAGCGTCACGGTGTTCGCGACCAGCCGTCCGCCGGGGGGCAGCGCCGCCCAGCAGGCGTCGAGGAGTCCGGGCGCCGTGAGCCCGCCGCCCACGAACACGGCGTCGGGGACGGGGAGTTGGGCCAGGGCGTCGGGGGCGGCTCCGGTGACGACCCCGAGGCCGGGCACGCCGAGGCGTTCGGCGTTGCGGGTGATGCGTGCGGCGCGCACCGGGTCGCGTTCGACGGTGACGGCACGGCAGGAGGGGTGGGTGCGCATCCACTCGATGGCGATGGACCCCGACCCGCCGCCGACGTCCCACAGCAGTTCGCCGGGTGCGGGGGCGAGCACGCCGAGCGTGGCGGCGCGGATGTGCCTCTTGGTCAGCTGGCCGTCGTGCTCGTAGGCGTCGTCGGGCAGGCCGGGCACGGCGCCGAGCCGCCGGGCCTGCGGTGCGCGGCGGCATTCGACGGCCACGATGTTGAGCGGATCGCCGGGCGGCGGTGCCTGGACCCACGCGTCGGCGGTAGTTTCGGCCCCCGTGCGTTCCCGGTCGCCGCCGAGCTGCTCCAGGACCCGCATCCGGCTCGGACCGAAGCCGCGGTCGCGCAGGAGCGCGGCGACCTCGCCGGGGGTGGCGGCGCCGGCGCTCAGCACGAGGAGGCGCCGGCCCTCGTGCAGGGCGGCGGCCAGACGGGCGGCCGGGCGGCCGACGAGCGTCACGACCTCGACGTCCTCCAGCGGCCAGCCGAGGCGCGCGGCGGCGTAGGACACCGAGGAGGGGTGCGGCAGCACCCGCAGGGCGCCGGCCTCTTCGGCGAGGGCGCGGCCGATGCCGTAGAACATCGGGTCGCCGCTGGCGAGGACGGCGATGCGGCGGCCGGCGTGGGCGGCGAGCAGCCGCGGGACGGCGGGGCGCAGGGGTGACGGCCAGGCGATCCGCTCGCCGGCGCACGCGGGCGGCAGCAGGTCCAGCTGGCGTGGGCCGCCGATGAGGACGTCGGCCTCGCGCAGCTCCGTCCGGGAGGGCTCGGGCAGGCCCTCCCATCCGTCGGCCCCGATCCCGACGACGGACACGGGGATGGGCGGTTCTGGTCGGGCGGGGGTCACTGCGCGCTACCTCGGGGTTCAGGGGGCCGGCAGTGCCGCACTCTACTGGGCGATCATCCGCACACCCGACCCGGGTTCACCTCCGGACCCCCCCTTATTGCACACTGGTTGCAATAGCTTAAATCTTGCAGGAAGGGTAGGCATGGTTTCTCCGATCGTGCTCGGGATCGAGTCGTCGTGCGACGAGACCGGAGCGGGACTCGTCCGGGACGGCCGGCTTCTCGGCCACGCGGTGGCGTCGAGCATGGACGAGCACGCCCGCTACGGCGGGGTGGTCCCGGAGATCGCCTCCCGCGCCCATCTGCACGCCCTGCGCCCGGTGGTCCGGCAGGCACTCGGCCAGGCGGGACTGGCGCTGTCCGACATCGGCGCGGTCGCCGTCACCACGGGGCCGGGCCTGTCGGGCGCCCTCCAGGTGGGCCTCGCCGGGGCGAAGGGCATCGCCTACGCGCTGGGCGTCCCGCTGTACGGCGTCCACCACCTCGCCGGGCACGTGGCGGCCGACACCCTCGCGCACGGCCCGCTGCCCGACCCGTGCGTGGTGCTGATCGTCTCCGGCGGCCACACCTCCCTGCTCCTCGTCCGGGACCTGGCCCGCGACCCGATCCTGCACCTCGGCGACACCCTGGACGACGCGGCCGGGGAGTGCTTCGACAAGGTCGCCCGGGTCTTCGGGCTGCCGTACCCCGGCGGCCCGGCGATCGACCGGACCGCGCGCGAGGGGAACCCGCGCGCGGTCGCCTTCCCCCGCCCGCTGCCCGGCTCCTACGACTTCTCCTTCTCCGGGCTGAAGACGGCCGCCGCCCGCTGGGCGGAGTCGCACGCGGGCCGCGAACTTCCGGTGGCCGACGGGGCCGCCTCGCTGCAGGAGGCGGTCGCCGACGTGCTGACCCGCAAGGCGGTGGCCGCCTGCGCCGAGCACGGCGTCGGCACCCTGGTCGTCGTCGGCGGGGTCGCCGCGAACTCCCGGGTCCGCTCCCTCGCCGAGGAGCGCTGCCGGGCGGCCGGCGTCGAACTGCGCGTGCCGCCGCTGCGGCTGTGCACGGACAACGGCGCGATGATCGCGGCCGTCGGCGACCTGCTGGTGCGGGCCGGAGCCGAACCGGCCCCCCTGGACGTGTCGGTGGACCCGTCGGCCCCGCTGGAGTACGCGGCCCTGCACCCCGGCACGGCGGGAGCGGCCCGCCACGCCGCCCGAACCCTCACCGTCCAGCCCCTGTAGTCACCTGGAGCCCACCGTGCGCACCGCCGAGATCCGCCGCCGCTTCCTCGACTTCTTCGCCGAGCGCGGCCACACCGTCGTCCCCAGCGCCCCGCTGCCCACGCCCGACCCGACACTGCTGTTCGTCAACGCGGGCATGGTCCCCTTCAAGCCCTACCTGACCGGCGAGGCCCCGGCCCCCTGGCCGCGGGCGACGAGCGTGCAGAAGTGTGTGCGCACCCTGGACATCGAGGAGGTCGGCCGCACCACCCGGCACGGCTCGTTCTTCCAGATGAGCGGCAACTTCTCCTTCGGCGACTACTTCAAGGAGGAGGCCGTCACCCTCGCCTGGGAGCTGTCGACCACAGCGGCCGACGACGGCGGCTACGGACTCGACCCGGACCGGATCTGGGTGACCGTGCACCACTCGGACGACGAGACCCGCGCCCTGTGGCGGCGCGTCGCCGGCCTGCCCGACGAGCGGATCGTGGCACGCGGCGACGAGGACAACTTCTGGTCCATGGGCGTGCCCGGTCCCTGCGGACCCTGCTCGGAGCTGTACTACGACCGCGGGCCGGCCCTCGGCCGCGCGGGCGGCCCGGCGGTGGACGAGGACCGCTACATGGAGTTCTGGAACCTCGTCTTCATGCAGTACGAGCGCGGCGCGGGCCCCGGCAGGTCCGGCTACCCGGTCCTCGGTGAACTCCCCCGTCGCAACATCGACACCGGCATGGGCCTGGAGCGCATGGCCACCCTGCTCCAGGGGGTCGACAACCTCTACGAGACCGACGAGACCCGCCCGGTCCTCGACCGGGCCGCCGCCCTCGCCGGGGTCCGCTACGGCGCGGACGCCGAGGCCGACGTGCGCCTGAGGGTGGTCGCCGACCACGTGCGCACCGCCCTGATGCTGCTCGCCGACGGCACCTCCCCGGGCAACGAGGGCCGGGGCCACGTCCTGCGCCGCATCCTGCGCCGGGCGGTGCGCTCCATGCGTCAGCTCGGCCACCAGGACCCGGCGCTGCCCGAGCTGCTGGCCGTGGCCCGCGACTGCATGGCGCCCGGTCACCCGGAGGTCGCCGAGGGGTACGAGCGCATCGTGGACCGGGCGGCGGGCGAGGAGGACGCGTTCCGCGCGACGCTGCGCCAGGGCACGGCCGTCCTGGACTCGGCCGTGGCCCGGGTGCGGTCGGACGGCGGCCGCGTGCTGCCCGGCGCACAGGCGTTCCTGCTGCACGACACCTACGGCTTCCCCGTCGACCTCACCCTGGAGATGGCGGCCGAACAGGGCGTGGAGGTCGACCGCGAGGGCTTCGCGGCGCTGATGCGCGAGCAGCGCGAACGCGCCCGTGCCGACGCCCGCGCCCGCAAGGCGGGCGGCGCCGACACCGGCGCGCTGCGCGCCGTTCTGGACGAGCACGGCCCGACCGACTGGCGGGCCTGGGACTCCCTGACCACGCACTCCCGCGTCCTCGCACTGCGGACGGCCGCCGGAGTGGTCACGGTGGCACGTGAGGGGGAGATCGTCACCGTGGTCCTGGACCGCACCCCGTTCTACGCCGAGTCCGGCGGCCAGGAAAGCGACGCCGGCCGGCTGTCCGGGGCGTCGGTGGAGGCCGACGTGCTGGACGTGCAGCGCCCGCTGCCCGGGCTGGTGGTCCACCAGGTGCGGGTGACGGCCGGCGAGCTCGCCGTGGGCGACGAGGTGACGGCGAGCGTGGACCCGCAGTGGCGGCTCGGCGCCCGCCAGGCCCACTCCGGCACCCATGTGCTGCACGCCGCCCTGCGCCAGGTCCTCGGCCCCACCGCCCTGCAGTCCGGCTCCTACAACCGCCCGGGCCACCTCCGCCTCGACTTTCCCTGGCGCGGCGCCCTCTCCGCGACGGCACGTACCGAGATCGAGGACGCCGCCAACCGGGCGCTGCGCCGCGACCTCCCGGTGGACGTGCGCTGGATGCCCCTCGCGGAGGCCAGGGAACTGGGCGCCCTCGCCCTCTTCGACGAGACCTACGGCGAGCGGGTGCGCGTCGTCGAGATCGGCGGCGCCTGGTCCCGGGAGCTGTGCGGCGGCACGCATGTCGAACACGCCTCGCAGATCGGAGTGGTGGCGCTGACCTCGGAGTCGTCGGTCGGCGCCGGAATGCGCCGGCTGGAGGCCGCCGTCGGCTTCGAGGGCTTCGGCCATCTGGCCCGTGAGCGTGATCTGGTCGCCCGCATCGCCGAGCAGGTGCAGGCACCGCGTGCCGAGATCCCCGACCGCATCACCGTGCTGCTGGAGCGGCTGAAGGCGGCCGACCGGGAGAACCAGCGGCTGCGTCAGGCGGCCACGCGCGCCCGTGCCGCCTCCCTCGTGGACGGCGCCCGGGACACGGACGGGGTGCTGCTGGTCACCGCGGCGACGGACGGTGACGCGGACGCCGCCAGGGCGCTGGCCACCGCGGTCCGCGAACTGCTGCCCGCCGGGCGTCCCGGTGTCGTGGCCGTCGGCGCCGAGTCCGGGGGCAAGGGGGTCCTGGTGGCCACCGTCAATCCGGCCGCGGCCGGATCCGGGCTGGACGCGGCGCGCCTCGTCAGGCAGCTACTCAACGGAAGGGGCGGCGGAACGGCGGAACTGGCCCAGGGCGGCGGCCTGTCCGCCGACCGGCTGCGCGACGTCCTGCGGTCCGTGCCAGGGGCTCTCGCCGACCGCTGAGCCAGGACCGCGCGCCGACGTGGTCCGGGTCCGGCGGCTCGTCCGGCACGCTGGGCTGAGCGGCCGGGCGTCCGGACCGCGCGCCCGCGCGGCCCGGTCTTCTTCTTCGCGGCCCGGTCTGTGGCGGGGCGGGTTTCCGAGGGCGCTTCGCCCCGGCCCGCCACGCGGGCCCGCCGCCGATCGGGCGAATGAGCGGCCACGGGCGACAAGTCCGAACCGGGTAAGGGGAGAAAGAACCCCATGACTGTTACCGTTCAGGTCGACACGACGCGTCCCGTGGCCACCCTCATCAACGTCTTCGCGGTGTCACCCGACCGCCAGGACGAGCTGATCGAGCTGCTCGCCCGCGCCACGGAGGAGACGATGAAGCACCAGCCCGGCTTCATCTGCGCCAACTTCCACGCCTCCCTCGACGGCGAACGCGTGCTCAACTACGCCCAGTGGGAGACGGAGGAGCACTACCGCGCGATGCTCGCCAACCCCGAGGCACGCGTCCACATGGAGCAGGCGGCGAAGATCGCGACGGACGTCCAGCCCCGCCTCTTCCGGGTCTCGTCGGTCCACCCCCGGTAGGCCCACGGCCCCGGTAGGACCCCGGCCCCGGAGGGCGGACGGCCCCTCGTGGAACCCCGCCGAGACCCCGCCCGCGGTCGACGACACGGACCTCCGGGACCCGGCGGCAGCGGCGCCCAGGCCGACCGGGGCGCCGCGGCGGGATGCCGTACCGGGCCGGCGCGTGAGGCTCCGCAGCGGGGTGCCGTGGCGGGGTGCCGTCGGAAAGCGTGCGCCCGTCTCGCGGATCTTCCGATTTGCCAGGGTCGGACGGTGTCACGGGTGGCGGCTGCGACGGGGCTCACATGGCGGGCCGCCTGACGGGCTAGGTTGTGATCCACAGCCGGTGACGAGTCCGGCTCGCAGAGTCGTCCCCACTTCTCTGTCGTTCACCTTCACCGTGAGGCGGTCCGTCATGGGCTTGAGCATCCGCAACCAGATTCCCGGCACCGTCACCGCCGTCACGCCCGGGGAGGCGATGGCGACGGTGAGGGTGCGCCTCGACAGCGGCCAGGACCTCACCGCGGCGATCACCCTGGAGGCGGTCAAGGATCTCGGGCTCGCCGAGGGCTCGGCCGTGCGGGCCATGATGAAGTCTACCGAGGTCGCGCTCGCGACCGGCCGCGTGGAGGGGCTGTCCATCCGCAACCAGCTGCCCGGCACGGTCAGCGACGTGGCCACCGGCGAGGCGATGGCCACCGTCAAGGTCTCGGTCGCGGGCGGCGAACTCACCGCCGCGATCACCAGGGACGCGGTCACCGAACTCGGACTGACGGCCGGTTCGCCCGTCGTCGCGCTGATCAAGTCGACCGAGGTGTCCCTCGCGACCGTATGACGTCGCCCCTCCCCCTTCGTCCAGGGACGCGGTGACGCCGCAGCTCGCACCGGCCGGACGGCATGACGAGGGGACGCCGGGGCAGGCCCGGGCCGCCGCCTACCGCGCACGGAAGAAGACCCCGCCCGCCTCGCGCGCACGACGACCCACCGCCCCGTCAGGCTCTCGGCGCACACGCTCGGCAAGTCCGTCGGGGACGAGGGCGTACCGCTCGCGCGGCTACCGGCCCGTCAGTTCGTAGTCGAACCAGATCCGGTGGGTACCGTCCTCGTCCACCGCGATGCCGCCCGTGCCGGTGACGCCCGCCAGCGCGCCGGTTCCGCTCCCGGGCACGATGACGAAGAACTCGTTCCCCCGGTCCTCTCCGAGCGTCGTCGCGGAGTGCGCGAAGTTGAAGGTGCCCGTCTGCCCGAGCAGCGTCCCTTCGAACGACTCCATCGCGACGTACGTGCCCTTGCCCGTGGCCTGGTCGAAGGCGGCGGTGAACACCGTGGCGGAGCGTCCCACGACGTCGCCCTCGTACTGCTTCTCCATCGTGGCGACTCCGACCGGCAGTCCGGTCCGCACCGCAGGGCCGTCCACCGTGGCCGCGGAGAAGTCGGCGACCTTGAATGTTCCTGAAGCTCGCATGTCCCGATCGTACGGCCCGGCGGGCCGCCAGGGGCGGCTTCCGGCCGCGGCGGGTCCGGCGCCTGGCGCGTCGTGCTGACGGGTGTTCAGATCCAGCCGCGCCGGCCCGCCTCCAGGCCGGCCGCGAACCTGCCGCGTGCGCCCAGGCGTTCCATCAGCTCGGCCATCATGCGGCGCACCGTACGCAGTGACAGTCCGAGCCGTAACGCCGCGGACGCGTCGGTGCAGCCGTCGGCGAGCAGGCGCAGCAGTTCGCGTTCCTGGCGGGTGAGCCCCTCGTCGTCCCGCTCGGGGCAGGCTCCCAGGGGTGTCGCCCTGTCCCACACGGAATCGAACAGCGCCACCAGGGCGGCCATGACGCCGGGGCTGGTGATCTGGATGGCGCCCTCGCGGGTGTTCTCCGGATTGACCGGCACCAGTGCCACGCTCCGGTCGATCAGCAGCATCCGTAGCGGAAGTGCCGGGAGCGTCCGCACCTGACCGCCCAGGCTGGTGAGCCAGGCCGCGTAGTCGTGGGTCGCCGCGTCGTTGCGGACACTGTCCAGATAGACGGTGCGCATGTTGACGCCACGTGAGATGACCGCCTGGTCGAGGGGTTTGCTCGCCTCCAGGCTCTCGGCCGACTGCGCACCGCCCGGATTGAAGGTGAGGCATTCGTTGGTGGCCCGGCCGGCCAGCTCCTTGATGCGGGACTGGATCGCCTCCATGCCGACGAGTTCCTCCACCGCGCACCGGCTGCCGCCGTGGTAGAGGGCGTCGTACTCGTCCAGCACGGTCGTGATGGCCGCCTGACATCGTTCGAACTCCTCCTGGTGCCGCCGCAGTTCCTCCTCCCGGCGGCGCAGGAGTGACTGCAGTCCCAGCCTCGGGCGGACCGGGATGACCACTCCCGGCCCGGCGGATTCGATCAGCAGTTTCAGGTCGGCAAGCCGGTCCAGTGCCTCCCGGAGCGTCTGTTCCGACATGCCCAGTCGCTGCGTCAGCTCGCGTATCCCCCAGCGATGGTCGGTGAGCATCGTGCGGTAGACGGCCTCAGCCATTGCATCCAGCCCCAAGGACTCCAGCATCTTCGTCCCCCCGTCCCAGCGACGCTGTCATCATGCCCTACGAGCAGCGTTCACTCCACCCTCCTGATAACGTCGGTGAAATCCGTGTGGCACCGAGCGGCCAAGGGCATCTTGCTGCCAGCCAAACCCCTGCCGTTCACTCAGTGCCCGGGTACAGACTGTCGGCCACAAGCCCGGCCCGGCGGTCGGGCAGCCCGTCGACCACGTCATGTCCGGGGGAATTTCGTGAATTCCACTGCACACTGTGCCAACCGTGCCGTCGCCGCGGCCGTGTCCGTCCGGGGCTTTTTCTCCGCCGCTCCCGAAATGGCGCCGGCGGCGCCCGGGAGTTCGGCGCGGTCGACCGCTTGCCGTGAAGACAATCTCAACTGGGATTTCGCCCGTTCCGTGCTCGGCCGGCCCCGGGGAGAGGTGAAGCCTTTTTCGCCTGTCCACGGCGATTGAGGCCGGGGCAGCAGGTGCACATGTCCGTCGCGACTCTGCGGCCCAGCGGCCGGGCCGCCTGGCGAAAACTCGACCCTGCCACCCTCGCCACGTGGCTGCGAACCGCGTCCACGGACGTCGACGCCTTGGAGCACATCACGGTGCGCTGCCTGGGAAACCAGGCTGACCTGGTGTTCTTCTGCGCTGTGGACAGCCAGGACAGGGCCTGCGCGGTGGCCGAGGAGGTCTGCCGCCGCGCTCTGGCGGCCACCAGGCAACTGGCCGGGTGGGAAGCCTTCGTCGCCGCGCTGCACGACGGCGGGGAAAGCGCCGGATGATCAACGGCAGCGATGTCGAATCGGATCTTCCGAATGGCGGGGAAGGCGAGGCGGCACCCGGCCGGCCTTTTGACCGCCCGTCCTCCCGGGTGCCGGAGATCCAGAAGGCCGAAACCATGCGCCCGAGTGCCCTGTCGCACTCGGGCGCGTCACCTTCCCGGTACGAAGGAATCCGGGTGGTGTTACGCGAGTGCGAATCCGGCGTTTCCCCGTCGACCGGCGACGGTGCGTACATGATTACGTGAACAATGTCCCCGACATATCCAGGTGATTTCGATGGCCCGGCGTCAAGATCGCCTGTGCTTCACATCTGTATCCACCGCCCACACCGTCCCCCGGAATTCATTCCGTCCGCACCCGTCGACAAGTCGCCGCGGCCCTGTGGCATCGGGAATCGCGGCACGATCGTTTTCACCGTGTGAATTCCGAGCGCATGACCCGTGCCAGATCCTGCCGCAGCGCGGACCGAACGCCGTCGGCGTCGTCCTTGAGATAGAAGTGGCCGCCGGCGAACACCCGCATGGTGAACTCCCCCGCGGTCTCCTCCCCCCAGGCCAGCAGGCCGGCGCGGTCGACCTCGGGATCGGCCGTCCCCATGTACGCGGCGACCGGACAGCGCAGCCGGGGGCCGGGCAGGACGCGGTACGTCTCGTTGAGTTCGAAGTCGGCCCGCAGCGTGGGCAGGATCAGCCGCAGCAACTGCCCTTCCTCCAGCAGTTCGGACGGGGTCCCGCCGAGGGCGCCCACGGCGCCGAGGAACTCGTCGTCGGACAGCGTCGAGTACGGCCGCCGCCGCGCGGGCAGCCGGGCGGCCCGGCGTCCGGACACGATCAGCAGTCCCGGCTCGCGGCCTGCCAGGCCGGTGAAGCGGCGGGCCACCTCGTAGGCGAGGATCGAGCCGAGACTGTGCCCGAACACGGCGTAGGGGCGGTCCAGATACGGCTCCAGCGCCTCGCACAGCGGATCGATGATCTGCTCCACCCTGCGGTAGGGGAGTTCGCGTATGCGGGACTCCCGGCCGGGGAGGACCACCGGACGCACGTCGACGTCCGGTGCCAGCGAGAGCCGCCAGGGCCGGTAGGCGCTCGCGCCACCGCCCGCGTGGGCGAAGCAGAACAGCCGCGGGGCGGCCGGGCCCGCGCTCACCCCCGCGTCGCCGCCCAGCCAGCCGCTCCCCGGCACCGTACCGTCGTGTGTGCTCAGCATCCCCGTCACTGTCCCGTGCGCCCGAAGACGACGCTGGTGTTGAAGCCCCCGAAACCGAACCCGTTGGACATCGCGTGGCCGATGGCGGCCGGCCGCGCCGCCGCCCCGACGAGCCGCGCCCCTGTGTCCAGTGGCCGTTCCAGGTTGACGTTGGCGTGGACGAACCCCTCCCTCATCTGCACCACGGTGGCCACGGCCTCGATCACCCCGGCCGCGCAGAGGCAGTGCCCGATGAGGCCCTTGGTCGAGTTCACCCACGGTCCCCCGGCGCCGGAGCCGAACACCTCGCGCAGGGCGGCCAGTTCCACCGCGTCGCCGAGCGGGGCGCCGGTGCCGTGGGCGTTGACGTAGTCGATCCGGCCGGGGGCGAGGCCGGCGCGGGCGAGCGCCCTGCGCATCACCTCCGTCTCACCGGCCAGGCTGGGGTCGGCGAGCCCGTTGCCGTCCAGGCGCAGCGCATAGCCGGCGAGCCGGCCCCACACCTCGGCCCGGCGCCGTACCGCCGAGGCGGCCGACTCCAGGACCAGGCAGGCCGCGCCCTGGCCGGGCACGAAGCCCTCCCGGTCGGCGTCGAACGGCCGGCCGGCCCGCGCCGCCGGGGTACCGCGGGCCCCGGCCATCGCCCCCAGGTTGTAGAACGCCTGGCGTTCCATGTCCGACAGGTCGGTGAGCGCGCCCAGCACCAGGCAGACGTCGGCCACCCCGGAGGCGACCAGCCGGGCGGCGTTGATGAGCGCGACGTTCCCGCTGGCGGACGCCCCGCCGACGGTGTACCCCTCACCTGTCAGACCGAGCAGCTGGCTCACCGTGCCGACGTGGTCGGTGTCCATGAACTGCAGCGGGTAGCGGGCCGGGAGGTGCACGGGGCTGGTGACGTAGCGCGGGCGTACCGTCTCGGCGAGGCGGCCACCGAGGTTGTGCCCGGCGACGATCAGTCCGATCCGGTCACCCGGCACGGGCCGGCGGTGCAGGCCCGCCCGCTCCCAGCCCTCCAGTGCCACGGACACCGACGCCTGTACCGACAGCGGTGAGCGGGCGGCCAGGCGCAGCGCCGCACACCGCAGCCGGTCCGTGCGGCCGGCGAGCGCTGCCGCGAGGTCGAAGCCGGAGAGGTCCGCGCAGAGGAGGGGACGCAGTTCCGCGTGAGTGCCCTCGGCCCGCCGCGCGCCCACGCCGCAGACGCCCGCTCGCAGGGCCCGGGTGAAGGAGGGCACGTCGGCGGCAGTGGCGCACAGCGCACCGGCCCCCGTGATCACGACCTCGGTCACCGTATGCACTCCCGCAGCAGCCGGGCCAGGGAGCCGATGTCGTGGACGTCCGCGAGTTCCGTGACGGACAGACTGACGCCCAGCGCGTCCATCGTCATGGTCACCACGTCGACGCGGTCGATGCTGTTGGCACCGAGGTCCCGCAGCGACACCTCCTCGGTGACCTGGGCCGGGTCGAGTTCCGGCAGGACCTCGAGCACACTGCGGCGGATGGTGGTCAGCACGCGATCGCTCATCGTCGTCTCCCTCGTTCGGGGCGGTCAGCGCCACTCGTACGTGCGGTGGAAGTCCTTGGTGCGCGTGTGCACCAGCAGTGCCTCCCCGGCCGGCAGGTAGGCGGCGTACCGGTCCACGTCGATCACCCGGTTCTGCACCGGCACCAGGGCCTTGAGGTTCTCGGGCAGCAGCGCGGCGTACTCCTCGAAGGTCAGTTCCCGCCGCCGCTCCAGCCGCCCGGCGATGTCCAGGGCCCGGACCGCCGCCGCCGAGTCCTGGTCGACGACGCCGCTGAAGAACTCCGCGGCGCACCCGGAGCCGTACGAGTACAGGCCCACCCGGGCGCCGGCCGGGATGTCCGCGGTCGACAGCAGGCTGGCCAGCGCCAGGTAGACGGAGCCGGAGCAGAGGTTGCCGACCTCGGACGGGAAGCGGAGCGAGGGGCGCACGCGGCGTTCGAAGTCGGCGTCGATCTCCCGCGCGGTCGCTGACTCCTCCCGCATGAGCTTGCGGTGGGCCGCCCGGACGAGACCGCTGAACGGCGTGTGCATCGCCAGGTGGGCGAAGGCGGTGCGGAAGTCGGCCCCTTCGACGCGGGACCGGTAGTCGGCGAAGGAGTGCGTGAGGCAGTCCAGGTAGGCGAAGAGCGAGCGGTCCACGTCCGCGATGTCGAACTGCGGGGTGGGCCGGGCCGAGTCGAGCGTCTCGTAGCTGTACAGGCCGAAGGCGCCGAGGTCGAGTTCGAGGACGGCCGGCCGCCCGCCGAGGAGGATCGCGGCCGCGCCGTGTCCGGTCGCCGGTTCGGCGTATCCGGCCCGCTCGTCGACCAGGGCCACGTCGGTGGCGATGACCAGGGCCTTGGCGCCCGGCGACGCCCCGGAGGCGAGGTAGCCCGCGGCCAGCTGGAGGGTGCCCGTGGCCGCGTAGCACGCCTGTTTCACCTCCAGCAGCCGGCAGTGCCGGCTGAGTCCGAGGTACTCGTGCACGTAGGAGGTCACCGACTTGCTCAGGTCGAGGCCCGATTCGGTCGAGGTGACCAGCACCTCGATGGCGTCCCGCTCGTCCGGCGAAAGCGCGTCCACGATCGGCTTGGCCGCGTTGACGGCGTTGGTCACCGGGTCCTCGAAGGGCAGGCCGATCGACCGCCGGCGCATGTCGAGGTTGGTCAGCCGGTCCTCGTCCAGCCCCCGGCCGGTGAAGAGCGCGGCGACGGGGATCTGTGCGATACCCGCGTAGACGTTGAGTGCCTCGATGCCGTGGGCCATCTCAGCCCCGCTCACTGCGCAGCAGGACATCGACCAGGGCGTCGATGTCCGGTACGTCGCTGAAGCGGGACATGGGGGTGTCCAGGCCGAGCCGTTGCAGGAGGCCGAGGATGATCTCCACCCGGTCCACCGAGTCGGCGCCCAGGTCCCTCAGGTGCCGGTCCCCGGTGATCCGGTCCGCGGACAGGCCGGGCAGGATCTGCGCCACCACCTCGTGGACCAGAGCGGTCATCCGCTGCCGGGCTTCGGTCGACGTCGTCATGCGGATACTCCTGTGTCGAATCGGAGCGAGCACACGGCCAGGACCCTGCCGGTGCCGCGGTCGCGCAGCACCACGTCCACGGCCTCCTCGCCCTCGGGGCCGGGCCAGTGGCGCAAGCTGGCGGCCAGGGGCCGGCCGGCGTCGGCGTTGCCGAGGTAGCACAGCTGCTGGTCGACGACCACGCGGTCGAGGTAGGAACGGTCGTCGCGGCCGAGCCGGCGCCACAGCCGCAGCAGGGCCCAGTCCACGATGGAGAAGTAGGAGGCGAAGTACAGCAGGCCCGCGCCGTTGAGGTCGCGTGACGGGTCGACCTCGTAGTCGACGACCAGTTCGGTTCCCGGGGCGGCGGCGCCGTGGTCGAGGAACGTCAGGTCGGTGCGGGCCCGGCCGTAGGCGTGCCGGGGCGAGAACTTCTCCGGCAGCGCCGGCAGGTGCGCGTGGGTGAAGTCGGGCGGCGAGGAGCGGACCAGTGAGGCGTTGGTACCGGCCGCGCCCCGGGCCACCCAGCGGTTGAAGTTCTCCACGTAGAGGCTGTCGGGGTCGCCGAAGGCGTAGAAGTCCTCGGGTGCGAGCGGCGCTGCCGCCGAGCGCGGGTCCCGGCTGATCCGGTGCAGGGTCAGCACCGATTCGCTGCCGAAGCCGAACAGCCGTGTCGTGACGTGCAGTTCGTCACCGAAGGCGGGGGAACGCAGATGGAACCGGCGGCTGCCGTGAACCCGGTAGTAGTAGAAGGAGAGATAGGTGGGTGCTCCCGACGCGTCGCGGGCGCGCAGCACGTCCGTGCCGCAGACCTGCGCCACCGCGTCCCAGGTCCAGTCGCCGATCTGCCCGGCGAACAGCGAGTTGTGCCCGCACATCCCGGGCCGGACGCGGACCGTGCGCCGCAGGGTGCTCACCGCTCGCCTCCGGACGGCTCGTGGGCGGCCAGGAACGGCAGGAGTTCGCGGTGCACCTCGTCGGCGTGGGTGAGGCACGGGAAGTGCCCGGCGTCGTCGAGTTGCACGAGGCGCGAGGTGGGGATCGCCCCGTGCAGCAGGTGGGTCGCCTTGACCGGGATGACCGTGTCGTGCCGCCCCCACAGGATCAGGGTGGGCACGGAGATCTCCGGCAACCGGGCGAAGAGCGTGGGCTGGGCGGAGAACACGTCCAGATAGCTCAGTCCGAGTTTCGGGTCCATGCTCTCGCAGCGCAGCAGCAGTTCCTCCAGGGCGGCACGGCCGTCTCGGAGCCGGCCGCCGTGTGCCTCGATACGGCCGAAGTCCTCGGCGGCCACCACGGAAAGCCGGTTGACCTCGCCGTTGCGGTTGCCGACCTTGTAGGAGCTGCCGACCAGGGTGAGGGAGGCGGTACGGCCCGGATGGCGCAGTGCGAAGCTCTGGGCGACCAGCCCCCCGAACGAGGATCCCAGCACGTGCACGGGCCCGGTGACACCGAGTGCGTCGAGCACGGCGCGGTACAGGTCCGCGATCCCGTCCAGGGTCAGGTCGCGGGCGACCGTGGTGGCCCCGACCCCCGGATGGTGCACGGTGATCAGCCGGTGGCGGTCGGCGAGCCCGGCGAACTGGCGGGCGAAGACCCCGGCGCCGATGTTGAAGGGGGTCATCATCAGCAGGGCGGGGCCCGAGCCGGCGGTGAACACCTCGGCCGTGCCGTCGGGCAGTTCGACCAGGGAGCGCGCCACGTGGGGGGCGTGCTCGGCGAGCACGGCCGCGTTGTCGTCGCGGGCCCGGTGGCCTTCGCGCATGGCCTGACCGATGTCCTCGGGCAGGGCGCCGGCCGGGTGGAAGCAGCGGGGTCCGGGCCCGCCGCCGGTGCCGTCCACGGGCAGCAGGTCCGGTACCGGCGTCCCCGACCGCCACAGTCGCGCCAGCCGCTCGCCGGCCGCGGCGGCCCGCCCGGTACCGAGACCGACCGGGACGGCGAGCCGGATCTGCCGCGGGGCGGCCAGGTGGGCCGCCGCGCGGACACCGGTGCCCTGGTACATCCAGGCCAGGCACGACTCGACGGGGTGCGCGAGATCCGCGAAGGCCGGCATGCGGCCCACGTCCAGCAGGACGCAGTGGGCGCCGACGGGTTCGACGACGGGCAGGCCGGCGTCCCGGAGCCGGTCCCCCAGCTCCCGCACGGCCGCCATCCGCTCCCGGACCAGACCCGCCACCTCGTCCCGCTCGGCCAGCGCACGGGCGAACAGGCGGCGGTCGGGCAGCCCCACCTCCGCGCCGCGCAGCGCGAGGCGTTCAGCGAGCCGGGCCGACAGCTGCGGCAGCCTGCTGGCCAGCAGCCCGCCGCCGGTGACGGCGAAGTCCTTGGACAGACTGAACGTGGCCGCGGATGCCTGCGCCAGCAGTTCCTCGACCACCTTCCACAGGTCCGCTCCCCGCCACTCCGGCTCGTGCGCGGCGATGAACGCGGCGTTGTCCACGATCCGGGTGGCGTCGAGCACCAGGGGGACGCCATGGGCGTCGGCCTCGGCGCGTACGGCTCTCAGGCCGGCCAGGGAGACGGGCCGGCCGCCGGTCGCGTTGCCGCTCAGCTCGACGGCGACGAAGCAGGCGCCGCTCCCGGTGGCGGTCAGGTGCTCCCGCAGCGCGCGGGGGTCCAGATCGCCCGGGAAGGCGCCACCGTCCACGACCGTGTCCGTGCGCAGCGCGGTGAAGCCCTCGTCCGCGAGGGCCAGCAGCCAGGTGAGGAACAGACCGTTGTGGATCACCGTGCCGCGCGGCCCGGGCCAGTTGCGGCACAGCAGCGCCTCGGCCGCGCGGCCCGACGGCGTGGGCAGCGCACAGTCGAAGGGGAGCCAGCCCGGCCGGGTGAAGTCCGCCGGGTCCTGCTCCCGCTCGATCCGGTCCCGCAGCGCGGCCGTGCGCCGGCGTACGGCCGGGTCGTCGAACTCCGCCCAGGAATCGGTGAGCAGGTCGAAGTCGACGTCGCCCGGGAGGAGCGCGAGCGGGTTGTAGCCGCTGCGCGCGAGTGCGGCCAGGCGGGCCGCCTCGTCCGGGTGCGCGGTGGGGGGAGCCGGGGTCTTGGGCAGGGCACCCGGGGGCGTGGCGACGGCAGTGCCGGGGCCGGTGCGGGTGCCGGGGCCGGGGCGGGTGCCGGGGCCGGTGCCGGGAGTCCGGGCCGGGTCCACCAGTTCGGGGGCGGTGGCCCCGATGTCCGGGTCGGCGATCATGAGGATCACCTCGGACACCGGTGTCACGGGCCCGTCCGCGCGCTGGCAGAGGAAGATCGGCCGGTTGGCGGGACGGAACTTGTTCTTGAACCGGAAGTTGCCCTCGCCGAACACACCGACCGAGCGCAGCTCGGCGAGGCCCTGCTCGACCTGCGGCGAAGCGTTCGGCGTGTCGGCCAGTTTGACGCCGAAGCTGGCGCCGAAGCTGAAGAGTGCGTGCCCTTCGTCGCGGAGCCGGCCGATGATGCCGACGATGGCGTACTCCATGCCGCCGCGGTGCGAGCCGGCCGGGTAGAACTCCAGGTCCAGGAGGTAGCCCGGCTCGGAGGGGATCTTGGTGACGATCACCGCGTTGGCCAGCTCGCCGTTGATCCGGGTGAGGAACATGCGGTGCCGTTCGGGCAGCCGGCCCTCGGCCAGTTCCCGTTTCACCACGGCCACGTACGGGTTGACCATCTGCTTCTGTCCGCCCCACCGGTCGATCATGTCGGTGATCTCCCGGTCCGTCGCCGGATCGGAGCCGACCTCGTACTCGTCGAGCCGGACCCGGCCGGAGCGCTCGAAGCGCGCGACCAGATTGCGCAGCCGGCTCATCCCGCCGCCGGACAAGGTGAAGGAGGACAGGTCCTCCAGGCGCTGCACGGCTCCGAAGGCGGTGGCGGTGAGCGGGACCCCGCCGGCCTCCGTGAGCGGGATCAGGGACAGGAAGCTGGGCCGCATCCCGTACCGGTCGGCGTAGTCGACCCACTCGGCGGCCAGCGTGGCGAACTCCTGCTCGGGGCCCGCGTAGCTCCAGGCGAACAGGTGCTCCCCGCTCCGGGAGAAGTTGAAGTAGGCGCGCCGGGTGGAGCCGATGAACGCGAGGGGCGCGATGTCCCGTCCGGCCAGGCCGCCCTCCTTGGCGTGAGCG
Source organism: Streptomyces sp. SID486 (assembly GCF_009865385.1). Taxonomy (GTDB): domain Bacteria; phylum Actinomycetota; class Actinomycetes; order Streptomycetales; family Streptomycetaceae; genus Streptomyces. Next base: position 3,471 of record NZ_WWJT01000188.1, on the reverse strand, counting down.
GCGTCGATCCGGGCGATCGCACCGGCCGCCTCGGGCAGCGCGTCGACGCCGCGCTTGCGCACGACCAGTGGGCCGCCGGGACGGCCGGGGCCGTCGGCGGGCACCGCCGCCGCGCCGGGCCCCACCGCCCGGAGCACCACGGGAGCCTCGGCGGCCCCGGCCTCGTCGGCGGCCAGCGCCTCACCGAGCAGCCGGGCGGCACGCGCGGCGCCGAAGGAGCCGGTCAGGTGGGAGGCGAGGGCGGGCACCGTGGGGTGGTCGAAGAGCAGGGTCTTGGGCAGGGCACCGAAGCGGCGTTCGAGGGCGCTGACGGTCCGCAGCATGTCGAACGAGGTGAGGCCGTTGCCGGTGAAGTCACGCGCGCGGTCAAGGACCCGCCCGGCGATCCGCTCCACGAGCCGCCCCAGCAGGTCACCGGAGCGCGTCAACGGGTCGCCGGGCGGCGGTACGGCGTCCGGGCGCGCCGACAGGTCGTCGGGCCGAGTCAGCTGGTCGCCGGGCCGCGGTACGGCGTCGCGGCGCGGTACGGCGTCGGCGGGCGGTACGGCGGCCGGGCGCGGAGCATCGGCGGCCGGTACGGCGTCCGGGCGCGGAACGGCATGGGCGGCCGGTACGGCTCCCGAGCGCGCTACGGCATCGGCGGGCGGAGCGGGAGGGGCTGACGGTGTGGCAGGGCCGGAGAGTGTAGAGGAGCCCAACTGTGCGACAGGGGCGGTGGGCACGGCCTGGTCGGGGTCGGCCGACGGGACCTGGGGGGCCGGGGTCGCGATCGGCACCGTCGGCGTCGGCGTCGGCGCCGGGGGCGGGGTCGGGGGGAGCGTGGCGATGTAGCGGGCGAGCAGGCCGGCGGTGTCGTACTCGTACAGCTCGGCGGCCTGCAACTCCGTGCCGAACGCCTCGTTGAGGCGGCGCGCGAGGTCCATCCGGAAGATCGAGTCGAGCCCGAGTTCGGCGAACGGGCGGTCTTCGGCCACGTCCTCTTCCGCCAGCCCGAGAATGTCCGCGGCCTCGGTACCGATGCGCGCCGACATCTCGTCGACGGACACCCGCTCGGCCGCCGGTGTCCGTTCCGGGCCGGCCGGCGGGAGCGCGTCGTGCGGCACGGAGGCGGCGCCGTCCGGGCCGGCAGGCGAAGGCGCGTCCGGCGGAACCGAGGCGACGCGGGACGGGTCGACGGGCGAAGGTGCGGCCGGGGGCACCGAGCGGGGGCGGGACGGGTCGACGGGCGAAGGTGCGGCCGGCGGCACCGAGCGGGTGCGGGACGGGTCGACGGGCGAAGGTGCGGCCGGCGGCACCGAGCGGGGGCGGGACGGGTCGGCAGGTGGAGGTGGGGCCGGTACCGCGGGGGTGCGGTCGTGGTCGGCACCGGGCGGGCGCGGTACCGGCGGTGCGGCGACGGCCGTCCGCGGGGACACCGGCCCGGGCTCCGTCCGCGACGGCGGCATGGCGGCGCCACCCGGGACGGGCGCGAGTGTGATCTTCACCCGTCGGCGCGTCGGCGGGGTCTGCGGTTCCTGGTCCTGCCCGGGCGTCTGAACGGTCACATCGGGTCCCTTCCTGGACCGGCTTTCGGTGGGCCGTACGGCGCCGGCCCGGGCGGGCGCGGCGGTGGCCGCGCGGTCGTCGAACCAGTGGACGTCCCCGCCGAGGGGCGCGCCCGGCAGCGGCGTGCGGCCGGGAGCCCGGCCGTCCTCCCAGAGCCGGTCCCACGGCACGTGCTCGCCGGCCACCCAGCGGTCGGCGAGACCGGTGAGCGACAACCCGGCCGGCAGCTGCGCCCCGCCGACCGGGGCGGCCGGTTCCGGGACGGGCCGGGCCCTCCCGTACGGGCCCGGTGACGTGCCGTCGGCGATCGCCCGCAACCCCTCCACCGCTTCCGCCACGGACCCGGCGACCAGCGCCGCACGGTACGGCCAGGGCGTCCGGCCCACCTGGAGGGTGTAGGCGACGCGGGCGAGATCCGGCGCGGGCTCCTCGGTCAGCGCGTCGGCCAGCGCCGCCGCGTACCTCCGCAGGTCCTGCGCACCGCGCGCGGAGATCACCAGCAGCTGCGGCCGGGGCGGTGCGGCAGCGGGACGCGGCTGGGAGGCGAGCACGACGTGCGCGTTCGTACCGCCGAACCCGAAGGAGCTGACGCCGGCCACGCGGGGCCCCGACCAGGGCCGGGCGCGGTCGTTGACGAACAGAGGTGTGCCGTCCAGGCGGAGGTGGGGGTTCGGTTCGGCGAAGTGGATGCTCGGCGGGAGGACCTCGTGCCGGAGCGCGAGCAGCATCTTCAGCAGCCCCGCCATCCCGGCAGCCGCCTCCAGGTGGCCGATGTTCGTCTTCACGGAGCCGAGGGCCACGTGCGGAGCGCCGGGGGCGGGCAGGCCGTGGTCCTCGTACAGGACGCGGAACGCCTTCTTGAGCCCCTCGGCCTCGACCGGGTCGCCGAGCGCGGTCCCCGTGCCGTGCAGTTCGATCGCCCCGACCTCGCGGGGGTCGACGCCGGCCTCCCGGTACGCGCGTACCAGCACGTCGGCCTGGGCCTGCGGGTTGGGTGCCGTCAGCGAGGCGGAGCGGCCGCCGTGGTTGACGGCCGTACCGCGGATCACCGCGTACACGTGGTCGCCGTCCGCCTGCGCCGCGGCCAGCGGCTTGAGCAGGACCGCGCCCGCTCCCTCGCCGCGCACGTATCCGTCGGCCCGCCGGTCGAACGTCCGGCAGGCGCCCTGCGGGCTGAGCATGCCCGACTGCTGGAAGGCGGTGAACAGTCCCGGGCTGAGCAGGACGTTCACGCCGCCGGCCACGGCGAGGGAGCAGTCCCCGGCGGCCAGCGCGCGCACGGCCCGGTGCAGCGCCACCAGGGAGCTGGAGCAGGCGGTGTCCACGGCCTCGCTCGGTCCGCGCAGGTCGAGGATGTGGGAGACGCGGTTGGCGAGGATGGAGTGGGCGATACCGCTGGCGGTGTGCGCCTGGACGGGGATGTCGTGCAGCCGCAGCAGGTCCGCGTAGTCCGTGGTGGAGACGCCGACGAACAGCCCGGTGTCACTGCCTGCGAGCGCGTCCGGGCGGTAGCCGGCGTCCTCGACGACGCGCCACACCGTCTCCAGGAAGAGCCGCTGCTGCGGGTCCATCAGGCGGGCCTCGGCCGGCGAGACACGGAACAGGGCGGCATCGAAACGGCCCACGTCGGCCACGAACCCGCCGCGGACCGTGGCGGTCCGCGGGTCGGCGTGCAGTTCGAGGCGGTCGGCCGGGGCGGGGCCGACCAGGTCCTGTGCCGCCACCAGCCGGGGCCACAGACCGGCCAGGTCCGCCGCGCCGGGCAGCGTGCCGGCGATGCCGATCACGGCGACACCGCCTGGGAGGTCCGCCGCTTCGGCCGGGGCGTGCGCTGTGGGGGCCGTCCGCGCGGCGACCACGGCGGCGGGAGCCGGGCCCGCCGCGCGAGGGGGCCGTGCGGTGGGCCCGGCGAGTGGCGCCCCGGCG
>NZ_WWJT01000187.1 GCF_009865385.1 Streptomyces sp. SID486 | reverse complement strand
CGGTTCCCTCGGGGCGGCACGGTTCCCGGCCGGTGCCGGCTCCTGCGGGGTGGCGCGTACGGCGGCCAGCACCCGGTCGCGCAGGGCGGCGGGCGCGGGGGCCGCGGCGGACCAGGCGAGCCGGACCGCGTCCTCGGCGAGGTCACGCACCTCGGCGGCGCAGTGGTCGCAGCGTGCCAGGTGCTTCTCGAAGCGGCGCCGCTCGTCCGGGTCGAGGGCGTCGAGCGCGTAGGGGGCGGCGAGGGAGTGCCGGTCCTCGCCGCGCGAGAGTCCGCCGAGGATGCTCATGCGGCGCCTCCCAGGCACTGGCGCAGCCGGGTGAGTCCGTCGCGCATCCGCGTCTTGACCGTGCCGAGCGGCAGCGAGAGCCGTTCGGCCACCTCCCGGTAGGTGTAACCGTCGTAGTAGGCCAGGGTCACCGACTGGCGTTGCAGGGTGGTGAGCCGGGTCAGGCAGCGGCGCACCCACTCCCGTTCCAGACCGGCCTCGACCTCCTCGGCGACCTGGTCGAACGCGGGTTCCCCGGCGCGCAGGGCCTCGCGCTGCTCGCGCTCCCCGGCCGCCCGGGCGCTGCGCACCCGGTCGACGGCGCGGCGGTGGGCGAGGGTCAGGATCCAGGACAGGGCGCTGCCCCGGCGGGGGTCGAACCGGGCGGCGGAGCGCCACAGTTCGAGCAGCACCTCCTGGGCGACCTCCTCGGACTGGGCGGGATCGCGCACCACCCGTCGTACCAGCCCGTACAACGGCCCGGACACCACCGCGTACAGCTCCTCGAACGCCCTCTGGTCGCCGTCCGCCACGAGCACCAGCAGGTCGTCCGCCTGGCTGCCGGCCCCCTCCCGGTGGCCGCAGCCGGCTCCTCCCCGCGTACCGCGCATCCGCACCGCACACACCTCCCCGGAGTGATACGGATCAGCGGGCCGAAAACGCGGGTCCCGGGCCGGAAAAAAGAAACTCCCGTCCGGACCAAACCGATCGGCGGGGCCGCTCCGTATATCCGTCCGTCAAAGGCAAGTCAGCACTGAGGACGGACGGCATGACACCTGTTTTCTCCAGGAGCGGCACGGCACGCGCGGGTCTGGTCACGCTCATCTGCGGCGCGCTGGCCACCGGCGGGCTCACGGCCGCCACGGTCGCCACGCTGGCACCCGGGGCGGCCTTCGCCTCCTCCCACCGCGAGGCCCCGCTGATCTCGGGCACCCCGCAGTACGACAACACCGACCTGTACGCGTTCGTCAGTCCGGACAAGCCCGACACGACGACGATCGTGGCGAACTGGATCCCCTTCGAGGACCCGGCCGGCGGACCGAACTTCTACACGTTCGCCGACGACGCCCAGTACGACCTGCACATCGACAACAACGGTGACGCACAGGGCGACCTGGTGCTGCGCTACACGTTCAAGACCCACACCAAGAACGGGAACACCTTCCTCTACAACACGGGCGCGGTCACCAACCTGGCCGATCCCGACCTCAACATCACCCAGACCTACGACCTCGACCTCATCCGGCTGAAGAACGGGCACGAGATGTCGAGGACGAAGCTCGCCGACGACGTGCCGGCCGCGCCGTCCGACGTGGGCAAGGCGTCCATGCCGGACTACGGCAAGCTCCGTTCGCAGGCCGTCTACAAGTCGCCGGGCGGCACGACGACCTTCGCCGGACAGGCGGACGACCCGTTCTTCCTGGACCTGCGGGTCTTCGACCTGCTGTACGGCGGGAACCTCAGCGAGGTCGGCCGGGACACCCTCAAGGGTTACAACGTCAACACCATCGCCGTGCAGGTGCCCAACGACCTCATCCGCGAGTCCGCCCACCAGCCGGTCGTCGGCATCTGGTCGACCACTCAGCGCCGCAACGCGCAGGGCTACTACAGCCAGGTGTCGCGCCTGGGCAACCCGCTGGTCAACGAGGTCGTCAACCCGCAGAAGGACAAGGACCGGTTCAACGCCTCGGAGCCCGCGTACGACGCGCAGTTCCTGAAGAACGTCACCCACCCCGAGCTGCCGAAGCTCATCGAGTCCATCTACAAGATCAAGGCGCCGGCGGAGCCGCGCAACGACCTGGTCGACGTCTTCCTGAAGGGTGTCAAGGGGCTCAACCAGCCGCCGAACGTGAAGGCTTCGGAGCAGCTGCGGCTGAACACCTCGGTCAAGCCGAGCATGCACCCCAAGCGGCTGGGTGTACTGGACGGCGACAACGCGGGCTTCCCGAACGGCCGTCGGCTCACCGACGACGTGATCGACGAGGCGCTCCAGGTGGTCGAGGGCGAACTGGTCGGTTCCAAGAACGACTTGGGTGACGCGGTCGACAAGAACGACAAGAAGTTCGAGCAGCACTTCCCGTACGTCGCCGAGCCCACGGCCGGTTCGCGCGGCCCGCTCGCCAAGGGCACGACGGCGGGCACGGACGTACGCAGCCAGCTCGGGGACGCCCTGCGACCGGCCGGCCCGTCCTCCGGCGGCTCCGGCGACACCGTGCTGATCGCCGCCTCCGCGGCCTCGGGCGCGGCCGGGATCCTGCTCATCGGCACCGCCTTCGCGTGGTGGCGCCGGCGCATGCAGCGCGCGTACTGAGCCGCACATCACCGAGAGCGGCGCGGTCCGCTTCCCGTCCCCCCACGACGGGCCGCGCCTTCGCACGACCGACGGAGGAGCAGGCATGAGCCCGCGCGGGCAGGACGACGAGCAGCACGGACAGACGGCGCGCACGGCCGGGGACGCTCCCCCGGCACCGCCTTCACCCGACGACGACCGGACCCACGCGGCCGCCGACGGGGGCGGGCGGGCCGGGAAGGAGGGTGCGCGAGCCGGGGCGGAAGGCGGGCGCACCACCGAGGACGGCGTGCGCGCCGTGCACGGGGGCGACGGTGCCCTCGGGCGTCGCCGGCGCGGGACCCCGGTGCTCGCCTGTGCCGCCCTGCTGGCCGTCGCCATGACCGGTGGTGCCCTCGCGCTCGGTGCCGAGCGGGTCCCGGCGTCGCAGCCGGTGGCCGTGGGCGCGGCCGACCCCGGCGTGCCGGGCGGCGCGGACCTGGACGCGAGCATCACCGCGCTCCAGGCCCATCTGCGGTCCCAGCCGAAGGACTCCGGCGGCTGGGCCACCCTCGGTCTCGCCTACGTGGAGCAGGCCCGCACCAAGGGCGACCCGGCCCGCTACCCGCAGGCCGACCGTGCGCTGCGCCGTTCGCTGTCGCTCGCACCGGACAACGACCAGGCCCTGGCCGGCCGCGCCGCCCTCGCCGCCGCCCGGCACGACTTCGGCGGCGCCCTGGCCCTCGCGGACGCGGCCCTGCGGCACAACCCGTACAGCGAGCGCGCGCTGTCGTCCCGGATCGACGCCCTGGTCGAACTCGTCGCCGGCATGTACGGCGGTGCGGGCGTCTTCCTGCTGGAGCTGCTGGACTTCCCCGCCCGCCGGGACCAGGCGATCTACGCCGGTCTGTCGGTGCTGGCCGGCCTCGGCGTGATAGCGGCGGCCGTGTTCCTCGAACGGGTCTGCAAACTCCCCGAGGACGACGACCAGAACCCCCCGGGAGCGGAGCCGGCGGCCTGACCGCCTCCCCGCTCACCGGAGCGCACCGGGGGGTCGCTCGCGCCGCTCAGCGCGCCATGATGAGGCTCATCGCCTCGTTGCGCGTCGCGGCGTCGCGGAGCTGACCGCGCACGGCGGACGTTATGGTCTTCGCGCCGGGCTTGCGGATGCCTCGCATGGACATGCACATGTGCTCGCACTCGACGACCACGATGACGCCCCGCGGCTCCAGGATCTTCATCAGGGAGTCCGCGATCTGTGTGGTGAGGCGCTCCTGCACCTGCGGCCGGCGTGCGTAGACGTCCACCAGCCGGGCCAGCTTCGACAGGCCCGTGATCTTGCCGGTCACGGACGGGATGTAGCCGACGTGGGCGACGCCCCTGAACGGCACCAGGTGGTGCTCACAGGTCGAGTACACCTCGATGTCCTTCACGAGGACCATCTCGTCGTGTCCCAGGTCGAACGTCGTCGTCAGCACGTCCTCGGGCTGCTGCCGCAGACCGGCGAAGATCTCCCGGTACGCCCGCGCCACCCGCGCCGGCGTGTCCCGCAGGCCCTCGCGGTCCGGGTCCTCCCCAATCGCCAGCAGCAGTTCCCGTACGGCGTTCTCGGCCCGCTTCTCGTCGAACTCGCCGATGGGGCCCTCGCCGTCCAGCGTCACCGGGTCGGTCATCTGGTTCCTCGTTCCTCTGCCGTGCACGCGGATCTGGCTCGCGTTCTGTCTGCGGACATGCGAATGCCGCGCCCCCCAGGCTAGAACCTGAGGGGCGCGGCGTTCATTCCGGTCCGGTGACCGGAAGGGGTCAGCTCTCGGAGCGGTCCTCCGGGGTCTGCTCCGTGACCGGGGCGGACTCCGTGGCGGTGGACTTGGTGGTGCTGATCGCCGCCGCCGAGCCGTTCGCACCGTTGGTCAGTGCCAGCTCCTTGGGGGAGAGCACCGGCGGGCGGGTGGACGGGGTGCGACGGGAGGAGCCGGTCCAGGCGGGCCGCGGCGGGCGCTTGACGATGGGGGCGAAGATCTCGGCGATCTCCTCCTTGCCCAGGGTCTCCTTCTCCAGCAGGTGAAGGACGAGCTGGTCGAGCACGTCGCGGTTCTCGACCAGGATCTCCCAGGCCTCGTTGTGCGCGGTCTCGATGAGCTTCTTGACCTCTTCGTCGACCAGCGCGGCGACCTCTTCCGAGTAGTCGCGCTGGTGAGCCATCTCACGGCCGAGGAAGGGCTCGCTGTTGTCGCCGCCGAACTTGATCGCGCCGAGGCGCTCGGTCATGCCGTACTGCGTGACCATCGCGCGGGCCAGGTTGGTGGCCTTCTCGATGTCGTTCGCGGCACCGGTGGTCGGGTCGTGGAAGACCAGTTCCTCGGCCGCCCGGCCGCCCAGCATGTAGGCGAGCTGGTCGAGCATCTCGTTGCGGGTGGTCGAGTACTTGTCCTCGTCCGGCAGGACCATCGTGTAGCCGAGGGCACGGCCCCGGGACAGGATGGTGATCTTGTGGACCGGGTCGGAGTTCGGCGAGGCCGCCGCGACCAGGGCGTGTCCGCCCTCGTGGTACGCGGTGATCTTCTTCTCCTTGTCCGACATGATCCGGGTCCGCTTCTGCGGGCCCGCGACCACACGGTCGATCGCCTCGTCCAGCGCCTTGTTGTCGACCAGCTTCTGGTCACCGCGGGCGGTGAGCAGCGCGGCCTCGTTCAGGACGTTGGCCAGGTCGGCGCCGGTCATGCCGGGAGTACGGCGGGCGACGGCGGCGAGGTCGACGTCCGGGGCGACCGGCTTGCCCTTCTGGTGGACCTTGAGGATCTCCAGACGGCCCTGCAGGTCCGGGGGGTCGACCGCGATCTGGCGGTCGAACCGGCCGGGACGCAGCAGCGCCGGGTCGAGGATGTCCGGGCGGTTCGTGGCGGCGATCAGGATGACGCCGCCCTTGACGTCGAAGCCGTCCATCTCGACGAGCAGCTGGTTCAGGGTCTGCTCGCGCTCGTCGTGACCACCGCCGAGGCCGGCGCCGCGGTGGCGGCCGACCGCGTCGATCTCGTCGACGAAGACGATCGCCGGGGCGTTCGCCTTGGCCTGCTCGAACAGGTCACGCACACGGGAGGCACCGACACCGACGAACATCTCGACGAAGTCGGAACCGGAGATCGAGTAGAACGGGACACCCGCCTCGCCCGCGACGGCGCGCGCCAGCAGGGTCTTGCCGGTGCCCGGGCGGCCGTACAGCAGCACACCCTTGGGGATCTTGGCGCCGACGGCCTGGAACTTGGCCGGCTCCTGGAGGAACTCCTTGATCTCCTGGAGTTCCTCGACGGCCTCGTCGCAGCCCGCGACGTCGGTGAAGGTCGTCTTCGGGGTGTCCTTGGTGATGAGCTTGGCCTTGGACTTGCCGAAGTTCATGACCCGGGAGCCGCCACCCTGCATCTGATTCATCAGGAACAGGAAGACGACGACGATCAGGACGAAGGGCAGCAGGGAGAGCAGGACGCCGACGAACGGGTTCTGCTTGGACGGCGAGACCGTGTAGCCGTCCGGGATCTGCTTGTCCTGGAACTTGTTCTGCAGGTTGCCGGCCAGCTGGGAGCCCTGGTCGCCGATGTAGCTCGCCTGGATCTTCGAGCTGCCCTCAACCTTGACGCCGTCCTTGAGCGTGACCTTGATGCTCTGTTCGTCACCGGTGGTGAGCTTGGCCGACTCGACCTTGTTGTCGTTGATCGCCGCTACGACTTGGCCGGTGTCCACCGTCTTGTAGCCGCCGGACGAGCCGACGACCTGCATCAACACGACCACGGCAAGGACGGCCAGCACGATCCACATGACCGGCCCACGGAAGTATCGCTTCACGTCCATCCATACGGAGCGGTGTCGCCCCGTCCCTCCTGCCATAGTGAGTTTGATAAGACAGTTCTTCTGACGGTACCCCAGCATTGTGGCGCGAAGCCGCACGGAGCCGTTTCGACGGCTGGGAAACCCGCCTCTGCATGCTTCAACGGCGCGGGACCCGCTGGGGTTCCCGGTCGTCCCGCCGGCCTTGGGCCGACTGGCTCAGCCGCCGTAGACGTGAGGCGCGAGCGTACCGACGAACGGCAGGTTGCGGTACTTCTCGGCGTAGTCGAGGCCGTAGCCGACGACGAACTCGTTCGGGATGTCGAAGCCGACCCACTCGACGTCGATGGCGACCTTGGCCGCGTCCGGCTTGCGCAGCAGCGTGCACACCTTCAGGGAGGCGGGCTCGCGGGAGCCGAGGTTGTTCAGCAGCCACGACAGGGTCAGGCCGGAGTCGATGATGTCCTCGACGATCAGGACGTGCTTGCCCTTGATGTCGGTGTCCAGGTCCTTGAGGATCCGGACCACACCGGAGGACTGGGTGCCCGCGCCGTAGGAGGACACGGCCATCCAGTCCATGGTGACGGGGGTGGACAGTGCCCGGGCCAGGTCCGCCATGACCATCACCGCGCCCTTGAGGACGCCGACGATCAGCAGGTCCTTGCCCGCGTACTCCGCGTCGATCTTCGCGGCCAGCTCGGCCAGCTTCGCGTCGATCTCTTCCTTGGTGATGAGCACCTGCTGGAGGTCGGCACCCATGTCGTTCGCGTCCACCCGCATCACTTTCGGTCGTCCCGCACTTACGGCCGTTTGTACGGCCTCCGCTGCCCGGCCCGTCGGAGGGTCACCCCGGAGGGGGCCGGAAATCAGCCTTGCCGAATCACCAGTCTGCCACCCTGCCGCCGTGCGACGACTTTGCCCGGGAGATTGATGGCTCCCTGGCCGCGCCAGCCGGTGATCAGGCGGTCGACTTCCTCGATGTGGCGGGCGAACAGCGCACCGGCGGGAGCACCGGCCTCGATGGCCGCGCGGCGCAGGATCCGGCGGCGTACGGCGGGCGGGAGGGCGTACAGCTTGGCGCACTCCAGCAGGCCGGTGGCGTCCCGTACGCCGGCTTCGGCCTGGCTGGCCCAGGCGTCCAGGGCGTCGGCGTCGTCACGGGAGAGCTGGGCGGTGCGGGCGAGCGCCTCGACGACACCCTTGCCGAGGGCTTTCTCCAGGGCGGGCAGGCCCTCGTGGCGGAGCCGGGAGCGGGTATAGGCGGGATCCGCGTTGTGCGGATCGTCCCAGACCTGGAGGGACTGGACCATGCAGGCCTTGCGGGCGGTCTGCCGGTCCAGCTGCAGGAAGGGCCGCCGGTAACGGCCGCCGGCCCCCGAGACCGCGGCCATTCCGGACAGGGAGCGGATGCCGGAGCCGCGGGCGAGGCCCAGCAGGACGGTCTCGGCCTGGTCGTCGCGGGTGTGGCCGAGCAGGATCGCGGTGGCGCCGTGGCGCTCGGCGGCGGCGTCGAGGGCGGCGTAGCGGGCGTCGCGGGCGGCGGCCTCGGGCCCTCCCTCGCGGCCGACGGTCACGGCGACGGACTCGACGGGGTCGAGGCCGAGCTCACCCAGCCGCAGGACGACCTCGTCGGCGCGGAGGTCGGAGCCGGGCTGGAGGCCGTGGTCGATGGTGACCCCGCCGGCGCGGACGCCGAGCTTGGGGGCCTCGAAGGCGAGGGCGGAGGCGAGGGCCATGGAGTCGGCGCCGCCGGAGCATGCGACGAGGACGAGCGGGGAGGGGGGCCGCTCGGCCGTCGGCACCAGGTGCCTGCCCGCGAACGCGCGGGAGGTCTGGTGGTCGTTCAGGATGTCGTGGAGGACGCGGCGGACCGCCAGGCGTATCGCCGCGACCGCAGGATGGGGACCCATGTCCGGTTCCCTTCATGAAGTTTTCGGGGGGTGAGCCCGGTGCGGTCACTCAGAGTGTGTAGATGGTGACAGAAGCGGGCCGTTCCCCGAGCATTGCACGCCTGCGCACGGCTCACGCTCCCTCGGACGGGTGATTGGAGGGGCGTTCGCCTGTCGTCGGCCGGATTCGTTTCACGACGTCCGCGTGTCGTTCACGACTCGGGCTTGCGGTGCACCCGTGTGACCCAGTCCGCCGGTTTGGCGATCTCCGCCTTGGTGGGCAGGGTGTTGGGCGAGGTCCACACGCGGTTGAAGCCGTCGACGCCGACCTGGTCGACGACGGCCCGCACGAACCGTTCGCCGTCCCGGTACTGCCTCAGTTTGGCATCCAGACCCAGCAGCTTGCGCAGGGCGAGGTCGAGCCGGGAGGCGCCCTTCGCGCGGCGCTGCTGGAACTTCTCGCGGATCTCCGCGACGCTCGGCACGACGCTGGGGCCGACGCCGTCCATGACGTAGTCGGCGTGGCCCTCCAGGAGGGACATCACGGCGGTGAGGCGGCCGAGGATCTCGCGCTGGGCGGGGGTCTGCACCAGTTCCACGAAGGAGCGCCCGCCGTCCTCCTCCTCACCCTCGGGGCGGCCGCCTGCCAGGGACTGCGCGGCTTCCCGGATGCGTTCGAGGATGGTCATCGGGTCGACGTCGGTCTCCGCCAAGAACGACTGGATTTCGCCCTCCAGGTGGTCCCGGAGCCAGGGCACGGCGGTGAACTGGGTGCGGTGGGTCTCCTCGTGCAGGCACACCCACAGGCGGAAGTCGTGGGGCTCGACGTCGAGTTCGCGCTCCACGTGGACGATGTTGGGTGCGACGAGCAGCAGCCGGCCGGCGCCGTTCTCGCCGGCCGGGAGGTCGCGGGTGGCGGGGGCGAAGGTCTCGTACTGGCCGAGGACGCGGGAGGACAGGAACGACAGGAGCATGCCGAGTTCGACGCCGGTGACCTTGCCGCCGACGGCACCGAGGACCGCGCTGCCCGGATTGCTGCCGCGGCGCTCCTGCATCTTCTCCAGCAGGGGCCGGAGGATCTCGCGGAAGCCGGCGACGTTGGCGCGGACCCAGCCGGGCCGGTCGACGACGAGGACGGGGGTGTCGTGGGTCTCCTCGGTGCCCATACGAGTGAAGCCCCGGACGTGTTCCTCCGAGGCCTTCGCGTGCCGTCGCAGCTCCGCGACGACGGCCCTGGCCTCGTCGCGGCTCACGTCGGGGCCGGGTCGTACGAGCCGTGTCGCGGTCGCCACCGCGAGGTTCCAGTCGACCATCCCGGGAGATGCGGTGCCACCGAAGCTCGTCATGTCGTCAACCGTACGTGAGCGGTGCGGGTTGGGGCAGGCCGTGCGCGGTCGGCGGGGCGGCGGGGGCGGCGTCAGCGGCAGCCGCACCCCGCCAGGGCCGTCGCGGTCCGGTCCAGTGCGGACTGGGCCTGCGCGGCGTCCGTCGTGCCCGAGGCCAGGAAGGCGAAGGCCAGGAGGTGCCCGTCGCTGTCCACGACCGTGCCGGCGAGGGTGTTCACGCCGGTCAGGGTGCCCGTCTTGGCCCGTACGAAGCCGGCCGCGCCGTCGGTGTAGCGGCTCCTGAGGGTGCCGGTGAAGCCGGCCACGGGGAGGCCGGTGAGGACGGGCCGCAGGCCGGGCCGCCCGGGGTCGGCCGCCTTGGCCAGGAGGCCGGTGAGGAGGCCGGCGGTGAGCCGGTCCTCGCGGTCGAGGCCGCTGCCGTCGTGGAAGACGGCGCCCGCGAGCGGCAGGCCGAGCTTGCGCAGCTGGGTCGCGATCGCCCGGGCGCCGCCGGCGAAGCTCGCGCTCTCGCCGCTCGCCAGGGCCGTGTGGCGGGCCAGGGCCTCCGCGATGTCGTTGTCGCTGTTGGTCAGCATCCGTTCGACCAGGGCGGCCAGCGGGGGCGAGGTGACGGTGGCGAGGGTCTCCGCGCGCGTACTGGCCTTGGAGGGGCCGGGGGGCGTGGTCGAGATGCCGGCGTCCTTCAGGAAGCCCGCGAACAGGGCCGCCGTGTGGGCCGCCGGGTCGGCGACGCGGACCGCCGGTCCGCTGCTGGAGGTGCCGGTGCGGCCCTCGTCGGCGGCCAGGGCGCTGACCGGGGCGAGGTTCTCGTTGACGCCGATGGAGTGCAGGGCCGGGCCGGTGTAGAGGGTGGTGTCGTAGGAGAGGGTGATCCGGCGGATGCCGCGTTCGCCCAGGGCCTTCGCGGTGTCCGCCGCCAGCTCCCGCAGGCCGGCCCAGCCGCCGGGCCGGGTGTGCGCGGTGAGGGTGGGGTCGCCGCCGCCGACCAGGACGAGCTCGCGGGTGTCGGGTTCGAGGGCGGTGCGGGTGGTGAGGCGGTGGTCGGGGCCGAGGGCGGACAGTGCGGCGACGGCGGTGGCGATCTTGGTGGTCGAGGCCGGGGCGAGGGCCTTGTCCGCACCGGAGCCGTACAGCCGTTCGCCGGTCGTGACGTCGACGACGGCCGCGCCGGGGCCGCCGCCCAGCTCGGGGGTGCCCAGGAGGGGTCCCAGGAGGTCCGAGACGGCCTTTCCGGCCGGGGCGCCCTTCTTGGTGTCCACGACGGTCGTGGCGCCGCCCAGGCCCGCGAGGACGGGCCCGGCGCTCGGCGCGGGCAGGGGTGCCCCGGCGGCCGCGCCCGAGCCGCCGTGATCTGCGCCACCTGACCGCTCCAGGGCGGCCACCCGGTCCCGCTCGGCCGTACGCTGACCGTTGGCGTCCCAGGGGCCGGCGACGGTCACCACGCCGACGGCCAGTGCCAGGCCGGCGGTGGTGGCGCCCGCGGTGTACTGCCAGGTCCTGACGGTGCGCGGACGGGGGAGACGGGGGAGGTGCACAGGGCCGACTCGCACGGCCTTCGCCAGCCGCGCGATCCGCGGCCGGGCGGCCGTCACGGCGCCCGCCAGACGCGGTCGGACGGCGTTCACGACCCGCACCACCTGCGGTTTCGCCGCCTGCCAAGGCCTCAGCTCTGGCACGACCACCAGCCCCTTTCGCGATCACACACCTGCGTGAGGGACACTTAACCACCAGAACTATGTGCTGATCATGGAGGAGCCACCGGTGGAGTTCGACGTCACGATCGAGATCCCGAAGGGTTCGCGGAACAAGTACGAGGTGGACCACGAGACCGGTCGGATCCGCCTGGACCGTCGCCTCTTCACCTCGACCGCCTACCCGACCGACTACGGCTTCGTCGAGAACACCCTCGGCGAGGACGGTGACCCGCTGGACGCGCTGGTCATCCTGGACGAGCCCACCTTCCCGGGTTGCCTCATCCGCTGCCGTGCGATCGGCATGTTCCGGATGACGGACGAGGCGGGCGGCGACGACAAGCTGCTGTGCGTGCCGTCCACGGACCCGCGCGTGGAGCACCTGCGCGACATCCACCACGTGTCGGAGTTCGACCGCTTGGAGATCCAGCACTTCTTCGAGGTGTACAAGGACCTGGAGCCCGGCAAGTCGGTCGAGGGCGCCAACTGGGTGGGCCGTACGGACGCCGAGGTGGAGATCGAGCGGTCCTACAAGCGCTTCAAGGAGCAGGGCGGCCACTGAGAGAAGCCCTCTCCCCGCGAACGGGCCGTACGCGCGTGCGTACGGCCCGTTCGCATGTGTGCGTCCGCACAGGCACGAGTACGGCTCGTCGGGGTACGTGTGCGCATACTGAGGCTTACGGAAGGCGTCATTCAGGGAGCGGTGCGAGGTGACGGAGGCGGAGGACCGCAAGCCCCGGTCGGACGAGGCGCGGTACGACCCGGAGATCACGTCGGAGTTCGCCATCCCGGCGGGTCTCGACGCCCTGAGGAGCCCCGGCGAGCCGGAGACGACGTCCGAGTTCGCCGTGCCGGAGGGGCTGGAGGCTCCGCAGGCCCCGAGCGGTGACACGGAGGGCTCGGCGTTCAGCATGCCGAGCACCTACAGCGCGCACACCGCGCCCGGCGCGTTCACACCGGCCACCGGGGTGCCGCTGGTCAGCCTGGTGAAGGACGCGCCCTGGCAGGACCGGATGCGCACCATGCTGCGCATGCCGGTGACCGAGCGGCCGGCTCCGGAGGCGGTGCAGCGGGAGGACGAGGGCGGCCCGGCCGTCCCGCGCGTGCTCGACCTGACCCTGCGTATCGGCGAGCTGCTGCTGGCCGGCGGTGAGGGCGCGGAGGACGTGGAGGCCGCGATGTTCGCGGTGTGCAGGTCCTACGGCCTGGACCGGTGCGAACCGAACGTCACCTTCACGCTGCTGTCGATCTCGCACCAGCCGTCCCTGGTGGAGGACCCCGTGACGGCGTCCCGGACGGTACGGCGGCGGGGCACCGACTACACGCGTCTCGCGGCCGTGTTCCGGCTCGTGGACGACCTCACCGACCCCGAGACCCACGTCTCCCTCGAAGAGGCGTACCGGCGCCTGGCGGAGATCCGCCGCAACCGGCACCCGTACCCCGGCTGGGCGCTGACGATGGCCAGCGGGCTGCTGGCCGGTGCGGCCTCCGTGCTGGTCGGCGGTGATCTGATCGTGTTCTTCGCGGCGGCCGTCGGCGCGATGCTGGGCGACCGGCTGGCGTGGCTGTGCGCGGGGCGCGGGCTGCCGGAGTTCTACCAGTTCACGGTGGCCGCGATGCCGCCCGCCGCGATCGGGGTGACGTTCGCGCTGGCACACGTCGACGTGAAGGCGTCCGCCGTCGTCACCGGTGGACTGTTCGCGCTGCTGCCCGGACGGGCGCTGGTGGCGGGGGTGCAGGACGGGCTGACGGGCTTCTACATCACCGCCTCCGCCCGCCTGCTGGAGGTCATGTACTTCTTCGTCGGCATCGTCGCGGGCGTACTGGTCGTCCTGTACTTCGGCGTCAAGGTCGGCGGCAAGCTGAACCCGGACGCGGTGCTGATCATCAACCAGCGGCCGGTGGTGCAGATCGCCGCGTCGATGCTGCTGTCGCTGACGTTCGCGGTGCTGCTCCAGCAGGAACGTTCGACCGTGCTGTGGGTGACCCTCAACGGGGGCGTGGCATGGACGGTGTACGGCGCGATGCACTACGTCGCCGACATCTCGCCGGTGGCGTCCACGGCCGCCGCGGCGGGTCTGGTGGGGCTTTTCGGGCAGCTGCTGTCGCGGTACCGGTTCGCGTCGGCCCTGCCCTACACGACGGCGGCGATCGGGCCGCTGCTGCCCGGTTCGGCGACGTACTTCGGGCTGCTGAGCATGGCGCAGAACGAGGTGGACAAGGGGCTGGTGTCGCTCGCGAACGCGGCCTCCCTGGCCATGGCCATCGCGATCGGGGTCAACCTGGGGTCGGAGACGTTCCGGCTGTTCCTGCGGGTCGGCTCCGTGGGCAAGCGCCGGGCCGCGAAGCGGACCAGGGGTTTCTAGGCGGCACGGCTCCCGCGCACCGGGTCACCGGCGGCGCTGGTCGGACGGGTACTGGCCCTCGTCGTACCGGTCCTGCCCGTACTGCCGGCCGTACTGATCCTGGCCGTACTGCTCCTGGCCGTACTGCTCCTGCCCGTGCCGGCCGTGCCCGTACTGGTCGTGCCCCCCGTACTGGTCGTGCCCGTACTGGTCCTGCCCGTACTGGTCCTGGCCGTACTGGTCCTGGCCGTACTGGTCCTGGCCGGGCCGCTGCCCCGCGTGGCCCTGCGGGTCGTACTGCTGCTGCTCGTACTGCTGCGGGTGCTGCCCCTGCGGGTGCTCCTGCGGGTACTGCCCCTGCGGGTGCCCCTGGACGTACTGCCCCTGCGGGTACTGCTGCCGGTCGTAGCCCTGGTCCCGGTGCTGCTCACCCTGCCCGGGCTGCCGGGGCTGTCCGTAGGGCTGCTCGTACGGGTCGGCGTACTGCTCGTCCGGTTCGATGCGACGCAGCTGGGTCGTCGACGTGTCCATGGGCTGCGGCTGCCGGTACCGGGGCGCCTGGGGCTGCTGCGCGGCCGGGGACTGCTGCGGGGACCGCGGTGCGGATCCGGCGGCCTGGGCGGCCTTCTTCTCCTTGCCGCGGGCCCGCAGGAACTCGATCGCGATCGGGATCACGGAGACGAGGACGATCAGGATGAGGATCGCCTCGATGTTGGACTTGACGAAGTCGATGTTGCCGAGCCAGGAGCCGAGCAGGGTGACCCCGGCACCCCACAGCACGCCACCGATGACGTTGAAGGTCAGGAACGAGCGGTACTTCATGCCGCTGACGCCCGCGATGATCGGTGTGAACGTCCGCACGATCGGCACGAAACGGGCCAGGACCAGGGACTTCGGGCCGTACTTCTCGAAGAACTCGTGCGCCTTGGTGACGTTCTCCTGCTTGAACAGGCGGGAGTCGGGCCGGTTGAACAGGGACGGCCCGACCTTCTTGCCGAACATGTAGCCCGCCTGGTCGCCGAGGATCGCGGCGAGGCAGATCAAGCCGATCGCGCCCCACAGCGGGAAGTCCAGCTGGTGGGACGTGATCAGCAGGCCGCAGGTGAACAGCAGCGAGTCACCCGGCAGGAAGAAGCCGATGAGCAGGCCGGACTCGGCGAAGACGATGAGCAGCAGACCCCAGATGCCGTAGGTGTCCAGCAGGTGGTTGGGATCCAGCCAGCTCGGGCCGAGGGCGAGTGTCGTCACGGGTCCGGGCTCCTGAGGGGTGAGGCGGCTACGGCGCCCATGGAGGGCCGCACAAAGCTATCAACGTGGAGTGGCGGCCCCGGGTTCCACCGGGTGACGGGCCGCGTTCGCCACGATCGCATCCCGCATGTACACGGCCAGACCGGGACGGATGGCCTCGTAGGTGGCCGTGAAGCGCTCGTCGGCGACGTACATCTCACCGAGGCAGACGTGCATGCCGTGCCCGCAGTCGTAGTACGCGCGCGTGATGAACCGGCGGTGCTCCTCGGCGACGTCCATGGCCGCCACCGAGCCGGCGGGCTCGCCGTCGGCCAGCAGCGCGGCCATCCGGTGGTGGATCGCGTCCATCTCCCCGTTGATCCGCTTCCAGTCCTCCTTGGTGTACGCGGCGGTGCGGCGCTGCGACTGCCGGTACGCCTCGGTGTCGCCCCAGCGGTCCCGCGTCTCCTGCGCGTACCGGTCCGGGTCGAAGTCGCCAAAGACCTCGAACTTCTCCTCCGGCGTCAGGTTGATCCCCATCGTGCGTGCCTCCATGGCGTGCTCCACGGCCGCGGCCATCTTCTGCAGCTTCTCGATCCGGGCGGTCAGCAGGTCGTGCTGGCGGCGCAGGTGCGCGCGCGGGTCTGCTCTTCCGGTGGCCTGGTCGTCGAGCAGGGCCGCGACCTCGTCGAGCGGAAAGCCGAGCTCCCGGTAGAACAGGATCTGCTGGAGCCGGTCGAGGTCGGCGTCGTTGTAGCGCCGGTGTCCGGCGTACGTGCGCTCGCTGGGCACGAGCAGGCCGATCTCGTCGTAGTGGTGCAGGGTGCGCACCGTGATCCCGGCGAACCCCGCGACCTGTCCCACGGAGTAGTTCACTTTTCCGCTCCCTCGGTCGGTAACGCGTCCACGGTGGTGCCTCACGTCACGTGAGGTGCAAGCGGGCCGGATTTCGGGATGTTGTGTGACTTTTGTCCGCTTATGGTGAGCCCGTGGCCCAGGAGACGACGCAGCAGGCGCCCCCGAGCGCCCCGACGGCCCCCGCACGGGCGCTGCTGCCGTTCATCCTGCCCGCCGTCGCCGTGGGCGTGGCCGCCAGCCTGGTCTTCGTCGGTGTGAGCACGGTGGCGGAGCAGCTCCAGCGCGTGCTGTGGGGGCCCCTGCCGGACGCGCTCGGCGTGGGCCGCTACTCGGTGCTGTGGATGTTCGTGATGCTCGTGGCGACCGGCGTCGCCGTCGGGCTGGTGGTGTGGAAGATCCCCGGCCGTGCCGGACCCGACCCGGCCACTCTCGCACTGAGCGCCCCGGTGATGCCGCCGGCCGTGCTGCCGGGGCTGGTGCTGGCCACCGGACTGATGCTGGCCGGCGGCCCGAGCCTCGGCCCGGAGAACCCGATCATCGCCGCGAACGTGGGCCTGGCGGCCTGGCTCGGCGGGCGCTTGCTGCCCAGGACGCCGGGCAGCCTGTGGCCGGTGCTGGCCGAGGCCGGGACGATCGGCGCGCTGTTCGGCACGCCGGTGGCGGCGGCGCTGGTCATCTCCGAGGCGCTGGCCGGGCAGCCGATGCGCGGACGGCTGTGGGACAACGTCTTCGCGCCGCTGACCGCCGGCGCCTGCGGAGCCGTCACCACCACCCTGGTGGCCCGTCCGACCTTCGACCTCGGGCTGCCGCCCATGGGCCACCCGCACTGGCGGGACGCGGTGGCGGCGCTCGTGATCGCCTCGGCGGCAGCGGTGCTCGGCATGTGCGCCGTCTACGCCTTCCCGTACGTCCACGCGGGCTTCCGGCGGCTGCGGCACCCGATGCTGATGCTTCCGGCGGGCGGGGTGGTCCTGGGGGCCCTGGCGGCCCTGGGCGGCCATCTGACGCTGTTCAAGGGCCTGTCGGAGGTCGGTGAGCTGGCCCGCGACCCGCAGGGCTGGTCGGCGGGGCAGTTCGCCACGATGACGGTGGTGAAACTGGCCGCACTGCTCGTCGCCGCGTCCTGCGGCTTCCGGGGCGGCCGGATCTTCCCCGCGGTCTTCGTCGGTACCGCCCTGGGCCTGTGCGCCCACGCGCTCGTGCCGGCCGTACACCCCTCGCTGGGCGTCGCCACGGGTGTCCTCGGCATGCTCCTGGCGATCACCCGGCAGGCCTGGGTGAGCCTGTTCACCGCCGCCGTCCTCGTCGCCTCGCCCAGCATCATCGCGCTGCTGTGCATCGCCTCGCTGCCGGCCTGGCTGCTGGTGACGGGCCGCCCGCAGATGCAGTTGCGCGCGGACGGCACCCCGGTCCGCTGACACCCGTTCCCCCCTGGAGGCAACCATGGCGCTGCACAAAGGTCCCGAGAGGCACGAGGCGCGGACGGTGGCGGTCAACCCGTTCTTCGGGGAGGCCAACCCGGTCGGCGGCATGACCGAGGCCCCGCCCACGCACCGGCTGCCCGACGCGCCGCTGCCCCCGTCCACGGCGTACCAGCTGGTGCACGACGAGCTGATGCTGGACGGCAACGCCCGGCTGAACCTGGCCACCTTCGTCACCACCTGGATGGAGCCGCAGGCCGGGGTGCTGATGGCGGAGTGCCGGGACAAGAACATGATCGACAAGGATGAGTACCCGCGCACCGCGGAGCTGGAGCGGCGCTGTGTGGCGATGCTCGCCGACCTGTGGAACGCGCCGGACCCGTCGGCGGCGGTGGGCTGTTCGACGACCGGTTCGAGCGAGGCGTGCATGCTCGCCGGGATGGCGTTGAAGCGGCGCTGGGCGAGGCGCAACGCCGACCGGTACCCGGGGGCCCGCCCCAATCTGGTCATGGGGATCAACGTCCAGGTGTGCTGGGAGAAGTTCTGCAACTTCTGGGAGGTGGAGGCCCGGCTGGTCCCGATGGACGGCGACCGCTTCCACCTGGACCCGCAGGGTGCCGTCGCGCTGTGCGACGAGAACACCATCGGGGTGATCGGCATCCTCGGTTCCACCTTCGACGGCTCCTACGAGCCGATCGCCGAGCTGTGCGCGGCCCTGGACGGCCTGCAGGAGGTCACCGGCCTGGACGTGCCGGTGCACGTGGACGGGGCCTCGGGCGGGATGGTGGCGCCCTTCCTCGACGAGGACCTGGTGTGGGACTTCCGCCTTCCGCGGGTGGCCTCGATCAACACCTCGGGGCACAAGTACGGTCTGGTCTACCCGGGCGTGGGCTGGGCCCTGTGGCGGGACAAGGAGGCCCTTCCGGAGGAGCTGGTCTTCCGGGTCAACTACCTGGGCGGTGACATGCCGACCTTCGCCCTGAACTTCTCCCGCCCCGGCGCGCAGGTGGTGGCGCAGTACTACACGTTCCTGCGGCTGGGCCGGGAGGGCTTCCGGGCGGTGCAGCAGTGCACGCGGGACGTGGCGACCACGCTCGCCGGGAAGATCGAGGCGCTCGGCGACTTCCGGCTGCTCACCCGCGGGGACGAGTTGCCCGTGTTCGCGCTGACCACGGCCGACGGCGTCACGTCGTACGACGTCTTCGACGTCTCCCGGCGGATGCGCGAGAACGGCTGGCTGGTGCCCGCCTACACCTTCCCGGCCAACCGGGAGGACCTGTCCGTGCTGCGGATCGTGTGCCGCAACGGCTTCTCGCACGATCTCGCCGACCTGTTCGTGGCCGACCTGACCCGCCTGCTGCCCGAGCTGCGCCGGCAGCAGCAGCCGCTGATCCGGGACAAGGAGGCGGCCACCGGTTTCCACCACTGACGGCCACCCCCAGCGCCCCGCGCCCCGGCCGGACGCCGTCAGCGGTCGTCCCCCAGGTGCCGCGCCCCGGCCGGACGCCGTCAGCGGTCGTCCCCCGGGTGCCGCTCCCCCGTCGCGTACGGGTTCTCCTGGCCCTCTGCGAGGACGCCGACGAAAGGCTCGCCCTCGCCCGCGAAGGTGTAGGCGCCGCCCTCCAGGCGGGCGATGAGCCCCTGGGTCCAGCTTTCGTCGGAGTCGGCCGTGCGGAGCCACAGGCGCATGAGCTCGCCGATGTGGCCGAGCTGCTCCAGGCCGCCGTCGGGGACGTAGTGCTCGGTGACGGAGGTCCGCCATCGCCCGATCCGGCGCATCCGCTCCCGGAGCAGTTCCAGGACCTCCGCCCGGGGCAGCTCGACCAGGAAGCCGAGGGCCGCCGACTGCACGTCGGTCTTCTGGTCGTAGGAGACCAGGGCCTCGCGCAGCAGCCGCAGGAACTCCTCCGCGCCGCGGTCCGTGATCTCGTACTCGGTGCGCGGCGGCCCGCCCGCCGTGGACGGCGCGGTCTCGTGCGCGCGCAGCAGCCCTTGCCCGGCCATCTGCTTCAGGGCGTGGTAGATCGAGCCCGGCTTGGCGTTGGACCACTCGTGCGCGCCCCAGTACTCCAGATCGCTGCGGACCTGGTAGCCGTGGGCCCGCCCGTGCTGGCGGACCGCACCGAGCACGAGGAGACGGATCGCTGACATGGGGTCCAGGGTAGGACCCCCCGGTCACCCCCAGGATTCGCCCCGCTCCAGCGCCACCAGCTCGAACGCCGTCCTGCCGTCGATCGACTCGCGGATGATGTCGGCGTGGCCGGCGTGCCGGGCCAGCTCGCGGATCAGGTGCAGCCCCAGCCAGCGCAGCGAGACACGGCCCTCCGGCGGGAACCAGGGGTCGGGCGGCAGGGGGAAGGTGTCGTCCAGGCTGGGCGCGGAGCGCAGGAGCTTCTCCGTCTCGGCGGCCACCTGCTCCCAGTACGCCAGCTGCGAGGCGACCGTCTCGTCACCGACCAGCTGGAAGGTCTCGTGCCAGTCGGACTCGTCGCGGCGGACCGCCGGCGGCTCCTGCCGCGCGCGGGCGGTCCAGCCCTGCTCCACCTCGACGACGTGCTTGAGCAGGCCGCCCAGGGACAGTTCCCCGGCGGTGGGGCGGGTACGGGCCTGCTCCTCGGTCAGCCCGAGCAGCGCCCGGCGGATCCCGCCGCGCTGCTCCTCGATGAACGCGAGCAGCGCACCCCGCTCGTCGCCCCTCGCCTCTGCCGGAACGTGCGTGACCATGGTGTGCCGCCTCTCGTCTGGCCCTGCGTCAGGGGCCGTTCCCCCGACAGGAAAGACGCTACGGGCCATCGAGGACAGATGCTGTCCTCAATGCTGCATTTCTCGGCACCGAGGTGCCCTCGGAGCGGGTGCCCTCGGAGCGGGTGCCCTCGGAGCGGGTGCCCTCGGAGCGGGTGCCCTCGGGGCAGGCGCCCTCGGGGGCAGGCGCCCTCGGGGATCCTGTGCCCGGTGCCGGTGGCCTCGGCGTCGAGGAGACCGGCACCGAGGCGGGTACCGAGGGCGCCTAAAGGTTGTCCCGTAACCGGTGGGGCGGTTGGTGCGTTGGCTGGGTATGGGTGGGGTGATCTCAGCAGATGATCCGAAGTGGATCGAGCCGTTCTCGGGGCTGACCGAGGTGCAGTTCGCCAGGCTGGTGGCACTGGTGCGGCGTCGAGGCGGTGACGTGCAGCGGGG
Source organism: Streptomyces sp. SID486 (assembly GCF_009865385.1). Lineage (GTDB taxonomy): Bacteria > Actinomycetota > Actinomycetes > Streptomycetales > Streptomycetaceae > Streptomyces. The sequence goes on along the minus strand of NZ_WWJT01000187.1, from coordinate 534 downwards.
CCGGCCGTGGCGGCTGTCGCTGGAGGACCGGGTGCTGCTGGTGGCGACATACTGGCGCACGAACCTCACGTTGCGGCAGGTGGCGCCGTTGTTCGGCATCTCGAAGTCGGCCGCCGACCGCGTCCTCGATCACCTGGCACCTCTACTGGCCCTCTCGCCGGCACGCCGTCCGCGCAAGGACACCGTCTACATCGTGGACGGCACCCTGGTGCCCACCCGCGACCGCAGCATCGCCGCATCCAGCAAGAACTACCGCTACTCGACCAACCTTCAGGTCGTCATCGACGCCAACAGCCGCCTGGTGGTGGCGATCGGCCTGCCGCTGCCCGGCAGCCGCAACGACTGCCGGGCGTTCACGGAGTCCGGCGTCGACCGGGCCTGCCGCGGCACCCCGACCATCGCCGACGGCGGCTACCAGGGAACCGGCCTGCTCATCCCGCACCGAAGACGACGAGGCCAGAGGCACCTCAGTCCGGAGCAGGAAGCGGAGAATGCTGTCCACCGCCGGGCGCGAGCACGTGTGGAACACGCCCT
>NZ_WWJT01000186.1 GCF_009865385.1 Streptomyces sp. SID486 | reverse complement strand
GCGATGTTCTTCGCGGCGTCGGCCTCGGCGGCGGCGTTCCTGGCGTGCGCGTCGGCGACGGCCTGCTGCTGTTCGGCGATCGTCTTCGAGCTCTGCCCGGTCAGGACGACCAGGCCGGCGGCGGAGTCGGTGTCGACATAGGCGGAGCCGAGCTGGATGGCGTCGTTGGCGGGGTTGGCGACCTGCTTGGCCGCCTCACCGGCGTCGACAGCGGCCTGGGCAGTGACATGCGCGTACCCGGCTGCCTTCGCGGAGGCGGCGAGCGCGATGCCCGCTTCCTTGTTCGCCGCGTCGGCCTGCGACTTGGCGTCCTTCGCGTGCTGCTCCGCCTCGTCCGCCAGCTTCACCGC
>NZ_WWJT01000185.1 GCF_009865385.1 Streptomyces sp. SID486 | reverse complement strand
CGATACTGGGATTGAACCAGTGACCTCTTCCGTGTCAGGGAAGCGCTCTCCCGCTGAGCTAATCGTCCTTGGAGGTGGAGACGGGATTTGAACCCGTGTAGACGGCTTTGCAGGCCGTTGCCTCGCCTCTCGGCCACTCCACCAGGAGTGTAGGGGATCGGGATGACCCCTTCTTCCTGCGAGCGGACGACGAGGCTCGAACTCGCGACCTCAACCTTGGCAAGGTTGCGCTCTACCAACTGAGCTACGTCCGC
>NZ_WWJT01000021.1 GCF_009865385.1 Streptomyces sp. SID486 | reverse complement strand
GGCCGCCGCCGGCGCTCCGGCCGCCGCCGGCGCTCCGGCCGCCGCCGGCGCTCCGGCCGACGCGGTCGCGGTGCCCGTGAGGGCGAGGGCCGCCGCCGTGGCCGTCGCGAGGACACCGGCGCGGTGACGGACAGAGGTGTGTTCACGAACCATGCGCTCCCCCGGAAGTGGCGGACGACGGGCACCCCGCACCGGCGGGCGGCAGCGGTCGTCCAGTGGGCACGAGGGATCATTGAAGGCCCGCCGCTCATGCGATTTGCGCCGGATTAAGACGTTTCGCCATGGAATCCCCTCGTTCGGCCGTACGGCCCGCGCCCTTGGACGCCCCGCCCGCCCCCGCTCCCCGTCCGTCCCACGCGCCCCCACTTCCCGCCGGCCGCTCCCCGGACGCCCGGCCCGCCCCGCTCTCCGCCGGCCGCTCCCCGGACGTCCCGCTCTCCGCCGACCGCACCCCGGACGTCCCGCCCGTCCCGCTCCCGGCCGGCCCGGCTGGCAGGATCGGCGCATGGCTGAACCGCGACGGGACAGGACGGACGGGCGGCAGGAGATGTCACCGGACGGGCGGCAGGACGCGGGACCGGACCCGCAGGACACGCGGCGGCGCACCGTCGGACCGGACCGGCAGGACGC
>NZ_WWJT01000184.1 GCF_009865385.1 Streptomyces sp. SID486 | reverse complement strand
CAGCAGCGGCTGCTGCTGGAGACCTCCTGGGAGGCGCTGGAGCGCGCCTCCATCGACCCCGCCGGCCTGCGGGGCTCCGACACCGGTGTGTTCGCGGGCGTCATGTACCACGACTACTTCGGCAGCTTCGGCTCCGGAAGCGTCGTCTCCGGCCGCGTCGCCTACACCCTGGGCCTCGAGGGCCCGACCCTGTCCGTGGACACGGCCTGCTCCTCCTCGCTGGTGGCGCTGCATCTGGCCGCCCAGGCGCTGCGCGACGGGGACTGCTCGCTGGCGCTGGCCGGGGGAGTGACCGTCATGGCCACCCCGGGCACCTTCGTGGAGTTCAGCCGCCACCGGGGCCTCTCCCGGGACGGCCGCTGCAAGCCCTTCGCGGACGCCGCCGACGGCACCGGCTTCGGCGAGGGCGCCGGCGTGCTGCTGCTGGAACGGCTCTCCGACGCCCGCCGCAACGGGCGGAAGATCCTCGCCGTGCTGCGCGGCACCGCCGTGGGCCAGGACGGCGCCTCCAACGGCATCAGCGCACCCAACGGCCCCGCCCAGCAGCGGGTCATCCGCCACGCCCTGCGGGCGGCGGGCGTCGAGGCGGCCGAGGTCGACGTGGTGGAGGCCCACGGCACCGGCACCACCCTCGGCGACCCCATCGAGGCCCAGGCACTGATCGCGACCTACGGCGCCGAGCACACCGAGGAGAGCCCGCTGTGGCTCGGCTCGGTCAAGTCCAACCTGGGCCACACCCAGGCCGCCGCGGGTGTCGCCGGTGTCATCAAGATGGTCGAGGCCATCCGCAACGAGACCCTGCCCGCCAGCCTCGGCATCGACCGGCCCTCCCGGCACGTGGAGTGGGAGGGCGCGGGCGTCCGGCTGCTCACCGAGAACCGCCCGTGGGCCGACCCGGGCCGGCCGCGCCGCGCGGGCGTCTCCTCCTTCGGCATCTCCGGCACCAACGCCCACGTGATCATCGAGGCCGCGCCCGCCGCGGACCGGACCGAAGACACCCCCGCGCCCCCCACCGACACCGTGCCGTGGCTGCTCTCCGGACACACCCCGGACGCCCTGCGCGCCCAGGCCGCCCGGCTGCTGGAGCACCTGTCCGCCGCCCCGGACACCGACCCCCACCGGCTGGCCGGCGCGCTCGCCCACGCCCGCACCCGCCTCGGCCACCGCGCCGCCGTCCTCGGCCGCACCCGCGACGAACTGACCGCGGGCGTCCGG
>NZ_WWJT01000183.1 GCF_009865385.1 Streptomyces sp. SID486 | reverse complement strand
CGACATCCTGCACGCCTACCTCCAGCACGGCGGGCGGCCCGCGTTCGAGGTCCGTGCCGTGCTGGCCGCCACCCTCTCCCCCGCCTGGGGCATCTACTCCGGCTACGAACTGTGCGAGAACACCCCGCTCACGCAGGGCAGCGAGGAGTACCTCGACTCGGAGAAGTACCAGCTCAGGCCCCGCGACTGGGAAGCCGCCGCACGCGAGGGCCGCACCATCGCACCGCTGATCGGCAAGCTCAACGCGATCCGCAGGCACAGCCCGGCCCTGCGGCAGCTGCGGAACCTGCACTTCCATCACGTCGACAAGGACGCGGTGATCGCGTACTCGAAGCGGAGCGGATCGAACACGGTTCTGGTGGTCGCCAACCTCGACCCCCACGACACCCAGGAGGCGACGGTCTCGTTGGACATGCCGCAACTCGGCCTGGACTGGCACGAGTCCGTGCCGGTGCGCGACGAGCTCACCGGCGAGACCTACTACTGGGGCAGGGCCAACTATGTGCGCCTCGAACCGGGCCACAGGCCCGCGCATGTCTTCACCGTCCTGCGACCGTCCAACCCGCAGATCGGAGGGTCACCCGCCATATGATCGTCAACGAGCCCGTCCCGGACACCTTCGAGGACACTCCCGCCAAGGACCGCCATCCGGATTGGTTCAAGCGCGCCGTCTTCTACGAGGTCCTGGTCCGCTCCTTCCAGGACAGCAACGGCGACGGTGTCGGCGACCTCAAGGGCCTCACCGCCAAGCTGGACTACCTCCAGTGGCTCGGCGTGGACTGCCTGTGGCTGCCGCCGTTCTTCAAGTCCCCCTTGCGGGACGGCGGTTACGACGTCTCCGACTACACCGCCGTGCTCCCGGAGTTCGGTGACCTCGCCGACTTCGTGGAGTTCGTCGACGCCGCCCACCAGCGAGGCATGCGCGTGATCATCGACTTCGTCATGAACCACACCAGCGACCAGCACCCGTGGTTCCAGGAGTCGAGGCGCGACCCGGACGGTCCGTACGGGGACTACTACGTCTGGGCCGACGACGACAAGCAGTACCAGGACGCCCGGATCATCTTCGTCGACACCGAGGTCTCCAACTGGACGTACGACCCGGTACGCAAGCAGTACTACTGGCATCGCTTCTTCTCGCACCAGCCGGACCTCAACTACGAGAA
>NZ_WWJT01000182.1 GCF_009865385.1 Streptomyces sp. SID486 | reverse complement strand
TCGCGCGGCCTGCGCGCGGCGGGCGACGAAGGTGTGGGTGATGCCGGTGTGCCAGCCGGGCAGCGGCAGGGTGCGGACGTCCTGGAAGCCGGCCGCCCGGACGCGGGCGGCGAAGCGGCCGGCGGTGTCGAACTCCACGACGCTGCGCCACAGGTGGCGGTACAGCCCGCCGTCCCCGAGGACGGCCGCCGCCGGCTGTACGAGGCCGCGGCAGACCAGGTTCCACACCATGCGGTCGGCGCGTCGGCCGCTGAGGGTGTACTCGTGCACGCCGAGCCGTCCGCCGGGCACGAGCAGGCCGTGTACGGCGGCCAGGACGGCGTCGGGGTCGGACACGTTGCGCAGGAGGTAGCCGGCGAAGACCGCGTCGAACGGTCCGTCCACCCCCGCCTCGGCCAGGCGTTCGGCCGGTGCCCGCACGAAGGTCACACCGCTCCCCCAGGGTTTCGCGGCGGCCCGCCGCAGCATGCCCGCGGAGGCGTCGACGGCCGTGATGTGCGCGGCGGGCAGGACGGAGCGGAGGGCGGCCGTCGAGGCGCCGGTGCCACAGCCGAGGTCCAGCAGGCGCAGGCCCGCGCCGTGTCCGGGCAGGCCGAGCCGGCGTACCGAGCGCCGGAGCTGGCCGTGGTAGCCGGGGTTGGCGGCGACCAGCGCGTCGTAGCTGCGGGCGGCGTGGTCGAACGCGGCGCTGAGATCGTCGTCGCGCAGCAGGGTCATGTGGTCTCCAGGAGCAGGCGGGGCCAGTCGAAGGGGCGGCGGGGCAGACCCGGCAGTTCGAGTGCCGAGCGGAGCATCGGGAGGATCGGTGTGCGCAGGCCGACGGCGAGGTCCTCGTGCAGCCGGGTGCGTCCGTCGAGGAAGGCCAGCAGCCGGGGCGTGGGCACCTGCTCGAACAGCCGGCAGAACAGCGCGGGGCCGTCGACCCGGCCGGTGGCGAGGGCGCGCAGCAGTACGGCGTCCATGGCGCGGGACCGGGCGGAGTGGGCGGCCGGCGGGACCGGGCGGTGTCCCCGGCGCAGGGCGGACGCGACGGCCCGGGTCTGGCGCTGGAGGCCGGCGAAGGTGTAACCGGTGGCGGGACGGGTGGCGCCGCCGGCGGCGCCGATGCGGAACACCGAGGTCCCGACCCGTCGTGGCATCGGGGCGTCCGTCATCGGGATGACACCGGTCTCCGTGGCGAGGACACGGGTGTCGCCGAGGCGCAGCACGTCGTCGGCGTAGTGCCGTACCGCCGCCCGGTAACCGCTGTCGGTGAGGGGCCGCGGGGAGAACTCCGTGTACTCGACGAGTGCCTCGTGCGGTCCGGTGGGCAGGACGTACCCGAAGGACAGGCCGTCGGCGGGCTGCGGGGTGCGGAAGTCCATGAGGTCGACCGTGCCGGGGTCGAAGACCGGCCGCGCGGTGCGGACGAACCAGCCGTGGAAGTGCTGGAGGAGTGTGGTGCGGGCGGCGGGCAGGCTGCCGAGCGGCCGTGAGTCGAAGACCCAGCGGGCGCTCAGCAGGCCGCTTTGGCCGTCGGGATGCCGCAGCCGGACGTGAGCGCCGCCCTCGACGTCCTCCACCGTCTCGACGGTGGCCCGCAGGCACCGCACGTTCGGGCTGCGCGCCAGGTCCCGCCGGACCAGGTCCTCGAAGTCGTCGGAGCGGAGCATCTTGTACCGCAGGGGGGAGATGTCGCCCTCGACGGGGCGGCCCCGGGGCGGCCGTACGCGCAGGTGGCGCCAGGAGGCGGTCAGTGCCGCGTCGAAGCGTCCGCGGCCCGGCTCCCAGAAGCACCAGGTGCGGCGCGGCGGGGTCAGCGGACCCGGCGGCGCGTCCACGAGCACGACGGACGGCGACCGCAGCCCCCGCACGGGCCCGGCCAGACGATGGGCCAGTGACAGCCCGGCGGCTCCCCCGCCCACGACGGCCACCTCCGTCTCGAACACGACGGCTCCTTCCGTGCCGCGCGCCGGTGCGCGGCACCGCACCTTGCGCGTATTCCCGTCCGGGTGCCCGAACGGATGCGGGTCACCCGGATGCGGCCCGGATCCGCCGTGTCGGGTCGGGGATGTGGAAGACACCTTCACAGACTCGGCCTGCGTCGCATCCACGCCCGGCGCTCCGGCCGAAGACGAGGTGACGAACCGCTGTGTGCTCACGACGAGAGGAACCGCATGCGCCCCACGCAGGCGAAGCAACACCAGGCGGTTGTACCGCGATCCGGCCCGTGCCCGGTGCCGCCGTCGGGGTCCCCCGTCCGAGTGCGCCCGGACGGGGGAACGGACGCCGGTGACGGCGGGGTCCCGGCCGGCCCCGAGGAGGCGGGGCTGGTCGACGCCGACGTACCCGGCGCCGTAGGCCGGGTCCTCGACCAGGTCCTGGCCGACCGCGTCGCGCGGGCCCGCGCCGTGGACGCCCTGTTCGCCGAGGAACTCGCCGGGAGGGTCGCGCTGTTCACCCGGTCGGGCGGCAAGCGCACCCGCTCACAGCTCCTGTGGTGGACGCTGCGCGCCTGCGGCGGCACCGGCGCGGTGCCGGTGGGGGCCGCGCTGCGGATCGGTGCCGCGCTCGAACTCCTGCAGACCTGCGCTCTCGTGCACGACGACGTGATGGACGGTTCGGCACTGCGGCGCGGCCGTCCCGCGCTGCACGCCGACCTGCGCGCCCGCTACGCCGGTTCGGCCGCCCCCGAGCGGCTGGGCCGCTTCGCGGCGGCGGGCGGGATGCTGGCCGGCGACCTGGCGCTCGTCTGGTCGGACGACCTGGTGGCCGAGACACCTCTCGCCGGTACCGCGGCGGCCGCCGTGCGCCGTCTGTGGAGCGATCTGCGCACGGAGATGGTGGCCGGTCAGTACCTGGACGTGCAGGGCCAGGTCACGGGGTCGTACTCGCCGGTCCGGGCGATGCGCGCGGCCTGCCTCAAGAGCGGCCGGTACTCCGTCGAGCGGCCCCTCGCGCTGGGCGCCGCCCTGGCGGGTGCCGACGACGCCACGGCGCACGCCCTGTCCGGCGCGGGCCTCGCCATCGGTACGGCCTTCCAGCTCCGTGACGACCTGGACGACCTTTTCGCTCCGTCCCGGCTGACCGGCAAGCCTTCCGGGGGTGACGTCCGCGAGGGCAAGCCGACCTGCCTCGTCGCGCTCGCGCACGTCCGGGCCGAGGCCCGGGGAGACCGCCTCGCCCTGGCCGTCCTGCGCCGTTCGCTCGGCGACGCCCGGCTGACCGAGGCGGGTCTCGACCGGGTCAGGGAGGTGCTGGTCAGGACGGGCGCGCGGGACTCGGTGGAGCGCAGGATCGACCGGCTGGTGGCGCAGGGGCTGCGCCGTCTCGACGGCGTCCTGCCCGCGCACGGCCCCGGGGAACGGCTGCGCCGGCTGCTCACCGCGGCCGCGGAGGGGGCGGCGGCCGGCGGCGCCCCGCCCGGCGCGGACTCGGCGGTGCCGGTGGCGCCGGCCTCCTCCGGTGCGAAGGGGGCCGGCCGATGAGGCGCGCCCTGCCCGGCCGCACCGACCACGTCGTGGTCGTGGGGGCCGGACTCGCCGGACTGTCCGCCGCCCTGCACCTGCTGGGCGCCGGGCGCCGGGTCACCGTCGTGGAACGGGACCTGCTGCCCGGCGGCCGGGCCGGGCGGCTCGACATGGGCGGCTACCGGATCGACACCGGCCCCACCGTGCTGACCATGCCCGACATCGCCGACGAGGCGTTCGCGGCGGTCGGTGACAGCCTGCGCGCACGCGTCGAACTGACCGCGCTGGCACCGGCCTACCGGGCGCGTTTCGCGGACGGCAGCGCACTGGACGTGCACACCGGCGCCGAGGCGATGGCCGCGGAGGTGGAGCGCTTCGCCGGGCCCGCCGAGGCGGCCGGCTACCTGCGGCTGCGCCGCTGGCTGGAGAGGCTCCACCGGGCGCAGATGCGCCGTTTCATCGACGCCAACTTCGACTCCCCGCTGAACCTGCTGAACACCGACCTGGCCCGGCTGGCCGTGCTCGGCGGCTTCGGCCGGCTGGACGCCCGGATCGGGCGGTTCCTCGGGGACGAACGGCTGCGCCGGGTCTTCACCTTCCAGTCGCTGTACGCGGGGGTGGCGCCCGCTCGCGCCCTCGCCGCGTACGCGGTGATCGCCTACATGGACACCGTCGCCGGGGTGTACTTCCCCCGGGGCGGCATGCACGCCCTGCCGCGGGCCATGGCGGACGCGGCCCGCGACGCGGGCGCCGACCTGCGGTACGGGCAGCGGGTGACCCGGCTGGAACGCTCGGGCAGCCGGGTCACCGCCGTCGTCACGGACCGGGACCGCATCGCCTGCGACGCCGTCGTCCTCACCCCGGACCTGCCCGTCGCCTACCGGCTTCTCGGCCGCCGGCCCCGGCGCCCGCTGCGCCTGCGGCACGCGCCGTCCGCCGTGGTGCTGCACGCGGGGACGGACCGCACCTGGCCGCAGCTGGCGCACCACACCATCGACTTCGGTGCGGCCTGGCACCGCACGTTCACCGAACTGACGCGGACCGGGCGGCTGATGAGCGATCCCTCGCTGCTCATCACCCGGCCCACGGCCACCGACCCCGGCCTGGCCCCGCCGGGCCGCCATCTGCACTACGTCCTCGCGCCCTGCCCCAACACCGACATCGGTCCGGACGCCGTCGCGTGGCGCGAACTCGGCCCCCGCTACCGGCAGTCGCTGCTGCGCGAGCTGGAGCGGCGCGGACTCGACGGCTTCGAGAGCGCCGTCGAGGAGGAGTGCCTCGTGACCCCGGCCGGCTGGCAGGCGCAGGGGCACGCCGCGGGGACACCCTTCTCGGCCGCGCACACCTTCAGCCAGACCGGACCGTTCCGGCCGCGCAATCTGGTGCGGGGCACCGAGAACGCCGTCCTCGCCGGCTGCGGCACCACGCCGGGCGTCGGCGTGCCGACCGTACTGCTGTCCGGCAAGCTCGCCGCCGCCCGGGTCACCGGCCTGCCGGGGCCCGCACCGGGCCGCCCGCACGCCGCACCGGCCGATGTGAAGGAGACCACCGCATGACGGACCGTGAACTGGACGCGGCCGGGATCGGCGACCCGGCGCTGCGCGCGGCCTACCGCCACTGCCGTGCCCTCAACGCGCGGCACGGCAGGACGTACTTCCTCGCCACCCGGCTGCTGCCGGTCGAGCGCAGGCCCGCGGTCCACGCGCTGTACGGTTTCGCGCGCTGGGCGGACGACATCGTCGACACCCCCGGCGCGGGCGCCGACACCCCGCGGCGTGCCGCGGTCCTCGCGGAACTGCGGCGGTGCCTGGAACAGGGGCTGCGGGACGGGGGCGCCCGGGAGCCGGTGGTCCTGGCGCTCGCCGACACCGCGCGCCGGTACGGCATCGACCACGCGCTGTTCGGCGACTTCATGACCGCGATGCGCGCGGACCTCACCGTGACCGGCTACGCCACCTATGCCGACCTGCGCGGTTACATGCACGGCTCGGCCGCGGTGATCGGCCTGCAGATGCTGCCCGTGCTGGGCACGGTCGTGCCACGGGAGGAGGCCGCGCCCTACGCGGCGGCCCTGGGCGTCGCCTTCCAGCTGAGCAACTTCCTCCGGGACGTGGGCGAGGACCTCGACCGCGGCCGGGTCTATCTGCCCGCGGACCTGCTGGCGGCCCACGGCGTCGACCGGGACCTGCTGCGGTGGAGCCGGGACACCGGCCGGCCCGAGCCGCGCATCACCGCCGCGCTGCGCGAGTTCGAGGCGCTGACGCGCGGGGTGTACCGGCAGGCGGCACCCGGTCTCGGCATGCTGGACCCGGTCTCCCGGCCCTGCATCCGCACGGCGTTCGTGCTGTACGGCGGCATTCTCGACGCGGTGGCCGAGGAGGGCTACGCGGTGCTGCACCGCCGTGCGGTGGTGCCGCGCCGCCGGCGCGTGGCGGTGGCCGCCGACGGTGCGGTGCGCGCGGTCGCCGCGCGGCTGCGCACGCCGCAGACCACCCGGCGACCGGCCGCGCCGCGTCCGGTGCCCGCTCCGGCGCACGGCACGGCGTGCGTACCGCCCGCGAAGGAGGCCGTGTGAACAACCCCGTCCCGCCCCGGCGGCGCAGTCGTCTTCCGCTCTCGCTGCGGCGGCGCGGTGTGCCGTGGGAACGGCAGCGGCCCACCTGGCGCGAGGCCAGGCCCGCGGTGATCGCACAGGCGCTGAAGCGGTCCCAGGCCCGCCCGTCGGGCAACTGGTACGTCGTCGGCCCGTCGTCCGAGCTGCGCGCCGGCCGCCCGGTCGGGCGGACCGTGGCGGGGCAGGAGGTGGTGGTGTGGCGCGCCGCCGACGGCCGGCCGGTGGGCGGTCCGGGCATCTGCCCTCATCTCGGTGCTCCGCTGCGGGACAGCCCGGTCCGCAGCGGCACCCTGGTGTGCCACTGGCACGGCCTCGCCCTGGACGGCACACCGTGCGCGGGCTGGGGCCCCTTGCCCGTGCACGACGACGGCGTCCTGCTGTGGGTGCGGCTGGACGAGGTGGGCGGTGAGGTCCCGCTGGACGGGCCGGTCCTCGCACGGCGGCCGGAGCGGGGGCGGGCGCTGACGGCCGTCCACGTCGGCACCGGGGTGTGCGAGCCCGAGGACATCGTGGCCAACCGACTGGACCCGTGGCACGGTGCGTGGTTCCACCCGTACTCGTTCGTCGATCTCACGGTGGTCGGATCGCCCGACGGCTCCGGGAGCGGCGCGGGTGACTCGGCTGACGCGGGCGGCTCGGCTGACGCGGGTGACGCGGGTGACGCGGGTGACGCGGGTGACGCGTTCACCGTCGACGTCTCCTTCAAGGTGGCGGGACGGCTGGTCGTACCCGTCCGGGCGGTGTTCACCTCCCCCGAACCGCGCACGGTGGTCATGCACATCACCGAAGGGGAGGGAGCGGGTTCCGTCGTCGAGACCCATGCCACCCCGCTGGGGCCGGACGAGCTGGGCCGGCCGCGCACCGCGGTGATCGAAGCGGTGATGGCGGCCTCCGACCGGCCGGGCTTCGCCGTGGCCAGGCGGGCGGCACCGCTGCTGCGTCCGCTGGTCCGCGGCGCCGCGGGACGGCTGTGGCGGGACGACCTCGCCTACGCCGAACGACGGTGGCGGCTCCGCTCCACGGGCCGGTTCCCCGGATGATCTCGCCGGTTCCCCGGATGATCTCGCCGGTTCCCCGGATGATCTCGCCGGTTCCCCGGATGATCTCGCGGGCGGCGCGGCCGGCCGCGCCGCCCCCGGCGGTGTGCGCGCGGCATCGCGGAA
>NZ_WWJT01000181.1 GCF_009865385.1 Streptomyces sp. SID486 | reverse complement strand
GCCGCCGGGGGCGGCCCTGGCCGGTCGCCCGCGAGGGGCGGGAGAGCAGGACCAGGCTGCGGGCCTCCACGCGGAGTCTCGTGCCGGCCTTGCGTTCGCGTTCGTCGGGGACGCCGTCGGGGTCGGCGGTGTCGATCAGACCGGTCCAGCGCTCGCCGAAGGAGCCGTCGGGCAGACGGAAGTCGACCGGCTCCCAGTAGCCGTTGACGAGCAGCAGGAAGGAGTCGTCGACCATCCGCCCGCCGTGCGGGTCCCGTTCGGCGATGGCGTCGCCGTTGAGGAACACGCAGACCGAGTGCGCGTCGTCGCGCTGCCAGTCCCGGGCGGTCATCTCGCGGGCGTCGGGCCGCAGCCACATCAGGTCGGGCAGCGGCTGCTCGGCGTTGGTCGCGGTCTCGCCGCGGAAGAAGCGGCGCCTGCGCAGCACGGGGTGCGCGGCGCGCAGAGCGATGAGCCGCCGGGTGAACTCCGTGAGCGGGCCCTGCTCCCGGGCCAGTTCCCAGTCGATCCAGGAGATCTCGTTGTCCTGGCAGTAGGCGTTGTTGTTGCCGCGCTGGGTGCGGCC
>NZ_WWJT01000180.1 GCF_009865385.1 Streptomyces sp. SID486 | reverse complement strand
GTCTCCGGTACGGCACGCCCGCCGCGCGTGCCGTACCGCCGAGGGGTGCCATGGTCTGGTCGCTGCTCCGCCGCCGGACCGCGCCCGGGCTCCCCGAGCCGGGCAGGTGCGAGCCCGGCCGGCACGTACTGGCCACCGAACGGCTGCTGCTGTTCACACCGCGGACCCGCCTGGACATGGTGGCCGGGCTCGCGGCGAGCGCGGACGCGGCGGCGCAGCGGTGGCTCGGCACCCAGGCGGACGAGGTGCTGCCCGACGCCGACACCCGCCGGGCCCTGCTGGCCTGGCGGCCCGCCGGTGACGACGGCCGCCGGATCCCCCGCGGTCTGGCCGAGCCGTACGCGCCCGGCCCGGACGACCCGTTCTTCCTGGTCTGCGTGCGCCGGTGCGACCTGAGCTACGCCGGCGGCCTCGAACTGCAGCACCGGACGGGTGAGATGGGCGGCTGGCTGGCCCCCGGCGTCCGGGGCCGGGGCCTGGGCGCGGAGCTGTTCCGCGCGGGCGTGGAACTGGCCCACGAACACGCCGGACTGGCCACCGTCCGGGCTGGTGCCGAGCCGGGGAACGCCGCGAGCCTGCGGGCCCTGGCGCGCGCGGGCTTCGTCCCCGACCGGGGTCCGGCCCGGCACACCCTGCCCGACGGCCGCGTGGTCGCCGCCGTCTGGCACCGGCACGACTGCGCGGCACCCCGCCGCTGCCACTGACCGCCCACGCATCCCCCGGAACCCGCCGGGCCCCCACAGCGCCGCAGCCCGGTGGCGCCCGCAACGCCGGCAACGCCCGCAACGCCCGCAGCGCCCGCAAGTCCGACACCGGCGCGGTACCGGCGCGGTACCGGCCGTGCCCCGTCGCCGGAGTGGACATATGCTGCGAAACACCGCACGCAAGGGAGGGCCCCATGCCCGACGCGCCCACCGGAAACGCCGCCGAGCTGACGCTCCGGCCGCTCGGCTTCGAACACCTGGCCGCCGTGCTGGAACTCGGCCACCGGGTGTACGACACCGATGCGATGCCCTACACCGGCTGGTCGCTGTCGGCCGTCGCCGGGCACCTGGACGCGCCGGATCCGGCCTGCCTGGTGCTGCTCGACGGTGACCGGGTCGCCGGGTTCGTGCTCGGTTCCCTGTCCTTCGAGCAGCGCGCCGACTGGGGGTATCTGGAGTGGATCGCCGTGGACCCCGGATACCAGGGACGCGGCGCGGCCTCCCGGCTGGTCGAGGAGTGCTGTGCGCGGCTTGCGGCGGCCGGCGCGGTGTGCGTCGTCACGGACGTGGAGCGCCGCAACACCGCGTCCGCCGAACTGATGCGCCGTAACGGCTTCGCCGAGGAGGCCACGGTGAGCCTCTTCGTACGGCCGCTCGCCGACGCGCCCGCGACCGGCGCGAGCCGGGCCCGCGAAGCCTCCGCTCCCCGACGCCATCTCACCCGCGCGGCGGCCGAACGCGTCCGCTGAGACGGAGGCTTCGCGGCCACCCGGTGCCCGGCGCGTCCATGCCGCTCGGCATGATGGACCGGTCACCGACCGGCCACCGATGAGGAACCGCCCGCCATGCCCGTCCCAGCCGACCCGACCGTCCTCCACCCGATGCCCGGGCAGCCGCGGGTCGTGCTGCTCAGGCCGCTGGTCACGTCCCCGCTGATCGAGGTCGGAGAGTACTCCTACTACGACGACCCCGACGACGCGACCGCGTTCGAGACGCGCAACGTGCTCTACCATTACGGCCCGGAGAAGCTGGTGATCGGGAAGTTCTGCGCGCTGGGCACGGGCGTGCGGTTCATCATGAACGGCGCCAACCACCGTATGGACGGCCCCTCGACCTTCCC
>NZ_WWJT01000179.1 GCF_009865385.1 Streptomyces sp. SID486 | reverse complement strand
GCCGGGCGCGGCTGCTGCTGCGGCCGGGGAGCGACCTGCCGCTGGGGGCGGCGGCGCAGCGGGTCCTCGTCCGGGTCCAGGTACTGGACCTGCGTCTGGTCGTTGCGGTCGCGCGCCGCCCGCAGCTGCGTCTGCCAGGGGTGCGGCTGCTGCTCGGGCTGCTGCCCCTGCTGGCCGTACTGCCCCTGCCCCGGCGGGACGGGCGGCAGGACGGCGGTGGGGTCCGCCGCGCCCGTGTTCGGCAGCACGGAGGTGGGGTCGGCGGCGCCGGCCGGGCCGCCGGTGTGCGGCAGCACGCTGGTCGCGCCGTTCGGGTCGTACCCCTGCGGTGCGTTCGTCGGCAGCACCTGGGTGGGATCGGCGGCTCCGGGCACGTCCGGGACGGCGGCCGGGGCCGGGTCGGGCGCGAGCAGCGCGCCGACGCCCTCGGCCGCGGCGATCTGCGCGGGGTTCGCGTGCACGCCGACGCCCTCGGCCACGACCCGCAGCCCGCGCGCGAGGTTCTCGGCGCTGGGCCGCTCGTCGGGGTTCTTGCGCAGGCAGCGCTCTATGACCGTCCACAGCGGGTCCGGAACGGTGGAGGGGCGGCGCGGCTCGGCGCTCAGGTGCTGGTGCAGGACCTCCAGGGCGCTGCCGCCGGAGAACGGCGGGCGCCCGGTGACCAGCTCGTACAGCAGGATGCCGGCGCCGTAGATGTCCACGGCGGAGGTCTGCGGGCGGCCCTCGGCGGACTCGGGGGCGACGTAGGCGGGTGTGCCGACGAACTCGTGGGTGCGGGTCAGGCCCGGGGAGTCGGCGAGGCGCGCGATGCCGAAGTCGGTCAGCATGGGGTGCATCTGGCCGTCGTACTGCTGGAGCAGCACGTTGGCGGGCTTCAGGTCGCGGTGGACGACGCCGTCGGCGTGGCTCGCGGCGAGGGCGTCGGCGATCTGGGCCGTCAGCAGCGCCGCGGCGACCGGGGTGAAGGGGCCGCTCTCGCGCAGGTAGCGGTGCAGGTCGGGGCCGTCGACGAGGTCCATGACCAGGGCCAGCAGGTCACCCTCGACGACCAGGTCGCGGACCCGGACGATGTTGGGGTGGGTCAGCCGGAGCAGGACGGAGCGCTCCCGCAGGAAGCGCATCACGATGTCCGGGTCGCTCGCCAGCTCCTCCTTGAGGACCTTGATCGCGACCGTCTCTCCCGGCTGCCCGGCCACGGCCGCCTCGGCGCCCGCGGTCTCGCGCTGGCGGGCACGCCATACGGTGCCTGTGGCGCCGCGTCCGAGCGGCTCCTCAAGCAGGTACTTGCTGCCGACTGGCCGCACGTCACGCGCTCCCTGCTGGTTGCTGTTGCTCACTTGCCTGCGTTCCGGTGCTCACTTGCCTGCGTTCCGGTGTTCCGACCCACTGTAGTGCCGTGCCACAGAGCACTACGTAAGCGTTCCCGGGCCGGTTCGAGCGGTTCGACGGGAAGACGCGCGTCCCGCTCCGCTGGTTGCCGGGACCGGAAGTGACCGATCTCAACTGATCGCCGGCGGCGCACCGGTCAGGCACTTTTGGGGGCAGAGCCGACCAATCAAGATCACTTCTGCCCGGGTCCCGGGCGCGTTGTCGGTGCCAGGTGCGAGGATGCCTCCAGCGGCTCGCTGGGAGGGCTCCAGCGGCCGCTGGCCGACGTGTTCGTGTGGGGTGGGGGGAAGTCCGCGCCCGCGCGGAGCCGCGCAGAAGGGACCGCTGACGCCGATGCAGATCCGGCTGACCGTCGTAGACCCGCTCGGCCCGAGCCCGCAGCGCGGCCGCGCCTCGTGCCGCGACGTGCTGGTCACCGCGCCCACGGGCACGGAACTGGCCGCGGTCGCGTCGGCGCTGGCCGGGGCGGTCACGGGCGAGGGCGGAGCCGGCCGGGAGACCGGCGGCGCCGCCGTGGTGCTGTACGCGGGCGCCGAGCGGCTCGACCCGCGCCGGTGCACCCTCGGCGAGCCCCCGCTGGTCGACGGCGCCGTGCTGTCCCTGGGCGCCCCGGCGGCCCCCGAGCCGCACCCCGAGCTGGACGACGCCCCGACCCGGCTGCACGTGGTCGCGGGCCCGGACGCGGGCGGGGTGCATCTGCTGCACGGCGGCCGGATCACCGTCGGCCGCTCCGCCGACGCCGACGTCCCGCTGGACGACCCCGACGTCTCCCGCCTGCACTGCGTGGTCACCGTCGGCGCGGACGGTGGCGTCTCGGTCGCCGACCTCGGCTCCACGAACGGCACCTGTCTCGACGGCACGCGCGTGACCGACCGGCCGGTGCGGTTCCCCGCCGGGGGCCTGCTGCGGATCGGCGAGTCCGCCCTCCGGGTGACACCGTCCGACGGCCCCGGCACGCGGGTGGGCACGGTCCCCGACGGGGAGGGGTGCGTGCGGATCGCCGTGGGCACCGGGACCGGCGGCGCCCCGGGCACCGCGGCGACACCGCCGCGCCCGCCCGTCGGCACC
>NZ_WWJT01000178.1 GCF_009865385.1 Streptomyces sp. SID486 | reverse complement strand
ACCGCTGCCGGAGAGATCCCGAACAGGGGCGCCAGCTGCCGCATCGTGAGGTTGGTGCGGTAGTACATCGCCACCAGCAGGACCCGGTCCTCCAGGTCCAGTGCCCACGGCCGCCCCGGCCGGGAGGGTGCCAGGGCGCGTCCGCCCTTGATCCGTACCGCCTGCACCAGGCGGCGGAACTGGGCCGGACGTAGCCCGGTAAACACCTCGATGAACACAGTCCGTTGAGCGGAGAGCACCTGCACGACCAGCTCAACGCCAACCAACTCATCGAGTTACGAGACAGCCCTTAGCAGCATGAACAGCAGCCGATCCAGGCTCCGGCAGCCCAGCCGCGGGACCGTCACCGCGAGTTCGTGAAGAAGGGGGCGTCCGGGCCGCGAGCGGCGGTGCCGTCTCCGTCCTCACCCGTGAGGCAGTGAGGGCGATGGGCACCGACGCCTTCAGCGACGGCTCGTGACGCGGCCCGGGGGCCTGTGCCGAAAAGGAGGATGCCGCGCGCAGGGGTTCGGCGGAGCCGTCACCTTGGTCGCACTGTCGCCCTACGCCGGGAAAGCCCCCGCCGCCTGGAGGCATGAGACGTCCGACGGCGGGGTGAGGGAACGAACGCGGCGTCAGGGCGCCATCATCGATATCCCGAACGGCACGGACTGCGGGGTCGATTCGGTGCCGTCGGCTGCCACGGCGGTGACGACATAGTAGTAGTAGGCCCGCGCCAGACCGGGGTCCTTGTACGTCTGTGCGGTCACGCCCGTGGCGATGCGGTGTTCAGGGGTGAAGACGTCCGAGCTGGACGTGGACCGGTAGACGTCGTAGGAGACGGTGGCACCCTGGTCGCATGCTCCGGCCTCCCAGTTGAGCTGGGCGTAGTCCGCGCCCCTGCCGCCCCCGGTGATCCGGGGGGTGGCCGGTGCGGTCAGGACCGGGCAGACCACGGTGGCCTCGGCCATCGGCGAGAAGTCGGACCACTGACTGTGTGTGCTGACGGCGCGCACCACGTAGTACCAGGTCCTGCCGGCGGGGACGTCCTCGTTCGTGAACGTCGTCCCGGTGATGAGCGGTGAGACCGAGTAGGCCGTCGTCGGGTCCGTGCCGGTCGTGCGGTAGACGTAGTAGCCGGCTACATCGGTCGACGTGCTCGCGGTCCATTCCACCTTGACGTCGCCGTCGTCAGCCGTCGCGGTGACCGCGGCGGGCGCAGCCGGCTTCTCGTAGACGGGCAGGCGCTTGCCGTAGACGGTGCCGTAGCCGGGCTCGGGCAGGGGGGAGACGTTGCCGGCCGCGTCGACGGCGCGGACGGTGTAGCCGAACTGCACGTCGGCCGGGGTGCTGGTGTCGAGGAACTTGGCGTCCCGGACGACGGCGACCTGCTCCCACGCGCCGAACATCGGCTTGCGCATGACGAGGTAGTGGTCCGTGTCGTCGGTGTTGGGCGTCCAGACCAGGTGCACGCCGTCTGTGCCGTCCCAGGCGTCCAGGCCGTACGGCATGTGTGGCGGGGTGACGTCGCCGGTGCGGGTGGCCGAGGCCGTCGCTGACGGGTCCGACTCCGTGCCGAGAGCCGTGACCGTCCTGACCTGGTAGTGACGCACCTCTCCGACGGGCGCCGCGTAGTCGTCGTAGCCGGGGCCGGTGACCGGCGTCTTGGTCAGCCGGGTCCACGGACCGGAGGCCGACTCGGCGGCATAGACGTGGAACCGGTGGGACGCGTCGCCGTCGTACCGCCAGCCGACGGTGTTGCGGTCGGCCCAGCCGTTCGCGGAGATGGCCGTCGGCGGCAGCGGCTTCGCCTCGGTGGCGTCGAGCTGGATGGGCGCGGAGTACGCGGAGGCGTTGCCCGCGCTGTCCTTGGCCCGCACGCGGTAGTAGTAGGTCGTGCCCGTGGCGGCGGAGGGGTCGGTCAGGGCGGCGATCTGAGTGGCGGTGCCGACGGAGGCGAACGGCCCCGTAGGTGCGACGGCCCGCTGCACCCCGTAGGAGGTCGCTCCGCTCACCGGGGTCCAGGAGAGCCGGGCGCCGGCAGACGGGTCGTACATGGCCGTGAGCCCGGTGGGTACGGCTGGGGCCGTCCTGTCGGCGCTGACGGCGCTGGTGACCGCGGACAGCGCGGAGACGTTGCCGCAGCGGTCGACGGCGCGGACGGCGTACTCGTAGGTGGCGCCGGTGGCCGGGGGCGCGTCGGTGAGGGTGGTGCCGGTGATCAGGGTGGAGTTGCGCAGGCTCCAGTCGTGGGTGCCGGCGATGCGGCGGTAGACGCGGTAGCCGGCCAGGTCCATCTCGTAGTTGCGTGACCATGCCAGGCTCGTCTTCAGGGTGGCCAACGAGTAGCTGGCCTTCACACCGACCGGGGCCAAGGGGGCGGTCTTGTCGTATGTGGCGCTGACGACCGGCTTGTAGGAGAAGGAGATGTCGGCGGTGCCGGTGAAGGCGCCGAAGTCCACACGCAGGGTGTGGGTCCCGCGCGGAACGGTGAGGCGGACGGCCTTCCGCTGGGTTGAGCTGACGTTGCGCCACAGGTCGATCTTGCGGTCGCCGTCGAGGTAGACGCGGGCGCCGTCCTGGACGGCGACGCTCAGGTCGAAGGGGCCGCCGGAGCCGAAGTTGCGGGTGGTGGTCCAGCGAACGCCGAAGTAGTCGCTCGGCAAGGTCACGCCGGAGGGGTCGCCGTAGCCGTAGTTCTCGGCGATGGCGGTATCGCAGGCAGTGGCCTTCGGAGTGCCGGAGAGGGTGGTGTCGGCGTAGTACTGCGCCTTCCACACACCTGCCGAGCAGGTCACGGCCGCATGTGCGGTCGCGGGGAAAGCGAGCCCGGCCAGGGCTGTGGCCAAGGAGAGTACGACCGCACCACCTGTACGGCGCGCCGCGCCGAGGGATATTCGCATCTACGGATGCTCACATTTCCGATGGGGAGATGAGGACAAGGCGTGTATGCCGTCCCAATAGTGGCATCGAAAGATCACTTGCGATAGGCGATTTGGGGGCAGGCCGTCGCTTGCCGCGGCTACAACACCCGGCGGTCCTCACGCCGTTGAAACCATTCGGGTCCCCGGCCCGGATACGCAAGGCGGGCCGTCGGCGGCTGGTCACACTGCCGCGGCCGAAGGCACCGGGGATGGCCGAGCGGCGGGTCGAGGATGTCTTCGCCGCCCTGGACGAGCAGACCGCCGTCCTGGACGAGCAGACCGCGACTGTCCCGGAGACCGAGGCAGCCCACGCTGATCGTCCCGGGCCTGCATTCGCCGCCCTCGGCGACCCGGCCTCCCGGGCCCACTACGACAAGAAAATCGCCCAGGGCAAGCACCACACCCAGGCGGTGCTCTGCCTCGACAGGCATGGAGCCGACGCATAGGCGGGCACCCGCTCGAAGATCACAAACGCCGGGCCGGGATGGGTGAGTGCGGGTACGCCCGGGCGAGCGCGACGCGTCCGCCCTTCGGCTCTGGCCTCGGCACGTCAAGAGAGCCTCGACAGTCAGATTACGCATGACTCCCGGTCAAGAAAGCCGCCTCTGTCTGCCTATCCACCCGGATTGACGCAAGCATGCCTTTTATGCGGGGCGATGAGCCCCACAACCGCGAGTCGGAAAGGTGTACCAATGAAGCGCGTCTTAGCAAGCTCGTTCGCCACGCTGGCCCTGGTCGGGGCGGGCCTAGCGACCTCCGTGTCCTCTGTGTCGGCGGCTCCTCAAGCCCCGTCCGCACTGTCGTGCAGCAAGGTGTTCGACGACGGCAACACCGCAGGCATCAAGTGCACGGGCAGCACCTTCGTTGGTTGGGCCAAGTGTGCGAACGGACGCACCGCCCAGGGCGCAGCCGCGGCATCCGGCACCACCTCGTACGCGTACTGCACCACCTACAACTCACACCTGGCCTCGCCCCGCGTATGGGGCGGAACTGCCTGGTAACGGTTGAGTTACTGGGCTTCCAAGACTTCGAAGGCCGGCGGCACCGCCGGCCTTCGAAGTCTTGGAAGCCCAGTTCCTTCCGCGTCTGGCCCTTCGAACAGGAACCATGACGAGCCACCATCGATCGGCCGCCACCATCTAGCACATCCGCGCGAGGCCGATGGGGCCGCGGGCTGTGCCGTCCGGCCCAGGACGGGACGCCGACACCACCGAGTACTTCGACGACTCCGTCTACGAGTCGACGCGGTCATCCCCCCTGTCGGCAAACGATGGCGCCCCCAGGTGACCGATGCACCACCCACCGATGGCGACGCACCACCCACCGATGACTGGGTGATCGTGGAGGCACAGGTGCGTGACTACGGGTTCTCGACGGCTCAGCAGGACGAGGTCTGGAGACGGCGGCGTGAAGAGCAGTCGTTCAGCTTGATCGGGTCGGCACTCGGGGCGCCGATGCACCCCGTCGGTCGATCTCTGTGACAGAGCGGGGGCATCCGTCTCCCCCGCAGCGGCGCTCCGAGCGGCACCTGACCGGCAGCGAGCGCGAGGAGACGTCCCGCGGCATCGCGGCCGGGGAATCGGCTCGACGGTCGGCCAAGCGGCTGGGCCGATCTCCTCCGACCGTCTCGCGCGAGATCGCCCGCAACGGCGGCCGGAACCTCTACCGAGCGGCCTCCGCGGATCCGGCGGCCTACACGCGCCGGCGTCGGCCCGACCCGGCCGAGCGCACCCAACGGTCGGCTGCGCGCCCTGGTGGAGGCCAAGCTGGCTCTGTGCTGATCGCCTGAGCAGATCTTGGGACGGCTGCGACGGCAATCCCCTGCTGGCGCCACCGTGCAGATCTCGCACGTAGCGATCTGCCTCTCGCTCCACGACCCCCGACGGCGCCAGGTGATCGACCGCAGCTTCACCCAGCGGACAGGGTCAGACAGGCCCATGCGCCGCCCGAAGCTCGCCCACCGTCCCACCGGGCGGGACGTCATCCGCGGCGTGGTGTCCATCAGCAGCCGCCCCGCCGAGGCCGAGGACCGCATGGTCCCAGGCCACTGGGAAGGCGACCTCGCGCTGGGCACCCGGCGCTCGGCCGTGGCCCCGCTGGTCGAGCGCACCAGCCGCTACACGGCCGTCGCACGGAGCCCCACAGGGGGGAGATCAGGGGAGCAGTAGAGTGAGGGAGGAACGAGGGAGGAGTAGTGAGGACGCCGCGCGTACTGCCATCCTTGGATGAGGTCGACACCGGCGATCATGTCTGCCACCTGCTGGATCGTGGCGATGACGTCATCGACCGCAGCCGGGCTTTCGTCGCGGACGGCGCGTTGCACGGCGACAAGGTCGTGATCGTCGGCCCCGCCTCACGAGCGGAAAGCGAGTTCGCACCGCTCGTACTGGACCCTGCCCGGTTGCAGGGCTCCCTTCTCTCCGCGGTGCGTCGGGAGGCGGCCACGGCGGACCGGGAAGGGTTCCGCTCCCTTCGCGTGCTGCACCATGTCGTGCCCGGCCCTCGCGCGGAGCGGAACGGTGAGTGGCTGCGCAGCGAGCTCGACCTTGAGGAGTTCGCCGCCGACACCGGAGCCATGGTGGTCTGCGCGTACAGCGGTGCGGACTGGGACCTGCCGGCTCTGCAGCAGATCAGTTGTGTGCATCCGCATCATGTGGGCGGCCGTCCGGTCTCCCCCGCGTTCCGGGTGTACCGAACCGAGCGGGAAGGCTGGACGCTGACCGGGACCGTCGACAGCGACGGCGCGGTGGCCTTTCGCACCATCCTGTGCACCCTCCTCGCTCACACGCCGGCGGTGCGTCTGCTCTGCCAGAGCCTGGAGTTCTTCGACGCCGCCGGGATGAGTGCGCTGGCCGATGCCGCCAGGCACCTTCCGGACCGCAAGGTCATCCTGGAGGACACCAACGAGACCGTGCGGCTCGCCTGGAAGCTGTCCGGCTTCGCGATTCCCGATATTCCGGTGGTGATGGCGCCGTGACCCCCTCTTCCTCCGCTCCTCTCGAAGGCACCGGGTACCGGCACGAGCTGTATCCGTACTCAGGCAGCGATGAATTCGTCGCGGGCGCTTTGGGTTTTATCCAGGAAGCGCTCGACGGTGACGAGGCCGTCGTCGTGGCCGTACCGCAGGAGAAGGCGTCATTGCTGCGTGCGGAGATCCGTGAGAACGACACCGTGCGCTATGTCGACACCAGCCGGGTGGCGCGGCATCCGGGACGGCTGATCGCTGCCTGGCAAGCATGGATCAAGGAGCACGTCTCGGAGGGGCGGCCTGTCCGCGGGATCGGCGAAACCCCCTGGGACCAGGTCCGCAGTACCGCTGAGGCCGAGGAACTGCGCTACCACGAGTGGCTGCTCAACAGGGCGTTCGCCCAGGGCCCGGCCTGGTGGCTGCTGTGCCCCTATGACGTCGCACGGGACCAGGCCGCCCTGCCCCAGATGACACGCTGCCACTCCGAGATCCGCAGAAACGGCCGGACGGTGCCGAACGAGGACTACGACGCGCGAGCAGCGTATGCCTTCAGCGCCCTCACCGACCCCTGCAACCCGTACGACGAGTTCGTCTACACCAGCGGCGACCTGTCCGCCCTCCGAGAGAAGATCGCTGCCTGCGCCGAACAGCACGGCCTGTCCGGTCGGCGCCTACGCGAACTGCACCTGGCGGCGACGGAGGTGGCCACCAACAGCATCCGCCACGGCGGCGGACAGGGCGTGCTGCGCACCTGGAACGAGGAACAACGGCTTGTCTGCGAGTTCCGCGACACCGGCTACCTCGACGACCCACTGGCCGGCCGTACCATGCCGACCGCGAGGCAGGTGGGCGGACGCGGGCTGTGGCTCGTCCACCAGCTCTGCGATCTTGTCGAGATCCGGTCCACACCGGACGAAGGGACCACGATACGCCTGCACACCGAGGTGCCCGGCTGAGCTCGCCGGGGCCCGCGGTCTGCTCGCCGGCCCAGCGCGTAAGGCACGCGTGAGCGACGCCTCCCAGGGTAGGCGCAGGGGTACGGCCGGGTGGCGGCAAAGAGGAAGGCGCCAGTGTCAAGGGCATGAGCGATGGGAATGGGAGTCGGTTCTCGATGCTGAGGGTGCGTGTACAGCACGCGGACACGACGGTTGTCCAACTGCCGAACGAGGTCGACTACGACAACGCCTCCGACATCGGTACCTGGTGCGAAGACCTGATCAAGGACGGCTGCAGGACCCTCGTACTCGACGCCTCCGAAGTGCAGTACCTCGACTCCTCGGGGATCAGTCTGATCATCACGCTGTCCCGCACGCTCGACGACCATGCCGGCACCCTGCGTCTCGCCGCCCTCGGCGACCACTATCAGCAGGTGTGGCGCGTCCTCGGCCTCGACACGCTGCTCCCCGTCTTCCCGACCGTGCAGGCTGCGCTCGAAGGGCGCGTTGCAGGCGCCCGTGCTGATGACACGGAGGCGCTCGACCACGCCTGAAACCAAGATCCGGACAGACGGCATGTGACGAGCTACCACCCCCCGCTCGACTCCGCTACGAGCCGCCACCCCCGCTTCCATCTCGTCAGCGAGCCGCAAGCCGCCACCCCCGGCTCATCTCGTCTGCGAGCGGCCAGCTCCGAGCTGAGCGGTACCGGACGCCGGCATCGCACTCGGTGCGCCGTACTCCACCTTCTGGGGCCAAGGCGTACGCCTCGCGCAGGAGCCGCACCTACCCGCGCCGCCGCGGGCTGCGCAGCACCATCTCCGACAAGGTCCACCAGGTCCGCAACCGCCGGAAGCGAGGCACGCTCGGCGGTCGGTCACCGAGCTTCGACCCCGGCGACTACCGCGAGCGTCACGCGGTCGAGTGCGGCATTGACCGGCTCGAGAGGAACCGCTGCGTCGCCACGCCCTACGACAAGCTCGCGGTCCGCTACGAAGCGACTGTCTTGATCGTCGTTCTCGTGGAGTAACTCTGTTGTCCAGTCAGCGGAACATCGACCCGTTTGCAGCGGCGACCTCAGGCGGCCCCCAAGGGCCATCAGGTGGCCTAAAGCGGCCAACTCCCCATCCCCCCTACACGAGGGTGGTGATAGGCCCTTAGGGGGCCTCCAGAGGCGTACGGACTTTCCGACGTCACACTGGAGAGAAAGTGCGGTCGGCGAGTCACGCGAGGCGCCCACCCGGGCCGCTGACAGCTCCTCTCACGCCATCTCGCGCAGCCTCTGAGGTGCTCTGCCGGCGCCGGGGCACCCATGCCGTCAGCGCGCCGCAGAGGGTTTTCGCGGGCGCACTGGAGAGCCTCTGACCTGGGCAAACAGCGCTAGATTCGACGCCACCCCCTCCCCCTCTCCAAGGAGCGATCTTTGTCCGGCCCTGCGCAGAACACGGCTGCTCCCGCCACTGACAGCACCTCCGCGACGGCCCCCGGGCGTCCGCTGATCTTCCTGGTCCTGGCCGCGCTGACCGCGCTGCCGTCTTTGTCCTCCGACGTCTACCTGCCGGCCCTGCCGGACGTCGCCAGCACCTTCACCACCACCGCGGTCGTCGTCCAGCTCACCCTCACCTCCTGCCTGATCGGCATGGCGCTCGGCCAGCTCGCCGTCGGCCCCCTCTCCGACCGCCTCGGCCGTCGCCGCCCCCTGCTGGCGGGCATGACCCTCTACACCGCCGCCTCCGTCGCCTGTGCGCTGTCCCCCACCGCGGGCATGCTGGTGGGGCTGCGGTTCGTCCAGGGCGCCGCCGGTGCCGCCGGCATCGTGATCGCACGCGCGATCATCCGCGACCTCTACGAGGGCGTGAAAATCGCCCAGGTCTTCTCCACCTTGATGCTCATCTCCGGTGTCGCCCCGGTCGTCGCCCCGTTCTTCGGAGCGCAGCTTCTGCACATCACCGACTGGCGCGGCATCTTCGCCGCCCTCGCCGTCCTCGGCCTGGCGGTCGTCGCCGCCATCGCGCTCGGTCTGCCCGAAACCCTTCCCTCGGCCGCGCGCCGCGCCCGAGGCATGGGCCTGACACAGATGCGGAGCCTGCTCGCCGACCCTGTCTTCACCGGCTGCCTCGTAGCCGCCGGCGGCGCGTTCGCCGCCTTCTTCGCCTACCTCTCCGCATCCCCCTTCGTCCTGGAGAACCTCTACGACGCCAGCCCCCAGACCTACGCCCTGCTCTTCGGCCTCAACGCCGCCGGCATGGTCGCCACCGGCCAGCTCAACGGCCGCTACCTCATCCGCCGCTTCCCCGTCCACGCCATCGTCACCGCCGGACTCGGCCTGCTACTACTGGCGAGCCTTGTCATGCTCGCCCTCGCCACCGGCCTGGTCGGCCACCCCGGCCTCCCGGCCGTCTGCACGGTGCTGTTCGTCCTCGTCTCCAGCCTCGGCCTCCTCATCGGCAACGCCAACGCACTGGCCATGAACCGCACCGCCCACGCCGCCGGATCCGCCTCCGCCCTCCTGGGCTCCTCCGGCTTCCTCATCGGAGCCCTCGTCTCCCCTCTGGCCGGCCTCACCGGCAGCGCCGTCCCCGTGGCCCTCATCCAGACCCTCGCCGCGGCCGCGGCACTCACCTGCTTCGCTGCCCTCACCCGAGGTCACCTCAGCGCCCACGAGCCGAAGTAGTTCCACCCCAGCGACGCGGTGAATAACCTCATCCAAGGGCCCCGGCATGCGCCGGGGCCCTCGCCATCACACGACGTACGTTCGACAACGGCGCGACACGGCCTGTTCGCAACCCCCTGGGCGCCGCTGCCCCGCGCTGGGCCGGCCTATCAGGAGGAGGAGCGCGAAGATCCGGTACCGCCTGCCTACCACCGGCGAGATCGTCCCACCGTTCCAGATCGCTCCCGCCAAGACCGGCCAAGAGCGAGTCGTGCTCGTCAGCCCAGAACTGGCCGACGTCCCGGCAACCGTCATCCGACGTGTCCGCGACCCGCGACCCGCGAACCGGTGCCACCCCGCTCGTATCCGCCTACGACCATGAGGAACGCGTTTGGCATCCACCGTCCCCGCTGCAGTTGCAGTGGGACCGCGGCGGGGCAGGATCCCGCATGTCGGGCGAGTTCATCCGCGGCCCGCTGGGAGAGGTCCTCGCCTTCATCGGCCTCACCGACCCAACCGGCCGACCTCTGGCCTTCGCGCCACACGACTTCCGCCGCCTGTTCAGCACCGATGCCATCCGCTCCGGCCTCACGCCTCATATCGCGCAGGTCATCGCCGGCCACGCCGACATCAACACCCCGACGGGCTACAACGCGATCTACCCGGAAGAAACCATCGAAGCCCACCGCGCCTTCATCAGCCGCCGCGCCCTGCGCCCTGCGCCCTGCGCCCTGCGCCCTGCGCCCTGCGCCCTGCGCCCTGCAGAAGGAATACCGCACCCCTACCGATGCCGAATGAGAGGACTTCCGCGGTCACTTCGAGCGCGACAAGCTCTCCGTCAGCACCTGTGCCCGCGCCTACGGCACCGCGTGCGTCCCCGAGCACGCTTGCGTCCGCTGTTCTCTGCCTCGCCCCGACCCCACTCAGCGCGGTCGGCTGGTGAATATCAGGGGACAACCTCGTTTCCCGCATCGCCGAGGCGCAGTGTCGGCAGCACACGGAATGTGAACACGGGTGCCAGG
Organism: Streptomyces sp. SID486; assembly: GCF_009865385.1. GTDB lineage: Bacteria > Actinomycetota > Actinomycetes > Streptomycetales > Streptomycetaceae > Streptomyces. Next base: position 9,935 of record NZ_WWJT01000178.1, on the reverse strand, counting down.
GGGTGCCGTTCCCCTCGCCTCAGGTGTCGACCAGACCACCCTGCACCTGTCCGGGCGATTTCGTTCAGCACCTGATCAAGTCCAGTTGCACTTGTGGATCGCCACAAACAGGGCGTCCGTGGCGTACGTCCAGCTCACGTTCGGCCTGTCCGACTCCAGATCCCACGAATTGCCGGTGTTCCAGCTGCCGTCGGAGTCCTGGTGCGCGTACGCGGCGTGACACGCATACTGCTCACGCAGGGATTCCGCCTCGTCGGTCGTGTCCAGACGCAGCGGATTCGGCGTGTTCGTCCACACCTCCTGCCATCCCTGGACGGCCTTGTCGATACCACCCCGGAACCCGGCATCCGTCGGGAAGACCATCAGCACGAACTTGTCCGAATCCGTCGGCAGGTTCACTCGCACCCGCTTGACGAGGCTGCCCGGTGCCTCCACCTCGTAGCCGGTGCACTCCCCGCCGCAGCCCTCCGTCGCACCGCCTGGAATCCAGAACAGCGTCGCACCCGAGGCGAACTTCTGCGTCACCAGCCGGTACGTGTGGACCTGCCCGGTGTCGACATCCGTCCACGAGCCGGTACCGTCCGTCTCGTCGGACGCCGGGTAGCCGAACGCGCTGTTCTCCCAGCTGTACTCGCCCCACGTCGCGCCGATCTTCCCCCACACCGGGTGGGCACCGGTCGCCGCCGACCAGTACACGGTGCCGCCCTCGTACTCCTGGCGCACCCCTTTGCCGTCCGCGTTTTTCAGCTCGTCCGACTTCGGGTAACCGAGCGCGGACGTCTCCCAGCCCATCGCCTGCCACTTGTCGCGCACCGCCCCCCATACCGGGTGGGCGCCGGTCGCCGCCGACCAGTAGATCGAGCCGCCCTGGAAGTGGCTGTACCGGCCGCGCCCGTCGGGAGCGGTCATCTCGTCCGTCACCGGGCATTTCAGCGGCGAGGACACGTCGCCCATCGCGATGTACTTGTCGAGGATGGCGCCTGAAACGGTCTTCCCGCAGAAGTCGCGGTCGGCTGCGGCTGCCGGGGACGAAGTAAGGAAGGGGGCCGCCAGGCAGGCTGCCGCGAACAAGGCGAGTTTTCGCAGTGTTTTCACCCCGGCAAGGTACCGGGAGAAGAGGTGCGCAAGGAGAGGAAATTCGGCCGGGCTACATCGGAATTTCCCTTCCTCGCGTCTTCCTGGTGGATGTTCGCACCCTAAGGCGTTCACCCGGCCCCTGTCCGAGATCCGAGCACGCAGCGCGCCTGGTCCCGACCCTCACGGTCACCTTTCCCCAGGGGGATGACGGTCACGCCGGGCGACGTATCGGCCTTTGTTGTCAGCCGCCGGTCGGCTGCTCAGGGGCAGGGCATGCTCATGTAGAGGGCTAGTTCACTCGATGAGGGTGTGCCGTGGTAGAGCGTCGTGTCCAGGCCGCAGAAGGTGAATCCCATTCTCTGGTAGGCGTGGATCGCCGGGGCGTTGATGTTGGTGACTTCCAGCCAGATGTGCCCGGCACCGGACTCACGGGCGAACTTGACGGCGTGGCCGATCAAGGCGCGGCCGACGCCTTGGCCCCGATGTGCCGGGGCGATTTCGATGTCATCGATGGCCAGCCGTCGGTTCCATGAAGCGTAGGAGACAGTGGCGAAGCCTGCCAGACTGCCGTCGGTGCCGACGGCGACGAAGGTGCGGCTGTTCGGATCCCCCTCGTCCGCGAGGGCGTCGGCGTCGTCGGTGTTCTCGGCTGGGAAGACCTTGTGGATGGGCGGGTCCACCGGGATTTCCTGGAGGGAGAAACCGTTTTCGGTGACGGCCACGTGGAAGATGGTGTGCGTGGTGAAGGACCCGTCGAGTGCCTTGATGGCCTCGGTGTCCTCATGCCGGGCAGTGCGGAACTCGTATCCCATGTCGTCAACGGTCGTCATGGCATGAACTTATGACCGGTCCAATTGGCGAGGGTCGAGTTTTGGACGGCTTGCGACCCGACCTGCCGGGCAGGCCGCGGCGACCAGCGCACCTGCGACAGATCAATGCGCCAGCCCCTACTGAAGAGAATCGAGAGCTCACGGATTCCCCTCCACTGCTAGGAGGCCGGACGGAAAACGATCCCCCAAGCCGCGGAGCTTCTCGACCTCTCGGTGGTGAGCGGCAGCGGCGGGATCCTCCGGCACGTCCCGGAGGATCCCGCCGCCTCGACAAGTTGCTTGCGACTGGTTGGTCAGACGAGCGCCGGTGTGGGAGCGGGCAGGTAGGGGGTGATGTTGCGCCAGGCGCGCTCGATGTATTCCTCCTTCTCACCGACCGGGGCGACGTAGTGCAGCGCGCCTTCGGCGGCGTCGTTGCCCTCGAGGCGGGCGATGATCCAGGCGGCGAGGTAGTGCGAGGCCAGGCAGCCGCCGGCGGTGGCGATGTTGTCCTTGGCGTAGAAGGGCTGGTTGAGGACCTCGACGCCGGCGGCGACGACCCACGGCTTGGTGATGAGGTCGGTGCAGGCGGGGATGTCGTTAAGCAGGCCGAGCCTGGCCAGCACGAGCGCGCCGGAGCACTGCGCCGCGATGAGCTGGCGCGAGGGGTCCAGTCCCCGCAGGACGTTCATTATCGCCGGGTCTTCGGTGACCTCTCGGGTGGCGATGCCGCTGCCGACGATGACGGCGTCAGCGGCGCAGGCATCCTCAAGAGTGGACATCTGCTCGATGACCACGCCGTTCATCGACGTCACCTTCGGGCTGGGGGTCGCGATGGTGACCCGCCAGTCATCGGTCTTGATGCGGTTGAGCACACCGAGCGCGATCAGGGAGTCGAGCTCGTTGTAGCCCTCGAAGGTCAGGATGGCGATGTGCACGACGGCTGTCCTTTCCGGATGCGTGGGACTCGACGGTAGGAACCCGCGAGCAGGACAGTCAAAGAATTGTCATGGATACAATCCCGTGTATGGCAGCCTCGCGATACAAGACCCTGGTTGACGCCATGGCATCCGACATCCGGGCCGGGCGCCTCGCCCCGGGGGTGCGGCTGCCGACCCACCGCGGGCTCGCTGCCCGCGAGGGCATCGCCGTGGTGACCGCGACCCGGGTGTACGCCGAACTGGAGGCGATGGGCCTGGTGAGCCGCGAACAGGGCCGTGGCACGTTCGTGCGTGACCTCGCGGTCCCCGCCGGTCACGGCGTCGATCAGCAAGCCGTCGCCACAGACGCGGTCGACCTCAACTTCAACTACCCGTCCCTACCCGGCCAGGCCGATCTCCTGCGGCAGGCCATGCGCGAGGTGGCCGCCTCCGGTGATCTCGACTCGCTGCTGCGCTACCAACCACACAGTGGGCGTCCACAGGACAGAGCCTCCATCGCACGACACCTCAGACGCCGGGGAATCACCGCCGACGCGGATCGGATCCTCATCGCCAACGGTGCCCAGCACGGCCTGGCCATCACCGTCATGGCCACACTGAGCGCCGGCGACGTCGTTGCGGTCGACGCACTCACCTACCCGGGTTTCAAGGTGCTCGCGCACGCCTTCCATCTCGACCTGGAGCCCGTCCCCACCGCCGCCGACGGACCGGATCTCGATGCCCTGGAAAAACTGTGCGCGACCCGCCCGGTGCGCGCGATCTACACCATGCCCACCCTGCACAACCCTCTGGGCTGGGTGATGTCGGCAACCGACCGCACCCGCCTGATCGGGATCGCTCGAAAGTACGGTCCGCTCATCATCGAGGACGCCTCATACGCCTACCTGGTCGAGGACCCTCCCCCGCCTCTGGCGGCAACCGCGCCGGACATCACCGTCTACGTCTCGGGACTGTCCAAGAGCATCGCCACCGGTCTGCGGGTCGGCTTCGTCGTCGCCCCGCCGCCTGCGGTGCCCTCGCTCGAACGCGCCATCCGGGCGACCACCTGGAACACCCCCGCCCTCACCACCGCCATCGCCTGCCGCTGGCTCGACGACGGCACAGTGAACCGCCTGGAAGCGCAGAAACGAGACGATGCCAAGTCGCGCCAGGCGATCGTCAGGCAGGAGCTGACGGACCTCCCGCTCATCGGCCACCCCTCGTCCTACTTCACCTGGCTGCCACTGCCCGAGGACGCACGCGCGGACCGCCTGACCGCCACCCTCGCGCGCCGGCACATCTCGGTCACCACGGCGGAGCCGTTCACCACCTCGACGCACACACCACAGGCGATCCGCCTCGCTCTGGGCTCGACCGATCTGGACACTCTCCGGTCGGCGCTGCGCACGGTGCGCCGAGTCGCCGTCGAGGACGCCTGTGCCTGAGCGCGGGCTCCAGCCCTTCTGCCGATCGTTTGACGACAGGCGAACGACTGTCCGATGAACCCGTGCAATTCAAGGGCTGGCGGAGGTCGTTCTCGTCATGCGGGGCAAGGTCGCCGCCTTCCTGCACGCCACCGACCTGGAGGCCGCCAAGCGGTCCGTGCTCGACCAAGGCGTGGACGTAGGGCGCGGCCAGGGGCTTACACCCTGCGCGTCACTGCGCTGCCCTCGCTCCAACGCCAACTCCTCGACCGCTGCGAGACGCTCAACTTCACCTCGGCAATCCCGGCGCACCCGCCTTCTACCGTGACGTTGGCAGCGGCTACGCGTGGTGCCCAAAGGCCAGCGCTCACCGCTTGTGGCGCTGGCGAAGCGGGCCGCCGTGGCGTAACGCCGGGCGGTCAGGAGGCGCGCAGGGCCGCGTCCAGTTCCGCCGGGTCGGCCCCGAGGGCGGCCGCCGCCGCGAGCGAGGCGGCGACCAGTCCGGCGGTGTGCAGCCGGCCCCGGCAGAACGCCTCCAGGCCGGCGGCGTCGGTGATGCGGCCCGCCTTGACGGCGGCCTCCGCCCCGCCGGAGTGCGCGTGCCCTCCGGCCGGGAAGCGGCCGTCGGCCAGGACGAGGAGTGCTGCCCTGCTCATCAGAAGAGGAAGTAACGCTGGGTCATGGGAAGTTCGGCGGCCGGGACGGCCTCGACCAGTTCGCCGTCGATGTGCACGGCGAAGCTGTCGGGGTCGATCCGGACGTCCGGCCGGGCATCGTTCTCGCGCATGTCGGCCTTGGTGACCGCGCGCGTGGACTCGATGGCCACGAACCGCTTGCCGAGCCCCAGCCGCTCCGGCAGCCCGTCCTCGATCGCCGGCCGGCCCACGAAGTTCACCGAGTTGGCGGCCGGTGCGCGGCCGATCGCGCCGTACATCGGGCGGGGCAGGATCGGCTGCGGGGTGGGGATGGAGGCGTTGGCGTCGCCCATCTGCGCGTAGGCGATCTGTCCGCCCTTGATGACGAGGAGCGGTTTGACCCCGAAGAACGCGGGCTCCCACAGCACCAGGTCGGCGAGTTTGCCGGGCTCGACGGAGCCGGTCTCGGCGGCCAGGCCCTGGGCGAGCGCCGGGTTGATCGTGTACTTGGCGACGTAGCGCCGTACCCGGTGGTTGTCGGCGCGGCCGTCGCCGGGCAGTGCGCCCCGCCGGCGCTTCATGACGTGGGCGGTCTGCCAGGTGCGCAGGACGACCTCGCCGACGCGGCCCATGGCCTGGGAGTCGGAGGAGATGATCGAGATCGCGCCGAGGTCGTGGAGGATGTCCTCCGCGCCGATGGTCGAGGGGCGGATCCGGGACTCGGCGAAGGCCAGGTCCTCGGGGACGGCCGGGTTGAGGTGGTGGCACACCATCAGCATGTCGAGGTGTTCCTCGCTGGTGTTGACGGTGAACGGCCGGGTCGGGTTGGTGGAGCTGGGCAGGACGTTGGCCTGCGAGACCACGGTCATGATGTCGGGCGCGTGTCCGCCGCCGGCACCCTCGGTGTGGTATGAGTGGATGCCCCGGCCCGCGATGGCGGCGAGGGTGTCACCGACGAAGCCCGCCTCGTTCAGGGTGTCGGTGTGGATGGCGACCTGGATGCCGGTCCGGTCGGCGACGGTGAGCGCGGCGTCGATCACCGCGGGCGTGCAGCCCCAGTCCTCGTGCAGCTTCAGACCGACGGCGCCGCCGCGGATCTGGGAGAGCATCGCCTCGTGGCTGACGGTGTTGCCCTTGCCGAGGAGACCGACGTTGACCGGGTAGGACTCCATCGCCTCCAGCATCCGCGCGAGGTGCCAGGGGCCGGGGGTGACGGTGGTGGCCTTGGAGCCCTCGGCGGGGCCGGTGCCGCCGCCGACCAGGGTGGTGATGCCCGAGGCCAGCGCCTCGTCGGCGACCTGGGGGCAGATGAAGTGGACGTGCGCGTCGATGGCGCCGGCGGTCAGGATGCGGCCGTTGCCGGAGATGATCTCCGTCTCGGGGCCGATCACCAGGTCGGGGTGGACGCCGTCCATGGTGTCGGGGTTGCCGGCCTTGCCGAGGGCGGTGATCCGGCCGTCGCGGATGCCGATGTCGGCCTTGACGATGCCCCAGTGGTCGACGACGACGGCACCGGTGATCACGGTGTCGGGGGTGCCCTCGGCTCGGGTGGCCCGGGACTGGCCCATGGACTCGCGGATGACCTTGCCACCGCCGAAGACGGCCTCGTCCCCTGAGCTGCCGGGGCCGCCGCAGCGGTCCTCCTCGATCTCGATCAGCAGGTCGGTGTCGGCGAGCCGGATGCGGTCGCCGGTGGTGGGCCCGAACAGGTCGGCGTACGCGCCGCGGGAGATCTCAGGCATCGAGGGCACCTCCGGTCTCGCCGCGCAGGCCGGGCACGACGCGGGCGCCGGTGAGGGGGACGAGTCCGACCTCGACGGGGATGCCGGGCTCGAAGCGGACGGCGGTGCCGGCGGCGATGTTCAGACGCCTGCCGCGGGCGGCGGCGCGGTCGAACTCCAGACCGGGGTTGGTCTCGGCGAAGTGGTAGTGGGAGCCGACCTGGACGGGGCGGTCGGCGGCGTTGAGAACGATCAGTCGGGTGACGTCCCGGCCGGTGTTGAAGTCGACGGGGTCGTCCGCGAAAAGGATCTCTCCGGGAATCATCGCGGGCCTCAGATGATCGGTTCGTGGACGGTGACGAGCTTGGTGCCGTCCGGGAAGGTGGCCTCCACCTGGACGTCGTGGATCATCTCGGCGATCCCGTCCATGACGTCGTCCCTGGTCAGGATCTTGCGGCCGGAGGACATCAGCTCGGCCACGGTACGGCCGTCGCGCGCGCCCTCCAGGATGTGCGACGTGATGAGGGCGACCGCTTCCGGATGGTTGAGCCTGAGCCCGCGGGCCCGGCGCCTTTCCGCGACGTCGGCCGCCACGTGGATGAGCAGCCGCTCTTGCTCGTGCGGGGTCAGTTGCACGTCCCACCTCACAGTCCTTGCTCCGGACCGTGCGGGGTCCGGCTGCCGCAGCCACCGCGACGGGGATAGATGTAACACACAGACAAATCCCCGGATCACCCTCGAATCCGGGTATAAAAACCCCTGGTGGCGTGGATCGGCAGGCTAGAACGCCGGAGTTTCAACGACGTTAAACCAGAGCTTGGCCCACCCATGACCGCTCGATGGGCTCCCGCAGAGAAAGGGCGCCCCTAGGGCGCGCCCGGCCGCCGGTGCTCCGCGGCGATCCCGAAGCGCTGCTGCTCACGCGGCACGGAACCGGCCTCACGCAGCTTCGACACCGAGCTGACGACCTGCTCCTCGGCCTGCGCGTCCAGCGCGTCCAACCGCTCCAGGTCGGCGGCCGAGACCAGCGCGACCAGCGGCTTGCCGTGCCGGGTCACGACGACGCGCTCACCGCCGTACACCACGCGGTTGATCAGGTCGGCGAGCTCAGCCCTGGCTTGCGTCACCGGAATCTCGTAGGCCATGCCCCCATCATAACGTCACGTACGTCCTGTACATTTTTTACAGAAGTCGAGCCCACAGGGGTCTCGTCGTGAGGAGGGGTGTGTCCATGTACCGACCGTCAGCCCGCCATGTCCTGCCCGAGTTCACCGAGCGCACCGGAGCCGTCGTGCGCACCCTCGACCCGTACGCGAGGCTCTTCGAGGACCGGATCGTCTTCCTCGGCACCCCCGTCGACAACGCGGCGGCGAGTGATGTGACGGCCCAGTTCATGCACCTCGAACACGCCGCCCCCGACCGGGACATCACCCTCTACGTCAACTCGCCGGGCGGCTCCTTCGACGCCATGGCGGCCATCTACGACACGATGCGATACGTCAGTTGTGACGTGGCGACCTACTGCCTGGGACAGGCCGCGGCGTCCGCCGCGGTGCTGCTCGCGGCCGGCGCCCCCGGCAAGCGGTTCATGCTGCCCGGCGCCCGGATCGTGCTGGAACAGCCGGCACTGCCGGAACCGGTGCGCGGCCGGCCCGGCGACCTCCTGATCCAGGCCGAGGAGTGGTCCCGGGTCCGGGAGGCACTGGAGGGGATGCTCGTCCGGCACACGGGGCGCACGGCGGGCCAGATCCACGAGGATCTGGAGCGTGACCTGATCCTGGACGCCCCCGGGGCGCTCGCGTACGGTCTGGTGGACGGCATCGTGTCCCGCCGGGACGCACCCGGCGCACCGCACGCGAAGTGAGCCACCCATGCTGCCGGAACTCCCACCGCTGCCCGCCCTGACCCGTGCCGAGGGCGAGCTGATCGACCGGTACCTGGAGACGATCGACCTGCTGGGTCGTATCAACCCCGCCCGGCACGGCGACACCTACGGCGGACTGCGCGCGGCCCAGGCCCTGGTGCGCAAGGCCGCAGAGCTGAGGGACGCGCTCGCGTTGATGCACCGGCGGGGCGAGACGGAGCTGCACGGGGACACGCTGGCACGGGCGCTGCGGGTGCTGGACGGCGAACGCCGGGCCGCTCGCGTCACGCTCCCGCCCGACGCCGTGGACTGAGGGGGGTCGTCCGGCGGGGCAGACGGCACCCGCACGTCGACACGTACCGTCCGGACGGGAGTTGAAACGGCCCGAACGACGTACCGCCGACCGGTGGACATCCGGATCGTTTTCCGGGGCCCCCGAGTTGCGCGGCGCCCGGGGCCGTGTGTCGCGTGAGGGTCTCTTTTCCCAGGTCCGGGGCTACGACCGGGAATTGACGGAAGCTCGAACGGAGCAGTGTCCACCCGAACGGATGAGTGGTGAGTAACGCCACAAATCCCCGGTTCCGTTGGGATTTTCTGACTGTCGTGCGTCAAGATCCCTGTCTGACGACAAGCCCCCGCCACCGCGGCGGGGCGATCCGGGCGGACGCCGAGTCCTGCCGCCGCCCGGATGACCGGTCGACAGGAGTGGATCGGCAGGAGTGGAGGACCCAAGCAAGACGGGTCGCCGGAACGGATGTCCGTCTGTTCGACACAGACGGGCGGATGCTCCGAGCAGCCCTTGGGGTGAAGCCGTGGCAACGCGGCCGGGCAACTTCGCCAGCCCGAATCCGACAGGTCATCCTTCACAGGCGGCTGACGAAGGGTTGCGCATGACTGCGCTCAATCGTGTCCCGTCGCTGATGGCACGGGCCGGCACGGCCTCGGCCCTCACCCTCGCCGCCGTGGGCGGCTCGATCGCGGTGCCCGGCCTCGCCACCGACGCCTCCGCCGCGACCATCGCGACGAAAGCACTCAAGGTCGCGGCCTCCAAGAAGGGTGCGCCGTACCGGTGGGGCGCCAGTGGGCCGCGCAGGTTCGACTGCTCGGGGCTGACGCTCTACTCCTTCAAGAAGGCGGGCAAGAAGCTGCCCCGTACCGCCGCCCAGCAGTACAACAAGACCCACCATGTCTCCGCCCACAGCCGCAAGGCCGGGGACCTGGTGTTCTTCCACTCGGGTTCGAGCGTGTACCACGTCGGCATCTACGCCGGCCACGGGAAGATCTGGCACGCCCCGAGGACCGGAGACGTGGTCAGGCTCCAGAAGATCTGGACGAAGAGCGTGTGGTACGGCCGGGTGAGCTGACCCGCCGTCGGGCCAGGAGCGGCTCCAGCAGCCGGGCCGCTCCCCGCGCCGCCGACGCACGGCCCGGCGCCCGCCGGGGGCCCACGGGCGCCCCCGGGCGCCTCCGGAACGGCGCGGTCAC
>NZ_WWJT01000177.1 GCF_009865385.1 Streptomyces sp. SID486 | reverse complement strand
CGCCGGACGCCCCGCCCGCTCCGCCCGCCCCGCCGGCCGCGGCGGCGGCCCCGGCGGCACCCGCTCCGGCGCCGCCGGCCACGATGCCGAGTGCCTTGGCGTACCCGGCGGCACCGAACCAGCCGATGACCGCGACCGGCACGACCCCCGGGATACCGTTCGCGACCTCTTCGATCTGCGCCGCCGCCAGCCGGCACCTGGCGCACTCCTCCAGATGCCTGCGCAGCCCCCGCTCGGCCCGGATGCGCAGCTTGCGGCGGGCGTAGGTACCCAACTGGTCGGCGTACCGCGCGCACTCCTCGTCGTGGACGAGGCTGTCGCTGACATGGGCCTGGAGGTAGGCCTGCTTCAGTCCTTCGCGGGCGCGGCTGGCGAGCACCCGGGTGCCGTTGGCGTCCAGCCCGAACAGGACGGCCACCTCGCTCGGGGACTCGTCCTCCACCTCGGTGTGCCACAGCACGGCCTGCCAGCGCTCGGGCAGCGACCGGAAGGCCCGCATGGCCATGGACTGCTCGGCCTCGTGCAGGGCGCGCACGTCGGCGCCGAGGCCCAGCGAGTCGTCGTCGGCCACCTCCGCACCCCGCGTGGCCTGCTGGGCGAAGAGGGCGAAGTCGTCCACGAGGTGTTCCCGCCGGGCCGACCTGGCCCAGTGCGCGGCGACGCGTCGTACGGAGGTCAGCAGATAGGCGCGTACGGCGTGCCGGGGCCCGGATCCGCCGCGCACCGCCTGCAGCATGCGGGCGAACACCTCGGCCGTGAGGTCGTCCGCGGTGTGGCCGTCCCGGCAGCAGGTGCGCGCATAGCGCCGCACCGCGTCGGCGTGCCGCCGGTACAGCTCCTCGTAGGCCGAGTCGTCGCCGGCGCGCATCCGCCCGATCAGCTCACCGTCCGCGGGAGGCACCTCCCGGGGCGGCGGCAGCACGCTTCCCTCTCGCTGGGCCGGCACGCTGCCGTCGGGGCCACCGCTGAGGTTGGGGCCACCGCTGCGGTCGGGGCCACCGGGGCCGTCGGGGCCAGCGGGGAGGCCGGAGGCGGGGCCGGGGGTCACCGGGCGCCCGCCCTGGCTCGGCACCTGCGGCGAGGTCAGCCCGCGGGCCTCCCGGTCCCCGTCGTCGTCACGCGACTCGTCCCACCCGTCAACGCCCATCGCGGACAGCCCCCGGCACCGGCCCAGCCCAACCCGTCACCGGGTCAGAGTGCCACAACGCCGTTTCGCGAAGGACCCCTTGAACACGGCATCCACCCGTCCGAGCGGACTTGCCCGCGACACCCCGAAAGCCCTTCGAACACCCCGTGCGCCCCGGCCGGGGGCGAACCCGGCCGGGGGCGAACCCCGGCCGGGAGGCCGCCGGACCTACGCGGGGCGGGACCGGAGCCCCTCCAGCAGGATGTCCAGCAACCGCGAGGACGCCGCCGCCTGCTGCGCCGCGTCCGGCAGGGAGGGCGCCGCCGTGGCGATCACCAGCAGCACGTCGCCCACGGACACGTCCGCCCGCAGCGCGCCGGCCGCCCGCGCCCGCTCCACCAGCTGCCCGACCACCTCCAGCAGCTCCCCGGCCCCGGCGTCGTCGGCCACCGCGGCCGCGTCCGCCACCAGCCGAAGCTCGCCACCGCCCGGCTGCACCCGCTGCTGAGGCATGAGCGCCTCCCCGACGGACCCGGCAGCCCCGGCCGCCCCGCCGAAATCAGCGGACACGACAGCGCTCTCCCCGGCCGGACCGGCGGAGCCGACCCGCAGCACCTGCGGCGGCAGCAGCCGCCCCGCGCCCGACGCCACGGACGTCCGCAGGAACCGCGACAGCGCCGACCACGGCTCGTCCTCCTGCCCGAGCGCCGTGCGCGCCTGCTCGGTCAGCCGCGCCGTCTCCTCCTCCGCGATCCGCCGGACCAGCACGTCCTTGCTGGGGAAGCGCCGGTACACGGTGCCCACCCCGACCCGGGCGCGCCGCGCCACGTCCTCCATCGGCGCGCCGTAGCCCAGCTCGCCGAACACCTCACGCGCCGCACGCAGCACGTGCTCCAGATTGCGCTGTGCGTCCACCCGCAGCGGAGCGGTACGCGCTCCGTCCGCGCGTCCACTGCCCACCGCCGCGCTCATCGCCTTGCCACCAGGCGCGACGGCAGCCGCAGATGCCCAATGCGTGTCCTGAACATGCATGTGTTTCCCCCGGAAATGACGTCTCCCCCCGGAGACTCCCCGCCACTGAGTCCGGAGTGTGCGGAACTGGCATCGGTCCCGACCGGTCCCGCCCGTCGCGGACCCGGCCGACCACATCCCCTACACCCCGTCGACACACGAACATAGTTGAGAGGCAGTCAATTCAGAAGGGGCAGGTTCCGCACAGTGCGCCCCCCGATCGGAGTACGGGGCGTGTACGTCCCGATTCCCTCCCTTCTCACCTTGTCGTCCATCCCTGCTGACCTGCCCCCTTTCGTCCTGCGGGAACACCGGGGCCGGACCCGCGCGCACCCGGTCGCCGGTCACACAAATTGCCGGGGCTGTGGACAAACAACAGCGCCGGGTGCGTCATGGGACGGTGAAGGAACGTGCGCGCATTCTGGTTGTCGGCGGCGGCTACGTCGGGATGTACACGGCCCTGCGTCTCCAGCGGAAGCTGAAGGCCGAGCTGAGGAGGGGAGAGGTCGACATCACCGTCGTCACTCCTGACCCCTACATGACGTACCAGCCGTTCCTTCCCGAGGCAGCCGCGGGATCGATCTCCCCGCGCCATGTCGTCGTGCCCCTGCGCCGCGTCCTGGACCGGTGCCACGTCGTCGTCGGCGAGGTGACGTCCATCGACCACGCGCTGCGCACCGCGGCCGTCACCACGCTCGCCACCGCCGACGAGGGCGGTGCCGCCGAACTCGTCGGCTACGACGAACTCGTGCTCGCCCCCGGCTCGGTCTCCCGCACCCTGCCCATCCCCGGCCTCGCCGAGCACGGCATCGGGTTCAAGACCGTCGAAGAGGCCATCGGCCTGCGCAACCACGTCATCGAACAGATGGACATCGCCTCCTCCACCCGGGACCCCGCCATCCGCGACGCCGCCCTCACGTTCGTCTTCGTCGGCGGCGGCTACGCGGGCGTCGAGGCCCTCGGCGAACTGGAGGACATGGCCCGTTACGCGGCGCGCTACTACCACAACGTCCGCCCCGAGGACATGAAATGGATCCTCGTGGAGGCCACCGACCGGATCCTGCCGGAGGTCGGCCCGGAGATGGGCCGCTACACCGTCACCCAGCTGCGCCGCCGCAACATCCAGGTGCTGCTCGGCACCCGCCTGGAGTCCTGCACCGACCGGGTCGCCGTGCTCAGCGACGGCCAGCGCTTCCCGACCCGGACGCTCGTGTGGACCGCCGGGGTCAAACCGCACCCGCTGCTCGACGCGACCGACCTGCCGCGCACCGAGCACGGCCGGCTGCGCTGCACGGCCCGGCTGACCGTCGACGGCACCGAGCACGCCTGGGCCGCGGGCGACGCCGCCGCCGTACCCGACGTCACGGCCGCCGAGTCCGGCACCGAGACCGCCCCCAACGCCCAGCACGCGGTCCGCCAGGCCCGGGTCCTCGGCGACAACATCGTCCACGCCCTGCGCGGCGAGCCCCTCCGGACGTACGCGCACAAGTACGTCGGCTCCGTCGCCTCCCTCGGCCTGCACAAGGGCGTCGCCCAGGTCTACGGCCGCAGGCTGAAGGGCTACCCTGCCTGGTTCATGCACCGCGTGTACCACCTCAGCAGGGTGCCCACCGTCAACCGCAAGGCCCGGGTACTCGCCGAATGGACGCTCGCCGGACTCTTCAAACGGGAGATCGTCTCGCTCGGTTCACTCGAACATCCCCGCGCGGAGTTCGAACTGGCGGCCGGTGGAAAGCCTCCTCACAGCCCCTCCGACGACCCGAAGGGGTCGTCCTGACCGGACTCAGGAACTACGCGGACCGTCCAGGCGTCTGACGGATGTCGCCGCGGCCCGCACCCTGCCAGACTGCCCCACGTCCTCGGACGGGCCACCCGCCCGCCCATCGCACCCACGAGGCTTTCCCCACAGTGAACTTCACGCGCTGGAGCGCCCGTCTCCCCGGAACGCAGCGCCGCGCCGCCGCGCGGACCGAGACCCCGGTCCCGCCGGACCGGCGGGGGGAAGGCTCCGTGCCCGCGGCCCGCGCCGAACGGACCGCCGACGACAGGGCCCCGGTGCCCGCCGTCGACGAACTGCCCGCGCGTGACGTCCTGGACCGCGTCCCGGCCCTCGTCGCCCTCGTCCACGGCCCCGACCACCGCATCGCCTACGTCAACGACGCCTACACGGCGGCCTTCGGCGCCCGCCCCACCGGCACACCCGCCCGTGACGCGCTGCCCGAGCTCGCCGAACTCGGTCTGCTCCCGCTCCTCGACCAGGTGCTGCGCAGCGGCAAGCCCCGCACCCTGAAGTCCCGCAAGGCCGTCGACGGCCGCTCGTACACCTTCACCTGCACCCCCGTCGCCGAGGGCGGCGACCGCGACGCCGGGGTGCTGGTCTTCGCCACGGACGTCACCGACCACGCCGAGGCCGCCGAACGGCTGCGCGCCAGCGAGAGACGCCAGCGGGAGACGGCCGTCACCCTCCAGCGGTCCCTGCTCCCGCAGGAGCTGGAACAGCCCGACGACCTGCGCATCGCCGCCACCTACCAGCCCGGCGGCACCGAGGCCGCGGTCGGCGGCGACTGGTACGACGTGATCACCCTCGGCGGCGGCCGGACCGCCCTGGTCATCGGCGACGTCATGGGACGGGGCGTGCGCGCGGCGGCCGTCATGGGCCAGCTCCGCACGGCCGTCCGCGCCTACGCCCGCCTCGACCTGCCCCCGCACGAGGTGCTCCAGCTGCTCGACGGCCTCGCCGGCGAGATCGACGCCAACCAGATCGCCACCTGCGTGTACGCCGTCCACGACCCGAACGAGGGCCGCCTGGTCTACGCGTCCGCCGGCCACCTGCCGATCCTGGTCCGCGACGAGAGCGGCACGGTCTCCCGCGCCGACGAACCCACCGGACCGCCGCTCGGCACCGGCGGCTGGATGCACGCCTCCGGCTCCATCGCCCTGGGCCCCGGCGCCACCGCCGTCCTCTACACCGACGGCCTGGTCGAGCGCCGCGACGCCGACCTGGACGAGGGCATCGCCAAGCTCGAAGGCGCCCTCGCCGGCGCCACCGGCACCCCGCAGGTCGTGTGCGACCGCCTGGTCCGCTCGGCCGGCGTCACCGCCGACCACGACGACGACGTGGCCGTCCTCGTCCTCCAGCACCCGGCGCGTACGGGCCCCGACGGCGACCTCTTCCGCAACGCGGCCCTGGAGCTCCTCGGCGGCGTCGAGGCGGCCCCCCGCGCGCGTGCCTTCGCCTCCGGCGTCCTCACCAGCTGGCGGTTCCCCGCCGAACTGCACGACCTGGGCGTCCTCGCCACCAGTGAGCTGGTGGCCAACAGCCTCCAGCACGGCACCCCGCCCATGCGGCTCAGACTCCGCCGCACCGACCGCCGGCTCATCGTCGAGGTCACCGACGGCGACGACCACCTGCCCAGACGCCGCCGCGCGGAGCCCGGCGACGAGTCGGGCCGGGGCATCGCGATCGTGGCGACGATCGCCTCGAGCTGGGGCTGCCGCCGCACTCCCGGCGGCGGCAAAGCGGTGTGGTGCGAGTTCGTGCTGCCGGGAACCCGGTAGAAGCGGGGCCCGGCACGCGGTCCGGCGGGACGCGCGGTGGCCGGGCGTGGACCAGGGGACCGCGGTCCGGTGCGGTCACGCGGTGGCCGGGCGTGGACCAGGGGACCGGGGACCGGCGGACCGGCGGGGACGCGCGGGGGTGGGCGCCCACCCAGGGGGCTTGTGCCCCTCACCGGTCAGGCGCACCCGGGGGCCGGGTGCGCCGGTGGCGGCTACGCGGCCAGGGATTCGGCCGGCGTCTCGCCGCGGGCGACGACCCGGCTCTTCGTGGCGAGCCACGGCCGGTCCTGCACCGCGGTGAGCTGCCGCCCCAGCCGCAGCGCCAGGAAGGTGATCCCCAGCGAGAACAGCAGGAAGGTCACGACGTACGGCCCGTGCAGCGAGGCGCCCAAGGGGCCGCCCACCGCCGGTCCGACCGCCAGCGCCAGCTGCTTGACCAGAGCGAACGCCGAGTTGTACTGCCCGGCCATGCCCTCCGGCGCCAGATCGGCGACCAGCGGCGCGACCGTCGGCGACAGCATCGCCTCACCCAGCCCGAACAGCGCGTACGTCGAGACGAAGGCGGCGGTGGCCATCTCCTGGCTGCCGTGGCCGAGCCCCGCGTACCCGGCGGCCAGCCAGGCCACGGCCCAGATCAGGCCGACCGCGGCGATGACCCGGGACCGCCGGCGCCGCTCCACGAGCTTCAGCACGGCGAACTGGGCGATCACGATCATCAGCGTGTTCGCGGCCAGTGCCGTACCCAGGGCGGAGGTGGATATCCCGGCGGCCTCGACGCCGTACGCGCTCAGCCCGGACTCGAACTGGCCGTAGCAGGCGAAGAAGAGCACGAAGCCCAGCACGCACAGCTGCACCATCGCCCGGTTCCCGAGCAGCTGCCGCCAGCTGCCCTTCGCCGACGCCGCCGGCGCGTCCTCCATACGGGGCGAGTGCGGCATCCGGACGGTCGCCATCACGACGACCAGCAGCAGGAACATCGCCGCCTCGATCGCGAAGAGCAGGGTGAAGGAGGACACGCGGGTGGTGTCCACGAGGTGGCCGCCTATGAGGCCACCGACGCCGAGGCCCAGGTTCTGCAGGAAGAACTGCATGGCGAACGCGCGCGAGCGGGTGTCCGCCGTCGAGCAGTCCACGATCATCGTCGCCAGCGCCGGGTGCATCACGGCCTGACCGGCACCGAGCGCCGCAGCGGCCAGCAGCACGGTCGTGGCGCCTCCCGCCAGGCCGAGGCTCAGCGCGCCCAGAGCGGCGGTCACCAGGGCGGCGAGCAGGACCGGCAGCGGGCCGCGCCGCACGATCGCCCGGCCGGCGAACGGCAGCACGATCAGCGCGGCCACGGCGAAGACGGCGAGCACCAGTCCCGCCGTCATGGCTCCCAGACCCCGCACCTGCGCCACATAGACGTACAGGTAGGGGACGGTGAAGCCGAGCCCGAACGCGCTGAGTGCGTTACCCACGTGGATCCGGCGCATCGCTGCGCCCATCGCCCTGGTCACGTTCACCTCTCTCACTAGTTAGACCTGAAGACTTCGAAGCTAAAGTTCGAAGCTAAAGAGTACACAGTGAAGGACTTCAAGGCAAAGGGGTCGCGTGCCATACTGCGCCCATGGCCGACACCCCCGGCGTCCCGGAGCCGACGCTCGAAGAACAGATCGCCGCCTACCAGCGCGAGTTCCAGGACCTCGACCCGCAGGTGGAGAAGGTCGTGTCGGCGCTGTCCCGGCTCAACCGCCGGATGAACGTCGCCTACGGCCGCCAGACCGCCGCCCTCGGCATCAGCAACGCCGAGTGGGAGGTCCTCAAGGCGCTGGTCCTCTCCGGCGCGCCGTACCGCATGGGCCCGAGCGAGCTGGCCAAGCGGCTCGGCCTCACGCCGGCCGCGATGACCCACCGGATCGACCGCATGGTCACCGAGGGTCTCGTCACCCGGGAGCGGGACGAGTCCAACCGCGTCCGGGTGATCGTGGAGCTGACCCCCGAGGGCCGCGAGAAGTGGCTGGAGGCCATGCGCCTGGCGACGGTCTTCGAGGAGGACCTGCTCCAGGACCTCACCCCCGCGGAGCGCGCGGTGCTCGGCGAGGTCCTGACTCGGCTCCTGCGCAGGGTGGAGCACGCGCAGCCGGACGCCGGCGGCCGGCTCAGCGACCTGGACTGAGCCCCGGAAAAAGATCTTGACACAGGGTGTTGACACGCCCCTGCGCGTTCCGTAGAGTTCTTCGGGTTGCCGCCGAGCCGTAACGGTTCTCCGGCAGCGCCTCAGCCGCTTCGAGCGGCACCCCTCAAGCCAACAGCACGACCCCCGGACGGGTTGTATTCGGCGTGCCCGAATTCAATTCGAATGGAAGCCCGGCGGCCCGATTGGGAATCGCCGAGCGGATCCGCTAAGGTTTGAGACGTCGGAACGGCCCAACAGCCGGGAAGGCAAACCCCCCTGACTGGGAGTCAGACGCCGAAAGGATCTGATAGAGTCGGAACCGCCGGAAAGGGAAACGCGAAAGCGGGAACCTGGAAAGCGCCGAGGAAATCGGATCGAGAAAAGATCTGATAGAGTCGGAAACACCGAAGGGAAGCCCGGAGGAAAGCCCGAGAGGGTGAGTACAAAGGAAGCGACCGTTCCTTGAGAACTCAACAGCGTGCCAAAAATCAACGCCAGATATGTTGATACCCCGTCTCCGGTCGTCACGATCGGGACGAGGTTCCTTTGAAAAAACACAGCGAGGACGCTGAGAACGGTCGGGCCTATTCCGCCTGACTGTTCCGCTCATCGTGGTGTCGTCCCGATTACGGGAAAACATTCACGGAGAGTTTGATCCTGGCTCAGGACGAACGCTGGCGGCGTGCTTAACACATGCAAGTCGAACGA
The DNA here is from genome assembly GCF_009865385.1 of Streptomyces sp. SID486. Taxonomy (GTDB): domain Bacteria; phylum Actinomycetota; class Actinomycetes; order Streptomycetales; family Streptomycetaceae; genus Streptomyces. The sequence continues at coordinate 96 of NZ_WWJT01000177.1, read as the reverse complement.
TGAACCACTTCGGTGGGGATTAGTGGCGAACGGGTGAGTAACACGTGGGCAATCTGCCCTTCACTCTGGGACAAGCCCTGGAAACGGGGTCTAATA
>NZ_WWJT01000176.1 GCF_009865385.1 Streptomyces sp. SID486 | reverse complement strand
CCGTTCTCGTCTCCACGACGACGTCCCCCCGTTCTCGTCTCCACGACGACGTCCCCCCGTTCTCGTCTCCGTGACGACCTCCACGCGTTCTCGTCTCCATGACGAAAGGGGCGTGCGGGACGGGCCCGCCCGGGGGACGGCGGCCCGGAAGCGCTCCGGAAGCGGGCGGTGGCTGTCCGCGGAAGCGGGAACGGGACTTAGCTGGGGACGTGACCAGTTCAGCCGACGCCGGTCGGCCCCAGCGCCGGCCCCCGCTCGTCCACACCGCGCAGGAACGACTCGACCACCGACAGGTCGGTCCGCTCCAGATCGCCGGCGCGCAGGACGACGCGCAGCTCGGGGCAGACCGCGGGATCCAGGCCGAGGCTGCGGGTGAAGGTCTCGACGACGAGCAACAGCAGCTGGGTGCGGTCGAGTTCGACCAGGCGGGACAGGCCGGCGCCGATCAGCGGTATCGCCACCGGCTTGAACAGGCCGTGCCGGGCGACCGCGGGCCACAGCCGCTCCAGGCTCAGCCGCAGGTCCGCCGGGGCGGACCGGGCGCGCAGGTCGTTGCCGAGCCGGGAGTAGGCGAGGGCGAAGACCCGGCGGCCGCCGACGGGGACCGCCACCGCCGTACCGATCGGATAGCGGGTGCGCCGGCCGCGCCGCTTGTCCCGGACGCTCTCCGTGGCCAGGGGCACGAACTCCTTCAGCCCCCGGCGCAGTCCGTCGTCCAGGAGCCGGTGACGGCCCTCGAAGAGACGGTCGACGAGCTGGCCCTGCACACTCTCCCGGCTGATGACGACGTCGTCGGCGAAGGTGTCGAAGGTGTCGGAGAACCCCACGACCAGGTTGGCGTCCTCCTGGTCGAACAGGTCGCCGCGCACCACGACGACGTCCACCCGCAGCCCGCGCAGGGTGTGGCGCAGCAGTTCGGCGCCGTGCCGTTCGCGCAGCCGGGCGTTCAGCCGGGCGAGGGTGGCGGCGGCCTCGGGGTCCTCCGGCCGCTCCCGGGCCGCCTGCTCGGCCACCGGCAGGGCGAGGTCGTAGCGGCCCAGCGTGGTGTGTCCGGCGACCAGTTCACGCAGCGCGGTCTCCCTGAGCCGGGTCAGCCGCCGCACCGGTGCGGTCGCGAACTCCTCGTTCTGCGCCTCGGGCAGCGGCCGGCCGCACCACAGCCGCAGGGCGTCGTCGAGCAGCCGGACGGCCGAGGCCGGTGCCGCGCGCAGCGCGTCCCTCACCAGCCGGGCGAACTCGGCGCTGTCCAGCTCGCCGTCGGCCAGGTCCAGCCGGTAGGTGCTCTCGGCCCCGCGCGCGGTCGGCAGCTGTCCCGTGCGGACGATCCGGGCGCCGTGTCCCGGCCCGGCGAGGTCGAACGCGCGCCGCAGTTCCAGTATCCGCTTCTGCACCTCGTTGCGGTTGCGCAGGTCCTGGTGCGGCAGCTGGACGGTCTGCTGCCAGACGTCCCGGTACAGCTCGCGCACGGTCACGGCCTCGCCCTCGGCGGCGACCAGCCGGACCAGCAGCCGTGCGGTGAGCGGGGTGAGGCGCACCGGGGCGCCGTCGACCTCCAGCCGCAGCGGACCGAGGACGCTCACGCGGATGCGCGGGGTGCGGGTCTGCACGCGCCTCGCCCCCTTCGCCGCGTGACGTCCCGTCAACAGTGTGATCAGCGTAGCAAGATGCCCTGGAGGCAAGCATGCGATTGACCGGCCTGTCCGCCCGTACCCGCCTCGCGTGGCCACGGCTCGCCCGGTCCTGGCGGGGGCGGCGGGTGTTCGCGGGCAGCGTGCTCGCGGCCTTCGGCGCGGTGTCGGCCGTCGTGCAGTTCGTCAGCCAGCTGTTCCCGGGCACCGTCTCGCGGCCCGGTCCGGTGCTGGCCGGCTGTGTGGCACTGTGCCTGGCCTGGGGGCTGGCACGGGCCCGGCCGCAGTCCTCCGTGCGGCAGGAGTTCGGGCGCCCCGGGATGACCGTGGTGGTCGAGGAGGGCGACCTGTTCGAGCGGCCCGGCCATCTGGTGGTGGGGTTCACCGACACCTTCGACACCCGGGTGGACGACGGCGGCGTCATCAACGACGGCAGTGTGCAGGGCCAGTTGCTGGCCCGCGCCTACGCGGGGGACGCCGGCCGGCTGGACGCGGAGCTGGCCGGAGCGCTGGCGGGGGTGGCCCCGGTGTCGTGGGAGAGCGCGCGGGACAAGCCGCGGGGCAAGCGGGCGCGGTACCCGATCGGGACGGTCGCCGTGCTCGGTGCCCGGCCGTCGCTGGTCTTCGCCGTCGCCTACAGCCGGATGGGCAACGACGGCGTCGCCTCCAGCGGTGTGGAGGACCTGTGGCTGGGCCTGGAGCGGCTGTGGGACGCGGTGCGCCGGCACGGCCAGCTGGAGTCCCTGACCATGCCGTTGACCGGCGCGGGGCTCGCCCGGCTGCACGACCTCGACGAGGACAGCCTGCTGCGGCTGATCCTGCTGTCGTTCGTCGTGCACTCGTGGGAGCGGAGGGTCTGCCGCGAACTGCGGGTGGTGATCCGCCCCGCCGAGCTGGGGCGGATCGACCTGCCGGAGACCGGCGCGTTCCTGGCCGGACTGGCGGCCGGCGCCCGGCGCCACACCTGACACCGGGCCGGGATGCCGCGTCGGCCACGACGGCCGCGGCCGGCGCGGCCCATGGAGCCGGCGCGGCTGACGCGGCCGACGCGGCCGACGCGGCCGGTGTCGCGAACAGCGGGGAGAACTTCTCCGCCGCCCGCGACGCGGAGCGGTACGGGCCCGTCCCCCGACGGTGGCCCGGCCACCGGGCCCGTACCGCGGCTCAGCGGGCCGGCGGGGTTCCCCGCCCGGTGCGGCCGTACGCCGACAGGTGGCGGTACGGCCAGGTCTGGAGCCATTCGGGGCGGGCGTCGTCGACCGTGCAGCCCGCCAGTCTCAGCCGCTGGACGATCTTCCGCAGGGCCGCCTCGGAGCCGTCGAACCGGATGACGTTCCGGCCCGCGATGTCGGCGATCGTGCGCAGCTCGCCGACCTCCACCATCAGCGTGCGCTCCGGGTAGGCCATCAGCACCATGCCCAGCTCGATCAGCACGTTGGGCCGGGGCTGGCCGGTCGGTTCGGTCTCGTACGGCGGCTCGTTCCTGCCCCGCAGGTCCGGGTGGAGCTGGACGACGTCGTCGGGGGTGAGCAGGACGAGGGCCGCCTGTGCCTGCTCGGGGGCCTTCGCGACGACCTCGCCGAGGAACGGTGACGTCTTGCCGGTGGCCCTGACCAGGTCCTCCCACTCCAGCGGGCGCAGGTCGAGCAGACGCAGCAGGTCGAACATCTTCGTGCGCACCTCCTCGTCGCGCCCGTGGACGACGAAGACGTTGCGTCGGCGGTCCGCTGAGGGGCCCTCCCGGTCCGGGCGGGCGCCGGGGTCGGCGGCGGGAGGGCCGCCGTAGAAGTTCTGCGTGCCGGAGTTGGTGGTGTTGTTGTCGCCGGTGACGAAGCTGTTGTTGCGCCCGAAGTCGTTCCTGCTCCCGTAGTCGCTGCTGTTGCCGCCCGTGGAGGTGTGCGTCACGCGGATCCCGCCCCCTTGCCGCCGCCCGGGCCGCCGAAGTTCTGCGTGCCGGAGTTGGTGGTGTTGTTGTCGCCG
>NZ_WWJT01000020.1 GCF_009865385.1 Streptomyces sp. SID486 | reverse complement strand
GCGTGCGCTGCGGTGCCGCTCTGGGCGCCGGTCGGCGTGGTGGCTCCCCGGGCGCCGGTGGGCACCGGAGCCGTGCCGTGCGCGGGGGCGGGGTGGGCCGTCGTGCGGCCCGACGCCGCGTGGTCGTCCACCCGGCGCAGCAGTTCCTCCGTGCGGGCCGCCGCCTGCTCGCGGTCGTAGGCCAGCAGCAGGCGGCAGTCCTGGCCGTGGCCCGGCCGGACGTGCGGGAGCCAGCCCAGCCAGCCCCACTCGGCGGTACGGTCCGCCACCGGCCGCGTGTGGTCCGCGCTGATCAGCACGATCTCCAGCAGGTCGGGGGAGTGCAGCGCGGTGAGCTGGGCCAGCACCGCGCGGGCCAGCCCGGACAGCCGGGGGCGCGGACCGGCCAGGCCCAGTGCGCCCGCCTCGCGCAGCGCCGCGGTCACCGGTACCGCCGGCAGCAGGCCGGAGCCGTCGGGTGCGCTCCGGTCGGCCGTCCCCAGCCGCACGGTCAGCGCCTCGGGGTGGCCCGGCCCGCGTTCCCACAGCCGGGGCCCCGGACCCAGCGCGGTGAGCAGCAGTGCGGCCGGGTCCGGCCAGGTGTCCGGCTGCGCCGGGACGTCGGCCGCCGGGGCGCCGCCGGAGCGGGCGGGCGTCTCGTCGTACACCGCGGGGCCGGCC
>NZ_WWJT01000002.1 GCF_009865385.1 Streptomyces sp. SID486 | reverse complement strand
GCCGGCCCGGCCGCCCGGCCCGGCGCTCCCCCGCCCGCCGCGGGCGGGGGGCACCCCGGACCTGCGCACCGAGCTGCGCGCATGCAGTACGTTCAGGTCATGTCCCAGCCCGCCAAGTCCTCACGTACACCAGCCACGCCCGACGCGCCGGAGAGTGCCGCAGGCAGCCGCGCCGCCGCCCAGCGGCTCAAAATGCGCCGGGAACTGGCGGCAGCGGCCATGGAGCTGTTCGCGACCAAGGGGTACGAAGCCACCACCGTCGACGAGATCGCCGCCGCCGCCGGGGTCGCCCGGCGCACCTTCTTCCGTCACTTCCGCTCCAAGGAAGAGGCGATCTTCCCGGACCACGACGACACGCTGATCCGCGCGGAGGCGGTCCTCAACGCCGCCCCCGCGCACGAGCATCCGCTCGACACCGTGTGCCGCGGCATCAAAGAGGTCATGAAGATGTACGCGGCGCGGCCGGAGATCTCGGTGGCCCGCTACAAGCTCACGCGCGAGGTACCCACCCTGCGGGAGGCCGAGATCGCCTCCGTGGCCCGCTACGAGCGTCTGTTCACCCGGTATCTGCTCGGCCACTTCGACGAGCACGCGCACGCCGACGACGCCAACGACGACCCGCTGCTCGCCGAGGTCGCCGCCTCGGCGGTGGTCACCGCCCACAACCACGTCCTGCGGCGCTGGCTGCGGGCGGGCGGCCAGGGCGACGTGGAGACCCAGCTGGACCACGCCTTCGCGATCGTGCGCAGGACGTTCGGCACCGGCATCGGGGCCGGCCGCGCCGCGGGCGCCGGGCCGGCCGCCACGACCGCCCCGGCCGCGGTCTCCGCGCACGGCGAGGTGCTGGTGACGGTCGCGCGGACCGACGCCCCGCTGGAGGAGGTCATGCGGACCATCGAGGAGGCACTGAAGGAGCGCTGACGCTCCCGCTCCGCTGTGAGGACGGCCACCCTTCGGGGTGGCCGTTTTGGCATGTCAGAGGCGGTTTTCAGGGTTTTCCCGGGGTGCGTTCGATCGATCATCGCTCATTTGTTACGTAAAGATTTCATCTGAGAGCAGGTTCTGGCACTCAGTGCCTTGCCGACTGACACGCGGTGTCATACGTTGAAGGTGTCCGGGCGGCCGGCGAGCAGAGACCTCTCGTTCGCCGGCTGTCCCCGCAAGCACAACGCTCGCGCGCCCGGACGCCTGCGTCACAGGCACCCTCCCGCGCCACAAAGCGCTGCCGAAGCACCACCCGCGCCGAACCGACGGCACACCCCGAAACCCTCAGCAGCACTCATCGCAGCACCGACGAATCCGTAGGCGCCCCTCCCTCAGGGCGCTCACCGCCGGAGGCAACACCGTGACCGTGAAGGACATCCTGGACGCGATCCAGTCGAAGGACGCCACGTCCGCCGACTTCGCCGCCCTGCCGCTCCCCGAGTCGTACCGCGCCATCACCGTCCACAAGGACGAGACGGAGATGTTCGCGGGCCTGGAGACCCGCGACAAGGACCCGCGCAAGTCCATCCACCTCGACGAGGTCCCCGTGCCCGAACTGGGCCCGGGAGAGGCCCTGGTGGCCGTCATGGCCTCCTCGGTCAACTACAACTCCGTGTGGACCTCGATCTTCGAACCCCTGTCGACGTTCGGCTTCCTGGAGCGCTACGGCCGCACCAACGAACTCGCCAAGCGCCACGACCTGCCCTACCACATCATCGGCTCCGACCTCGCGGGCGTCGTCCTGCGCACCGGCCCCGGAGTCAACGCCTGGAAGCCCGGGGACGAGGTCGTCGCCCACTGCCTGTCCGTCGAGATGGAATCCTCCGACGGCCACAACGACACCATGCTCGACCCCGAACAGCGCATCTGGGGCTTCGAGACCAACTTCGGCGGCCTCGCCGAGATCGCCCTCGTCAAGTCCAACCAGCTCATGCCGAAGCCGGACCACCTCAGCTGGGAGGAGGCCGCGGCCCCCGGCCTGGTCAACTCCACCGCCTACCGCCAGCTCGTCTCCCGCAACGGCGCCGGCATGAAGCAGGGCGACAACGTGCTGATCTGGGGTGCGAGCGGCGGACTCGGCTCCTACGCCACCCAGTTCGCCCTCGCCGGCGGCGCCAACCCCATCTGCGTCGTCTCCAGCGAGCAGAAGGCGGACATCTGCCGCTCGATGGGCGCCGAGTCGATCATCGACCGCAGCGCCGAGGGCTACCGGTTCTGGAAGGACGAGACCACCCAGGACCCCAAGGAGTGGAAGCGCTTCGGCAAGCGCATCCGCGAACTCACCGGCGGCGAGGACATCGACATCGTCTTCGAACACCCCGGCCGCGAGACCTTCGGCGCCTCCGTCTTCGTCACCCGCAAGGGCGGCACCATCACCACCTGCGCCTCCACCTCGGGCTACATGCACGAGTACGACAACCGCTACCTGTGGATGTCACTGAAGCGGATCATCGGCTCGCACTTCGCCAACTACCGCGAGGCGTGGGAGGCCAACCGGCTCATCGCGAAGGGCAAGATCCACCCGACCCTGTCGAAGGTGTACTCCCTGGAGGACACCGGGCAGGCCGCCCACGACGTCCACCGCAACGCCCACCAGGGCAAGGTCGGCGTGCTGTGCCTCGCTCCCGAGGAGGGCCTGGGCGTGCGCGACGAGGACATGCGCGCGAAGCACATCGACGCCATCAACCGCTTCCGGAACGTCTGAGGGCATCAGATGACAGAGCGTCAGAAGGACCGCCCGTGGCTCATGCGGACCTACGCGGGGCACTCGACCGCGGAGGCGTCCAACGAGCTGTACCGGCGCAACCTCGCCAAGGGCCAGACCGGTCTGTCGGTGGCGTTCGACCTGCCGACGCAGACCGGCTACGACTCCGACCACATCCTCGCCCGCGGCGAGGTCGGCCGGGTGGGCGTGCCCGTCGCACACCTCGGTGACATGCGCAGGCTGTTCCAGGACATCCCGCTGGAGCAGATGAACACCTCGATGACGATCAACGCCACCGCCATGTGGCTGCTGGCGCTCTATCAGGTCGTCGCCGAGGAGCAGGGTGTGGACATCACCCAGCTCCAGGGCACGACCCAGAACGACATCGTCAAGGAGTACCTGTCCCGCGGGACGCACGTCTTCCCGCCGGGACCCTCGCTCCGCCTGACGACGGACATGATCGCGTACACGGTCACCCACATCCCGAAGTGGAACCCGATCAACATCTGCAGCTACCACCTGCAGGAGGCCGGGGCCACGCCGGTGCAGGAGATCGCGTACGCGATGTCCACCGCGATCGCCGTCCTGGACGCCGTGCGCGACTCCGGCCAGGTGCCCGAGGAGCGCATGGGCGACGTGGTCGCGCGGATCTCCTTCTTCGTGAACGCGGGCGTCCGCTTCATCGAGGAGATGTGCAAGATGCGGGCGTTCGGCCGCATCTGGGAGAAGATCACCCGCGAGCGGTACGGCATCGAGAACCCCAAGCAGCGCCGGTTCCGCTACGGCGTCCAGGTCAACTCCCTCGGTCTGACCGAGGCGCAGCCGGAGAACAACGTCCAGCGGATCGTGCTGGAGATGCTCGCGGTGACCCTCTCCAAGGACGCGCGCGCACGTGCCGTGCAGCTGCCCGCCTGGAACGAGGCCCTCGGGCTGCCCCGGCCCTGGGACCAGCAGTGGTCGCTGCGCATCCAGCAGGTGCTCGCCTACGAGAGCGACCTGCTGGAGTACGAGGACATCTTCGAGGGCTCGAAGGTGATCGAGGCGAAGGTCGGCCGGCTGGTCGAGGAGGTCCTCGCCGAGATCGACCGCATCCAGGAGATGGGCGGCGCGATGGCCGCCGTGGAGTCCGGCTACCTGAAGTCCCAGCTGGTCGCCTCGCACGCCGAGCGCCGGGGCCGGATCGAGTCCGGCCAGGAGAAGATCGTCGGCGTCAACGTCTTCGAGGGCACCGAGCCGAACCCGCTGACCGCCGATCTGGACACCGCGATCCAGACGGTGGACCCGGCCGTGGAGGACCGGGTCGTCAAGGCCCTCGGCCAGTGGCGCACCACGCGCCAGGAGTCGTCGGACCGGCAGGGCCTGGGCGACCCGTTCCACTTCCCGACCGTCCGGCAGGCGCTCGACCGCCTCAAGGAGGCCGCCGCCGGCACGGAGAACCTGATGGAGGCCACGCTGGAGTGCGCCCGCGCCGGTATCACCACCGGCGAGTGGGCCGGCGCCCTGCGCGAGGTGTTCGGCGAGTACCGGGCGCCCACCGGGGTGTCCTCCGCGCCGGTGGCGGTGCCCGTCGAGGCCGGCTCGGCCCTCGCGGAGGTCCGCGCCAAGGTGGAGGCCACCGCCCGCGAACTGGGCGTGGGCAAGCTCCGCTTCCTGGTCGGCAAGCCCGGCCTGGACGGGCACTCCAACGGGGCCGAACAGATCGCGGTCCGCGCGCGCGACGCCGGCTTCGAGGTGGTCTACCAGGGCATCCGGCTCACCCCCGAGCAGATCGTGGACGCCTCCCTGGCGGAGGACGTGCACGCCGTCGGCCTGTCGATCCTCTCCGGCTCACACGCGCAGCTGGTGCCCGACGTCCTGGTGCGGCTGCGCGAGGCCGGCGCGACCGACATCCCGGTGATCGCGGGCGGGATCATCCCGAACGCCGACGCCGAACAGCTGAAGTCCGCCGGTGTCGCCGCGGTCTTCACCCCGAAGGACTTCGACATCACCGGAATCATCGGCCGTATCGTCGACGAGATCCGCAAAGCGAACAAGCTCGACCCCCTGGAGGTCCCCGCATGACGACCGTCAACCGCCTTCGCCCGCGGCGCTCCTGCCTGGCCGTACCGGGCAGCAACCCGCGCTTCCTGGAGAAGGCGCAGGGCCTCCCGGCGGACCAGGTCTTCCTGGACCTGGAGGACGCGTGCGCGCCGCTCGCCAAGCCCGAGGCGCGGCACACCATCGTCAAGTTCCTCAACGAGGGCGACTGGACGGGCAAGACGCGCGTCGTCCGCGTCAACGACTGGACGACCGAGTGGACGTACCGGGACGTCGTCACGGTGGTCGAGGGCGCCGGCCAGAACCTCGACTGCATCATGCTGCCGAAGGTGCAGACGGCCCAGCAGGTCGTCGCCCTGGACCTGCTGCTGACCCAGATCGAGAAGACCATGGGCTTCGAGGTCGGCAAGATCGGCATCGAGGCGCAGATCGAGAACGCGCAGGGCCTGAACAACGTCAACGAGATCGCGCAGGCCTCGCCGCGCGTCGAGACGATCATCTTCGGGCCGGCCGACTTCATGGCGTCCATCAACATGAAGTCGCTGGTCGTGGGTGAGCAGCCGCCCGGCTACCCGGCGGACGCCTACCACTACATCCTGATGAAGATCCTGATGGCCGCCCGCGCCAACAACCTCCAGGCGATCGACGGCCCCTACCTGCAGATCCGCAACGTCGAGGGCTACCGCGCGGTCGCGCAGCGCGCCGCCGCGCTCGGCTTCGACGGCAAGTGGGTACTGCACCCGGGCCAGGTCGAGGCGTCCAACGAGATCTTCTCGCCGTCGCAGGAGGACTACGACCACGCCGAGCTGATCCTGGACGCGTACGACTACTACACGTCCGAGGCGGGCGGCAAGAAGGGCTCCGCGATGCTCGGCGACGAGATGATCGACGAGGCCAGCCGCAAGATGGCCCTGGTCATCTCCGGCAAGGGCCGGGCCGCCGGCATGCAGCGCACGTCGAAGTTCGAGATCCCGGAGGCCTGAGCGCGATGCAGTTCGGACGCACCTACGAGGAGTTCGAGGTCGGGGCGACGTACAAGCACTGGCCGGGCAAGACGGTCACCGAGTACGACGACCACCTGTTCTGTCTCCTCACCATGAACCACCACCCGCTCCACATGGACAGCAACTACGCGGAGCGGACGACGGACTTCGGCAAGAACGTCGTCGTCGGGAACTACGTCTACTCGCTGCTGCTCGGCATGTCCGTCCCGGACGTCTCCGGCAAGGCGATCGCCAACCTGGAGATCGAGTCGCTCCGGCACGTGGCGCCGACCTTCCACGGCGACACGATCTACGGCGAGACGACCGTGCTCGACAAGTGGCCGTCGAAGTCGAAGAACGACCGCGGGATCGTCCACGTCGAGACCAAGGGCTACAAGCAGGACGGCACCCTGGTGTGCGTCTTCCGCCGCAAGGTGATGGTGCCCACCGAGACCTACATCAAGGAACGCGGTGGCGAGCAGCCGGGCCGCCCGGAACTGAACGCCCCCACGGAGAAGACGGAGAAGTGATGGCGCGCCTCGCCCAGACCGCCGGTCTGACCGACGTCCAGCAGGAGATCCTCTCCACCGTTCGGGACTTTGTCGACAAAGAGATCATCCCGGTCGCGACCGAGCTGGAGCACCGCGACGAGTACCCGCAGGCGATCGTGGACGGCCTGAAGGAGCTCGGCCTGTTCGGCCTGATGATCCCCGAGGAGTACGGGGGCCTGGGCGAGTCGCTGCTCACCTACGCACTGTGCGTGGAGGAGATCGCCCGGGGCTGGATGTCGGTGTCCGGGATCATCAACACGCACTTCATCGTCGCGTACATGCTCAAGCAGCACGGCACACAGGAGCAGAAGGACCACTTCCTGCCGAGGATGGCCGCCGGCGACATCCGCGGCGCCTTCTCGATGTCGGAGCCGGCCCTGGGCTCCGATGTGTCGGCCATCACGTCCAAGGCGGTCAAGGACGGCGACGACTACGTCCTGAACGGCCAGAAGATGTGGCTGACGAACGGCGGCACGTCCTCGCTCGTGGCCGTCCTCGTCCGAAGTGACGAAGGACACCCCGAGGGCACGGCGCCCCACAAGTCGATGACGACCTTCCTGGTCGAGAAGGAGCCGGGCTTCGGCGAGGTCCGCCCGGGCCTCACCATCCCCGGCAAGATCGACAAGATGGGCTACAAGGGCGTCGACACCACCGAGCTGATCATGGACGGCCTGCGGGTTCCGGCCGATCGGGTGCTCGGCGGGGTCACCGGCCGAGGTTTTTACCAAATGATGGACGGCGTGGAGGTCGGCCGCGTCAATGTGGCGGCACGCGGCTGCGGCGTCGCCCAGCGCGCCTTCGAGCTGGGCGTCCGCTACGCCCAGCAGCGGCACACCTTCGGCAAGGCGATCGCCCAGCACCAGGCCATCCAGTTCAAGCTCGCGGAGATGGCCACCAAGGTCGAGGCCGCGCATGCGATGATGGTCAACGCGGCACGCAAAAAGGACTCCGGGGAGCGAAACGACCTTGAGGCAGGGATGGCGAAGTACCTCGCCTCCGAGTACTGCAAGGAGGTCGTGGAGGATGCCTTCCGGATCCACGGCGGCTACGGCTTCTCCAAGGAGTACGAGATCGAGCGCCTCTACCGGGAGGCCCCGATGCTGCTCATCGGTGAAGGTACCGCCGAGATCCAGAAAATGATCATCGGGCGCAGGCTGCTCGAAGAGTATCGATTCCAGGGCTGATTGTCCGGATACGGGGTGTTTTCTTCGAGAAGAAGATCACACCCCGTAGGCGGTCTTCGGCCGCCGACTCGGCTTCCTGGCTTGCCCAGTTGTGGCCCGCGAACGGTACGATCCCGGGAAAGCCGCCGTCCCCCGTCAGAGCGCGGCATCATCCGCTACGAAGGTCATCCATGCCCCACAGCCAAACCTCTGCACACCGCGACAGCCTGGTAGGCGCACGCCTCGCGCGCGGAGCATCGCCGTGGCTTCTCCCGACCGTCGCCACCGCAGCCCTCAGCCTGGCCCGCGCCCGCCGTTCCGGCGCGGCCAAGGCCGTCGCCGTGCCCGCCACCGCGCTCGCGGCGGGCATGCTGTGGTTCTTCCGCGACCCCGAGCGCGAGATCGCCCCGGGCCGGGTCATCTCGCCCGCCGACGGCGTGGTGCAGAGCATCATGCCGTGGAAGGACGGGCGCACCCGCGTCGCCATCTTCATGAGCCCGCTCAACGTCCACGTCAACCGCGCGCCCCTCGCGGGCACGGTGACGTCGGTCGAGCACGTGCCCGGCGGCTTTGTTCCGGCTTTCAACAAGGAGAGCGAGAACAACGAGCGCGTAGTCTGGCATTTCGACACCGAACTCGGCGACATCGAGATGATCCAGATCGCCGGCGCGGTGGCCCGCCGTATCGTGCCCTACATCCCGCAGGGCACGAAGGTCGAGCAGGGCGACCGGGTCGGTCTGATCCGCTTCGGCTCGCGCGTCGACCTCTACCTGCCCGAGGGCGTGGAGGTCGCGGTCGAGGTCGGTCAGAAGACCGTGGCTGGGGTGACTCGCATTGACCGTGATTGATCCGGAGACCCAGGCCGGCTGGGTGCCCGAGGCCGACGACGTGGACGACGAGGAGGAGATGCCTCTTTCTCTCCGCCTGTCGATAGCGGACACGCTCACGCTGGGCAACGCCACGTGCGGGTTCATGGCCGTGTACTTCACCACGACCGGCATCCTGATCCCGCACCTCACCGGCAGCCAGGAGTCCGGCATGGCCCGCCACAGCGCGGCCACGGCGGTCATCCTGATGCTCTGCGCGGCCGTGTTCGACCTGTGTGACGGGCTGGTGGCGAGGAAGCTGCGCTCCTCCCCCATGGGAGCCGAGCTGGACAACCTCTCGGACCTCATCAGCTTCGGCCTCGCGCCCGCGTACTTCGTCCTCGTCTACGGCATGGTCGCGGACGACGCGCACCAGCGGGTGGCCGCGGTGGGCGCGATCGTGGTCCTGCTGGCGGTGGTGCTGAGACTGGCCCGCTTCAGCTGCGTGACGTTGAAGGACGGCATGTTCCAGGGCATGCCCTCGCCGTTCGGCGCGCTGACGGTCGTCTCGATCGTGCTGCTGGAGCTGCCGTTCGTGGCGACGCTGCTGGCGATCCTGGGGACGGCCTGGCTGATGGTGAGCCGGGTGGAGTACCCGAAGCCGCGGGGCCGCCTCGCGGGCGCCATGCTCGGCTGGATCGTCCTGTCCATGGGCCTCCTGGCCGCCTGGGCCTTCGACGCGCCCAGCGGTCAGCTGCTGCTCCAGACCGGCTGCGCGCTGCAGCTGGTGATGGGCGCGGTGATCCCGCTGTTCGCCACCGCCCGACGGGTGAACAACTTCCGCGACAACCGCCGCGAGGCGCGGGCGGCGCAGCTGCCGTAGCCCGGCGCCCGCCGGAACGACGAGGGCCCCCTACCCGTGCCGGGTAGGGGGCCCTCGCGCGTGCGGCCGCCGCCGGGGCCGCCCCGGGACTCAGCTCAGGTGCTCCTCGGCGATCCGGGCGGCGACCCGCTCGAGAATCGGTCCGGCGTCCGCGATGCACCTGGCGACGTCGGGCTCGACGGACGTCAGCGGGTACGCGCGCCCGATCCCCGCACCGCGCAGCGCCTCCTCCTCCAGCGCCAGCCGCCCGCACACCGCGACCACCGGCCTGCCCGCGGCCCGGGCCGCCGCGGCGACGCCCGCCGGCGCCTTCCCGTGCAGCGTCTGCTCGTCCAGCGACCCCTCCCCCGTGATGACCAGGGAGGCCCGCTCCAGGGCCGGTGCGAAGCCCAGCGCGTCCAGCATCACCTCGATGCCGGGACGGAAGCGCGCGCCGAGCAGGAGGGCGCCGTAGCCGATGCCGCCGGCCGCGCCCGCGCCCGGAGACACCGCGTACTCGGCCGCCCGCGGCCCGGCCTCCGCCTCCAGCACCTTCGCGAAGTGGGCCAGCGCGGCGTCCAGCGCCGCCACGTCGTCCGCCGAGGCCCCCTTCTGCGGGCCGTACACCGCCGGCGCGCCCTTCGGCCCGGTCAGCGGGTTGTCGACGTCACTGGCCAGCACCAGCGCGACCGAGGACAGCCGGGGGTCCAGGCCGGAGAGGTCGGCACGGGCCAGCTCGGCCAGTCCGCCGCCGCCCGGGGACACCGGCTCACCCCGCTCGGTCAGGAACCGGGCGCCCAGCGCGGCCAGCATGCCCGCGCCGCCGTCCGTCGTGGCGCTGCCGCCGACGCCGAACACGATCGTCCGCGCGCCCGCGTCCAGCGCGGCCCGCAGCAGCTCCCCCGAGCCGTACGTCGAGGCCGTGAGCGGGGCGAAGACACCGGCCGGCAGCAGCTGGAGGCCGCTCGCCTCCGCCATCTCCACGACCGCCGTGCCCTCGCGCAGCGCGAACGCGGCCGTCACCTCCTCGCCGAGCGGTCCGGCGACCCGGACCTCACGGCGCTCGAAGCCGGCCGCGACCGCCGCGGCCACCGTGCCGTCGCCGCCGTCGGCCACGGGCAGCGACTCGACCCGGAGGCCCGGCACGACCCGGCGCAGCCCGGCCGTCACCCGCTCGGCGACCTGCACGGCCGTCAGCGAGCCCTTGAACTTGTCCGCGGCGATGAGCACCCGACGGGTCTCGTTCCCTGCAGCGTCCGCCACCTTGTCTTCCCCTTGCTCTCCGGGCCCCGCGCACGTCAGGGCCAGTCGCGCCGCTGTGACCATAACCGCAGGACACCCCCGCCGTCATGCCCCGCCCGAACCCTGGAAAGCCGCCGGGAGCCGGCCGGGCGGAACGGGTACACCCCTGCCATGGACACCCAGCGCACCGCACCGGACCTCGCCGACCGCATCCACGGCGGCTGGCTCGGCCGGATCGCGGGCAACATGCTCGGCAAACCGGTCGAACAGGGCGAGGTGTGGACCCGCGACCGCATCGACCGCTATCTGCGCGGCGCCGCCGCCCTGCCGCTGACCGACTACCTGCCCGAACCCGCCGACGCGGACGAGGCCGCCGTCCTGCGCCCGGAGTGGCGCAGCTGCGTGCGCGGCCGGATCCACGGCAGCTGCCGGGACGACGACATCGACTACGCCATCCTCGGCCTGCACCTGCTGGAGACCCACGGCTTCGGTTTCAGCACCGAGCAGGTGGGCGACCTGTGGCTGCTCAGGCTGCCGTTCCTGCAGACGTTCACGGCGGAGCGGGCCGCGTACCGGAACCTGGCGAACGGGATGAAACCGCCGCTGACGGCCACATACGACAACCCCTACCAGGAGTGGATCGGCGCGCTGATCCGCGCCGACGTCTACGGCTGGACCTGCCCCGGCGATCCCGTCCGGGCCGCCGGCCTGGCCCGCCGGGACGCGGTGCTCTCGCACACCGGCAACGGGGTCTACGGCGCCATGTGGGCCGCCGCCCTGATCTCGGCGGCCTTCACCGCCGCCACCGTCCGGGACGCCCTGGAGACCGCGCTCACGGTCGTCCCCGCGAGCAGCCGTCTGGCCAGGACCGTACGGCGGGTGGTGACCCTGCACGAGGCCCGGCTGCCCTGGGAGGAGACCCTGGCGACGGTGTCCGGGGAGACCGCCGGACTCGGCTGGATCCACACCGTCCCGAACGCCGCCGTCCTCACCGCCGGGCTGCTGTACGGCGACGGCGACTTCACCCGGACCATCACGCTGACCGTGCGCGGCGGGCTGGACACCGACTCCAACGGCGCGACGGCCGGCTCGGTGGCCGGCGTCCGCACGGGGGCGGACGCCATCCCGGCCCGGTGGCGGGACCCGCTGCGGGACACGGTGCGCAGCGCGGTGTTCGGCTTCGACGGCGTACGGATCAGTGCGCTGGCCGAACGCACCCTGCGCCTGACCGCGACCGGGACTTAGGAACGGGCCGGCTGGTTACCCTTCCCCCATGACCACCGCTCCTGACTTCGCCACGTACATCGCGAGCCTGCCCCGTGTCCTCGTCGGTGCCGCCGCGCTCTTCCGGGACGCCGAGGGGCGGGTGCTGCTCGTCGAGCCCAACTACCGCGAGGGCTGGGCGCTTCCGGGCGGGACCGTCGAGTCCGACACCGGGGAGACGCCGCGTCAGGGCGCCCGCCGGGAAACCCTGGAGGAGATCGGGCTCGACCGTCCGCCGGGCCGGCTGCTCGCGGTCGACTGGGTGCACGGCACGGGCCGGCCGCCGCTGGTCGCCTACCTCTACGACGGGGGTGTGCTGACCGAGGCCGAACTGAAGGCCATCCGCCTGCAGGAGGAGGAACTGCTGTCCTGGCGTCTGGTCGCCCGTGACGACCTCGCCGCCCACCTGCCCGGCGCGCTCGGCGGCCGGGTGCGGGCCGCCCTGGACGTCCTGGCCGACGGCTCCGGCACGGCGGAACTGGAGAACGGCCACCGGGTGGGGTGACCCCGGCCGGACGTCGTGACGGGGCGGGGCCCGGTGGGGTGAACGCGGCGGGTCGCCGCGTGGCTCTGTGTGCCGGCCCCGCCGCGAAGGCCATAGTGGTGGGCCATGTCAGCCATGTACGACACTCTCGTCAACCACCTGACGAAGCACTTGGGCGTCCTCCCGGAGGAACTGGACCCCTGTGTCGCGTTCTCCGCGGTCGGCCTGGACCCGCTTGCCCTGCCGGAGATCACAGGCGTCAGGCAAGACCGGTACACCGGTCCCCCCGTCGATCGCACCGCCGGTCGCACCCTCGACGGCGGTGACGAACCACGTACCGACACGCCTCCCGGTGCACTCGCCGGCCGGTCCGAGGAATCCGCGGGCTCCGGTCGAAGCGGCCGATGAAGCGGGACGACGTCGCCGTCACCGGTCCGACACTCGCACCCCCGGCCGGGACCGGAGCGGCGGGGCACCGGGCCACGCCACTTCCCGGCGAGTCCGCGGCCACCGCCGTGCCCGGCGTCGCCGGCCTTGCCGCCGCACCGGCGTCATGACGCACCCGGCCGTGGAGGCCGGCCTCCCCCGCGCACCGCGGATCTGGGCGGCGGTCGCCGTGTGCCTCGGCCTGTTCGTCCTCGGCCTGGACCTCACCGTGCTCAACGTCGCCGTCCCGGACCTCCAGCGGGACCTCGCGCCCAGCACCGCCCAGGTCCAGTGGGCCGTCGACAGCTACGCCCTGGTCCTGGGCAGCGCGGTCCTGGCGGCGGGAGCGGTCGGTGACCGATGGGGGCGGCGCCGGTCCTTCCTGAGCGGCCTGGCCGTGTGCGCGGCCGCCTCCACCGCCGGGGCCCTGGCCACCGGCCCGTGGCAGGTGATCACCGCACGCTGCGTCATGGGGGCCGGCGCCGCCCTCCTCATGCCGTCCACCCTCGCCGTGCTGCACCACCTCTACCCCGAAGCCGCCCTGCGCCGACGGGCGATCTCCGCCTGGGCGGCGGTCGCCGGACTGGGGGGACTCACCGGCCCCGTCACCGGCGGCTGGCTGGTCGAGCACTTCTCCTGGCGTGCCGGCTTCTGGATCAACCTGCCGCCGGCCGCGTGCGCCCTGCTCCTCGCCCTGGCGGTGGTTCCCGAGTCCCGGGACCCACAGGCACCGGCGTTCGACACGACCGGGGCCGCCCTCTCGGCCGGCAGCCTCTTCGCGCTGGTCTGGGCTGTCACGGAGAGTCCGCACCGAGGCTGGACCGGCGTCCCTACCCTGGCGGCGTTCACCGCCGCGACGGCGCTGCTGGCCGCCTTCGTCGCAAGGCAGCGTCGCATCGCCCATCCCCTGCTGCCACCGCGCCTGATCAGACTGCCGGGAGTCGCCTCCGGCGCGGCGGCCCTGGCGCTGATGTCGTTCGCGATGTTCGGCGGCCTGTTCGTGCTGACCCTCTACCTGCAGGGCGTCCTCGGCCACAGCCCCTTCGAGGCGGGGCTGCGCACCCTGCCGCTCCCCGCCGCGCTGGCCGTCGGCGCGGTCGCCGCCGGTCCCACGGCCAGGCGCTTCGGCCACAGGACACCCGTCGTCGGCGGGCTGACGGTCGTCTGTGCCGGGTTCCTCGTCCTGGCCGGCACCGGCCCCGACTCGGCCTTCTCACGCTGCGTCACCTTCGAGCTCGTCACCGGACTCGGCGCGGGTCTCGTGGCCGCCGCCGCGACCGACCTCGTCCAAGGAGCCGTACCCGGCCGGAGCGCGGGTATCGGCTCGGCCGTCAACGACGCCACCCGCCAGGTCGGTTCCGCGCTCGGCGTCGCCGTACAGGGGTCCATCCTGACCTCCGTCTTCACCGCACGTCTCACCGGATCCCTCACCCGCGCCTCCGCCCCCGCCCGCCTCGTCGAAGCGGCACGCCACGGCGGCTTCGACGTCACCGCCTGGCAGACCGCCCTGCCCGAGGCGGCGCGAGCCTCCGTCCAGGACGCGGCACGGTCCGCCTTCACCGACGCCATGACCTGCACCGCCCTCACCGCAGCGGCCGTCGCCGCCCTCGCCGCAGCCGCCCTGTTCCCCCGCCTGCCCGCCGGCTGTCCGGCCACGGCCGCGGAACCTTCCCTTCCAGCGGCGTCACCGGAGCCGGTGGAGGAGACCGCGTGACCCGCCCTTCGCGGCAGCCGGACGGACCGCCCTGCCGTGCGGAGGGGGCCGTCGCCGTCCCTGCCGTGCGGAGGGGGCCGTCGCCGTCCCTGGGAGGCCGGGCCCGGTCAGAACAGGGCCGTGCCCGCCTCGAAGTCCAGCAGGCGGCGTTTGCGGTCCAGGCCGCCGCCGTAACCCGTGAGGCTGCCGTCGGAACCGACCACGCGGTGGCAGGGGACGATGATGCCCACCGGGTTGCGGCCGTTGGCCAGGCCGACGGCACGGGAGGAACCGGGGCTGCCCAGGGCGCCGGCGAGTTCGCCGTAGGTGCGGGTCTCGCCGTAGGGGATGCGGGTGAGCTGTTCCCAGACGCTGCGCTGGAACGGGGTGCCGTGCAGGGCGAGTTCGACGGTGAACGCCTTCAGCGTGCCGGCGAAGTACGCCGCCAGCTGTCCGGCGGTCTCCGTGAACACGGGCAGCGTGTCGTCCCGGTCGCCGAACGCCTCCTCCCCGGGCCGGTGCCGCTGGCCGGCCATGTACAGGCCGCACAGGGCACCGTCGGCGTCGGCGACGAGGGTCAGCGGGCCGTACGGACTGTCGGTCGTCGTGTGACGGTTCATCGGGTTCCTCACGTTCCTCAGGCCGGCAGGAAGTTGATCGGGTGGCTGTCGGTCGCCCACAGGTACTGCACCGCGTAGGCCCGCCAGGGCCGCCAGCTCTCCGCGCGGGCGGTGAGCGCGGCCGGGGTGGACGGCAGCCCCAGCTCCCCGGCCGCGCGCCGGACGCCGAGATCGGTGGCGAGGAAGGCGTCGGGGTCGCCCAGGGCGCGCATGGCGACGACGTCCACCGTCCACGGCCCGAAGCCGGGCAGCGCGAGCAGCCGGGCGCGGGCCTCCGCCCAGTCGGCGTCCACCCCCAGGCGCAGATCGCCGTCGGCGAGGCGGCGGACCAGGGTGGAGAAGGTGGTGCGCCGGGTACGGGGCATGGCCAGGGTCTCGGGGTCGACGTCGGCCAGCGCCTCGGGGGACGGGAAGAGGTGGGTGAGGCCGCCCTCGGGGTCGTCCAGGGGTTTGCCGTGCGCGGCGACCAGGCGGGCCGCGTGGGTGCGGGCGGCGGCCGTGGACACCTGCTGGCCCAGTACGGCCCGGACGGCGAACTCGGCCTCGTCGACGGTGCCCGGCACCCGGCGGCCCGGCCCCCCGTCGACGAGCGGGGCGAGCAGCGGATCGGCGCGCAGCCGCTCGTCGACGGCGACGGGGTCGGCGTCCAGGTCCAGCAGGCGACGGCAGCGGCTGATGGCCACGGTCAGATCGCGCAGGTCGCTGAGGGTGAGCCGGCAGGCGATGTGGTCGGGGCGCGGGGCGAGGGCGACGACGCCGTGGCCGTACGGCAGCCGCAGGGTGCGCCGGTAGGCGCCGGTGGGGGTGCCGGCCGCGCCGTCCAGGCAGTCGGGGAGCCACTCCTCCACGCCGGGTACGGCGGTGGCGGCGAGGTGGCCGAAGAGGTTGGACGGGTTGAGCGGAGCGCGGAACGGCAGCCGCAGGTTCAGCGCACCGGGCGTGCCCGCGCCGCTGCCGGGCACCCGGGCCCGCAGCTCGGTCGGCGACAGTGCGAAGACCTCGCGGACGGTGTCGTTGAAGGCGCGGATGGAGGAGAAGCCGGCCGCGAACGCGATCTCCGCCATGGGCAGCGGGGTGGTCTCGATGAGCAGCCGTGCGGTCTGGGCGCGCTGGGCCCGGGCGAGCGCGAGGGGGCCGGCACCCAGCTCGGCGAGGAGCTGCCGCTCCACCTGCCGGGTGCTGTAGCCGAGCCGGGTGGCGAGTCCGGGCACGCCCTCGCGGTCCACGACCCCGTCGGCGATCAGCCGCATGGCCCGCGCCACCAGGTCGGCGCGCCGGTTCCACTCCGGGGAGCCGGGGCTGGTGTCCGGGCGGCAGCGCTTGCAGGCCCGGAACCCGGCCTGCTGGCAGGCGGCGGCGCTCGGGTAGAACGTCATGTTCTCCGGCTTGGGCGGCACCACCGGGCAGCTGGGCCGGCAGTAGATCCGGGTGGTCAGCACGGCCGTGAAGAACCATCCGTCGAACCGCGCGTCCTTGGACTGCACGGCGCGCACGCAGTGCTCGCGGTCGGGACGCGCTCCTGTCTGCCTTGTCTGCATGCGTCCAGCATCCGCCGCCGGCGGCCCTGTCCGCTGGCGGGAATCCGACGTGTACGTGGACCTGGCCAGGGGCCCGGCCGAATCAGGCCGCGGGAGGGGCGGAGGTGTTCCGCTGCCGGAACCCGGTGATCCACTCGGCGGTGGTGCGCAGCCCGCCGAACGTGTAGAAGTGCACCTTCACCACGCCGTGCCGGGCCGGGTCGCAGCGCTCGGCCAGCGCGTGGAGAAAGCGGTCCGGGCCGGTCGTACCCATGAGGTTGGTCAGCGAGAACCCGTACTTGCGGGCGACGGAGGCGCTGGTGCCGACACCGAACCGGGTGGCGTAACCCAGCAGCCGGCGCACTCCGGCCGGTCCGGGGACGCCGATGCGGACGGGCAGGTGCACGCCGCGGGCGCGGAGGTCCTCCAGCCAGGCGAGGACCGGGTCGACGTCGAAACCGAACTGCGTGATCACGTCGCCGGTGAAGGAGGCCGCTGTGATCGCCGCCGCCTTGTCGGCCAGCGCCGTCCACAGGGCGTGGTCGGCTATGCCGGGGTGGCCGTCCGGGTAGCCGGTGATGCCGACGTGCCGCACGCCGTGGCGGTGCAGGAGCCCGGTGCGCAGCACGGAGAGGGC
The DNA here is from genome assembly GCF_009865385.1 of Streptomyces sp. SID486. Lineage (GTDB taxonomy): Bacteria > Actinomycetota > Actinomycetes > Streptomycetales > Streptomycetaceae > Streptomyces. Next base: position 21,619 of record NZ_WWJT01000002.1, on the reverse strand, counting down.
GTCCTCGTAGGGGCCCTCGGGGCGTGCGGGGTCGCCGCCGACGACGAAGACGTTCTCGGCGGTGCCGTCGGCCGCCAGACCGCCGAGGAACTCCTCCAGGGCCGGCCGGGAGGGCAGGCGGCGCGCGGAGATGTGCGGCACGGGGACGAAACCGAGCCGCTTGACCGCGCGGGCGGCGGTCAGCCGGGTGGTGGTGTCCTCACCGGCCAGGAAGGTGATGTTGATCCGGGTGCCGGGCGGGATGGTGTCCCCGGCCTCCTCCAGCCTGGCCACGTCCTTGCCGGTCATCTCCAGGGAGAAGTCGTCCAGCAGCCGGGCGCCCCGCCCGTGGCGCACGGCGCCGTGCGGGCGGGGGGCGGTGTCCTCCGGCGACCCGGTGAGAGCGGGGTTCATCGTGCTCCTCGTACGACGGTGGTCCTGGCCGAGGGTGACTCCGGCCGGGGTGCCGGCAGGGTCTGGCCGGGGTGCCGGCCGCGGGTGGTCCAGGGCGGGGTCCTGCCCATGGACGGCCCCTGGGGAGGGCGGCCGGGGGGTGGCCCGGCCCCGCCCGATGATGCCACGCGGCCCGCGGCGGTCTGCGGCCAGGGGGCGCCGGACCGGTTCGGGTGGGGCGCCCGCCCGGTGCGCCGGGGGTCTCGGGGTTCACCGGCAGGAGCGTGTCCGGTTCACCGGGAAGTTTCGCCGTGCACGGGGGCCCGGTTCACAGGGGCTGTCGTTCACGGGGGCGCAGGGGCGGCACGGTCGGCGGGCGGGGCGGGAGCGGCCCGTGTGGTGGGACGGGCGCGGTTTATGGACCGGTCACGACGGCCTTGTTTGGCCCTGGCCGACGGGCCAACGACCGGGCAGGCTGGCCTTTCCGATCACCGAGGAGGTTCTGTTGAGCGTTTCGTCTAGCGCCGGCCCGCGCGTGGTGGTGGCGTGACCGTGCGATTCCGGCATGCGGACCCGGTCCGGGCCGCCTATCCCGAACTGTCCGCCGGCGCGCTGTACGCGACCGGCGTCCGCACCGCCGTGGACACCCGGCAGCGCGCCGCCGGCCACACCTCGCGGGCCCTGGCGCGGCTCGCGGGCACGACCGAGGGCGAGTTCCCCGAGGTGCTGGCCTGGCGGCGCGCCTTCAGCCGGATGGGAGTGAGACCGACGCAGTACCGGTCGGCTTCGGAGTCCCTGCTGCGCCGGCTGCGGAAGGAGGGGCGGCTACCGTCCATCCATCCGCTGGTGGACCTGTGCAACGCGGTCTCGGTGGCGTACGCCGTCCCGGTGGCGGTGCTCGACGTCGACCGGATCACGGGGCCGCTGCTGGAGGTCCGGCCGGCCCGCGGGGACGAGACGTACACGGCGTTCGGAGGTGCCGTCGAGCATCCCGCGCCCGGGGAGGTGACCTACGTCGACTCCACGAACCGGTCCCACGCGCGCCGCTGGACGCACCGGCAGAGCGGCCACTCGGCGGTGGGCACGCGGACCGACCGGGTGCTGGTGGTGGCGGAGGCCATGCACGACAGCGGCGCGGACACCGTGGCCGCGGTGATGAAGACGATCGAGGAGGAGGTGGCGGCGCACTGGGGGGTCACGACGGCGACGGCGCTGCTCACGCGGGAGACGCCGGAGTTCGTCTTCGCGGAGTGAGGGGCGGGCGACCGGCCGACGAGGCCGGTGAGGGCCGCCGCGCCGCCGTGTCCCTCGGCGGTCGGGTTGTGCGACGGCGGTTCGTCGGCGATCGTTCGTCAGCGGCTGTTCGTCCCCGCGGAACGGGGTGGGGCGACGGTGACGGCCGGAACGGGGGTGCGTGACGGCATGGGGACGGTGGCTGTGGGACGGGACGCGCCGGGGGCGCCCGGGGGCGAAGGGCCGGGACGTGGCTCGGACTTCCTCCAGCTGGCGGTCGGTGACGTGCCCGCCGGGGGGAAGGCGGAGTGGCTGTCCGCCCGGTTGCGGGAGGCGATCGCCGACGGCCAGCTGGTGGTGGGCAGCAGGCTGCCGCCGACCCGGGTGCTCGCCGCGGAGCTGCGTGTCTCCCGGGGAGTGGTGACCGAGGCGTACCGGCGTCTCGCCGAGGACGGACAGGTGGCGGGCCGCCGCCGCGGTGGCACCGTGGTGGTCGCGGCGCCGTTCGCCACCGGCGTGCCCGCGGCTTCCGGCGACGGCGCGTCCGCGGCTTCCGGCGACGGCGCGTCCCGCGCGAGCGACTCGCCGGGCGTCCGTGCCGTCGGGAACGCCGGTGCAGGTGAGATGGCCGACGGTGGCGCGGGCTCCGGTATGCGCGGTGGCGCGCGCTCCGGTGTGCGCGGTGGCGTGAGCTCCGGTGTGTCCGGTGGCGTGAGCTCCGGTATGCCTGGTGGCGCGGGCTCCGGTGCGACTGGCGCGCGCTCCGGTGCGCCCACTGGCGCGGGCTCCGGTGTGCCCGGTGGCACCACCCCACTCGCCACGGCTTGCGCGCCCGTCCCGGCCACTCGCCCTGACCTCGACCCTGGCCGCCACCTCATCCCCGGCCCTGGCCTCGGCCCCGCCTCCACCCCTGCTTCCGCCACCACACCTGCCCCCGCCCCAACCCCAGGTCCCGCCTCCACCCCTGCCTCCTCCGTAACCCCAGGTCCCGCCACCACCCCTGCTTCCGCCTCCACCCCTACCCCCGGCTCCGCCCCCGCCTCCGTCGCGACGGCGCCCGCCGTGCGCGTCGGCGGGGGCGCCGGGGGCCTTACGCGTCCGCCCGCCGGGCTGTTCGCCGACGACCCCGGTGCCGAGGTCTTCGACGCCCTGCGGGCCGCCCCGGCCGCCGTGGACTTCACGCCCGGCCGCCCCGACCTCACCACCTTTCCGCGAGCCGCCTGGCTGCGTGCCGAACGGGCCGTACTCGCGGAGCTGTCCGCCGAGCACCTCGGTTACGGCGACCCGCGCGGCGCGCCCCGGCTGCGGCGGGCCGTCGCCGACTGGCTCGCGCGCGTGCGGGGCGTACGGGTGGCGCCGGACGAGGTGCTGATCGTCGCCGGGACCGCGCAGGCGCTGACGCTGCTGCACCCGGTGCTGCGGGCGGACGGCGTCGACGCGGTCGCGGTGGAGGATCCCGGCTCGCTCGGGGCCCGGCAGCACCTGGCGAACGGAGGTCTGGCGACTCCCCCGGTGCCGGTCGACGAGGAGGGCGTACGGGTCGGCGCGCTGCGGGCGACCGGTGCCCGTGCCGTCCTGCTGACTCCCGCCCATCAGTTCCCCACCGGTGTGGTGACCAGCGGTGAACGCCGGCGTGAGCTGCTGGAGTGGGCGCGGGACGGCGGGCTGATCCTGGAGGACGACTACGACGCCGAGCACCGCTACGACCGGCCCCCGGTCCCCGCGCTGCGCGCCCTCCTGGCCGACCGGGTCTGCTACCTGGGCAGCGTGTCGAAACTGCTCGCCCCGGCGCTGCGGATCGGCTGGCTGGTGGCGCCGGCCCGGCACCGCGCGGCGCTGGTCGCCGCCAAACGCTTCAACGACCTGGGCAACGCGGTGCTGCCGCAGTTGGTGCTCGCCCGGCTGATGGAGTCCGGTGAACTGGAGCGGCACCTGCGGCTGTTGCGCGGGCGCCACCGCAGGCGCCGGGACGCGATGATCGCCGCCCTCGCCGAACACCTGCCGGGCGCGCGGGTGCACGGTGCCGCGGCGGGTCTGCACCTGACGGTGACGTACGCCTCCGACGTGCCCGACACCGCCTTCGCGGCGGCGGCGCTCGCGCACGGCGTGAAGTGCCAGCCGCTCTCCTGGCACCGGCAGTCGCCCGGCCGGCCGGGCCTGGTCCTCGGGTACGCGGCCACGCCGCCGGGTGTCATCTCCGACGGCGTGGCACTGCTCGGCAGGAGTCTGCGCGCTCTGGGCTGACCCGGCGCGCCGGGTCAGCCCACTGTCTCCTGACGGGTCGCCAGTGCCCAGATGACGAAGACGTCGATCGCCATCAGGACCAGCGACCAGACGGGCGCGTACGGCAGGAACAGGAACTGGGCGATGAGGCTCAGCGCGACGAGGAACAAACCGGCGAACCGGGCCCACGCCATGTCCATCAGCAGGCCGACACCGGTCAGGAGGACCAGGGCGCCGATGACGATGTGGACGGTGCCCCAGCCGGTCAGGTTCATCTTGTAGATGTACGCGCCGATGCGGAAGTAGACGTCGTCCCCGGCGACCGCGGCGATCCCCTGCAGGAGCGCGAGGATGCCGCTGCACACCATGAGGACTCCGGCGAACGTGACACCGCCGGTCACCCATCCGCCGCCGCGGGCCGTGGGCTGCCGGGGCGTTCGCGCGCCGCCCGGCGGAGTCGGTTCGGTGGGGTGCGCTGCCTGGCTCATGGGCGTTCCTTTCTGCCTCCCCGCTCGTGCGGTACGCGCTGTCCTCGCGTGGGCGCACCGCCACTCCGAGCGTCGGCCGGGCGCCGCCCGGGCGCACTGCGGATTAGGCCGTTCGGGTGACATCCGGGACGTCCGGCCGCACGGAAGGAACCCGGGACCACCGGGGATGGAGGTGTCCGGCGGCCCGGAGAGTGGTGGGGCGGTCCTCGCGGCGGACCTCCGCGCCGGCGCCGGCCGACGGCCGCGGACGCGGTCCGGCTCAGGGGAGCTGTGCGGCGAACGCCTCGTAGGCCCGGTCGTCGAAGAGTACGAAGCTCACCTCTTCGACGGCCGTCCGTGCGCCGCGGACCGCCTCCACGGCGATCCGGGCCGCGTCCCGCATCGGCCACCGGTAGACGCCGGTGGAAACGGCGGGGAAGGCGACCGTGCGGGCGCCCAGCTCGTCGGCCACGCGGAGCGACTCGCGGTAGCACGAGGCCAGCAGTTCCGAGCGGTCCTCGCTCGCCGACCAGACCGGGCCCACGGTGTGGATCACCCAGCGGGCGTTCAGGTCGCCCGCCGTGGTGGCGACGGCCTGGCCGGTGGGGAGGCCCTTTCCGTACCGGGAGGCGCGCAGGGCCCGGCACTCCTCCAGGACGGCGGGGCCGCCGCGGCGGTGGATCGCGCCGTCCACGCCGCCGCCGCCGAGGAGGGAGGAGTTGGCCGCGTTGACGATGGCGTCGGCGGTCTGCCGGGTGATGTCGCCCTGGACGAGGGTGATGGTCGTCATGGCTGCCTCGGTCGGTGGTCCGTCGTCAGGTCTGCCGCAGTCTGCGCCAGACGGCCTTGGCCGCGTTGTGTCCCGACATGCCGTGGACGCCGGGACCCGGCGGGGTGGCCGAGGAGCAGATGAAGACGGCGGGGTGAGGGGTGTGGTACGGGAACAGGGACAGTCTGGGGCGCAGCAGCAGCTGGAGTCCGGAGGCGGCGCCGCAGGCGATGTCGCCGCCCACGTAGTTGGCGTTGCGGGCGGCCATCTCGGCGGGGCCGGCGGTGGCACGGGCGAGCACGCGGTCGCGGAAGCCGGGGGCGAAGCGCTCCAGCTGGCGTTCTATGGCCTCGGTGAGGTCCCCGGACCAGCCGTTCGGTACATGACCGTAGGCCCAGAAGACCTGTTTGCCCTCGGGGGCGCGGGTGGGGTCGGCGAGGCCGGGCTGCACGGTGATCAGGAACGGCCTGTCGGGGGCGCGGCCCTCGCGGGAGACGGCGCGCAGGGCGGTGCCGATCTCGGCGTGGTCCGCGCCGATCTGGACGGTGCCGGCGCGACGGGCCTCGGGCGCGGTCCACGGCACCGGGCCGTCCAGCGCGTAGTCGATCTTGAAGACGCTCGGTCCGTAGCGGTAGTTCGCGTAGTGGTCGCCGAATCCGGCGATGCGGGCGAGCGCGGTGGGCGAGGTGTCGAAGACGTACGCGCGGGCGGGCGGCAGGTCGTCCAGCCGCTTGACCTCGTAGTCGGTGTGCACCTCGCCGCCGAGGTCCGTCAGGTACGCGGCGAGGGCGTCGGAGACGGCCTGGGAGCCGCCCCGGGGCACCGGCCAGCCGCGGGCGTGCGCGGACAGGGCGAAGACCAGCCCGATGGCGCCGGTGGCCAGGCCGTCGAGGGGGGCCATCACATGCGCGACCAGGCCGGCGAAGAGGGTCTTGACCCGCTCGTCCTTGAAGCGGCGCATCAGCCATGTGGACGGCGGGAGCCCGGCCAGGCCGAAACGGGCGAGGGTGACGGGGTCGCGCGGCAGCGCCGTCAGCGGCAGGGACATGAAGTCCCGGACGAGGGTGTCCCAGTGGGCGAGGAGCGGCTCGACCAGTCTGCGGTACGACCCCGCGTCCCGTGGCCCGAACGAGGCCGCGGTCTCCGCCACCGAGCGGGACAGCACCGCCGCGGTGCCGTCCGGGAAGGGGTGGGCCATGGGCAGCGGGGCGTGCAGCCATTCCAGGCCGTACCGGTCGAGCGGCAGGGCGCGGAACGCGGGGGAGTTGACGCCGAGGGGGTGGGCGGCCGAGCACGGGTCGTGCCGGAAGCCGGGGAGGGTCAGCTCCTCGGTGCGGGCGCCGCCGCCCACCGTCGGCTTCGCCTCGAACAGGGCCACGGAGAAGCCTCGGCGGGCCAGCTCCACGGCAGCGGTCAGTCCGTTCGGTCCCGCACCCACCACGACCGCATCGAGCATCGACGACACCTTCGGACCCCTTCGTCAGCCGACGGCCATCGGGGATCAGGATATGCCGGAGGGCCGGCACTCCCCCGTCCCGGGTGACCCCTGGGGGTCAGGACGCGGTGCGCAGCAGTCCGGACACCCGGCGGGCGGTGGCCGCGTCCCGGGCCGCGGTGAACGGCAGGGCGTTGCCGCCGGTGACGCGGAACGGTTCGCCGGCCGGGGTGAGGTGCGCGCCGCCCGCCTCCTCGACGAGGAGCAGACCGGCCGCGTGGTCCCAGGCGGCCTCCCAGGAGAACGCGACGGCGTCCAGTTCGCCCCGGGCCACGGCGAGGTACTCCAGGCCGGCGGAGCCGCACGGGCGCGGGGCCAGGCCGTCGGTCCACAGGGCGCGCAGCGCGCGCTTCTGGTCATCGGTGGTGTAGTCCGGGTGGGAGGTGGCGACGACGAGGTCCCGGCCGGGCTCGGGCGGGCCGGCGAACAGCCGTTCGCCGTCGAGGAAGGCGCCCTGGCCGCGGACGGCGCGGGCGAACTGGTCGCGGGCCGCGGCGTAGGTCCAGGAGGCGATCACGACGCCGCGGTGGGCGAGCGCCACCAGGGTGCAGAAGCCGTCGTCGCCGTGCACGAACTGGCGGGTGCCGTCGACCGGGTCGACGATCCAGACGGGCGCGTCGCCCTGGAGTGCCTCGTACACCGCGGGGTTGGCGTGCACCGCTTCCTCGCCGACCACCACCGATCCGGGCAGCAGGGCGCCGAGGTCCTCGGTGAGCCGCAGCTCGGCAAGGCGGTCGGCGTCCGTGACCAGGTCGTGCGGGCCGCTCTTCTGGTCCACCTCGTCGGCGGCGAGGCGGCGGAAGCGGGGCAGGATCTCGGCCGCGGCGGCCTTGCGGACCGCTTCCTCCACGTCGGCCGAGCAGCGGGCGAGAAACTCCTCAATGGTTTCCGTCTCTTCGAACATGTCCCCTATGAGAGCACGCCGCACTGACAGCCCCCGCCGCACGGGTGTACGCGAGGTGGAATCCGGACGAAGAGCGGGCGTCCCCGCACGGCCGCACGGTCGCGGGGACCGCGCGGGCGTCCCGGCCGGCCCGCCCCCGCACCGCTGTACGGCCGCACGGTCGCGGGACGGCGCGTCCGCGCCGTCAGCGGCCGACCGCGTACCCCTGCATCCCGCGCGGGTTCGCCGCCGCCGACAGGATGCCCGTCTCCGGGTCTCTGGCCACCGCGCACAGCCGCCCCTCGGACCAGGCGGGGCCGACGGTGACGTCGTGGCCGCGCCGGCGCAGTTCCGCGATCACTGCCGGGTCCGTGCGGGACTCCACGGTCACGCTGCCCGGCCGCCGGCCGCGCGGGTGGAAGGAGCTGGGGAAGCTGTCGTTGTGCCAGTTGGGGGCGTCGACGGCGCCCTGGAGGTCGAGGCCGCCGCGGACGGGGGCGCGCAGGGCGGCGGCGAGGAAGAAGTGCAGCTGCCACTGGTCCTGCTGGTCTCCGCCGGGCGTGCCGAACGCCAGGACCGGCACTCCGTCACGCAGCGCGAGGGAGGGGGTGAGCGTGGTGCGGGGGCGCCGCCCGGGAGTGAGGGTGCCGGGCAGGCCCTCCTCCAGCCAGGTCATCTGCAGGCGGGTGCCGAGCGGGAAGCCGAGTTCGGGCACGACGGGGTTGGACTGCAGCCAGCCGCCGCTGGGCGTGGCCGCGACCATGTTGCCCCAGCGGTCGACGACGTCCAGGTGACAGGTGTCGCCGCGGGTGGTGCCGTCGGCGGCCACCGGGCCGTCCCCGGTCACCTGCGCCTCTCCGGTCACGTCCGCGAGGGCGGGCCCGCCGGGCAGCGGTGCGACGGTGGGCTCGCCCGCGCCCATCGGGTCGAAGCCGGGCCGCGCGCCGGCCGACACGGGCGCGTACGCCTGGGCGGGCAGCCGCGGCACGCGTCCGCCGGGGCTGCCGGGGCGCAGGTCGTAGGACGCCTTCTCCCCGACCAGCGCCCGCCGCACGGCGTTGTAGTCGTCGGACAGCAGGTCCGTCAGGGGCACCTCGGCCGCGTCCCCGTACCAGGCCTCGCGGTCGGCCATGGCGAGCTTGCAGCCCTCGATCAGCAGGTGGACGTAGTCGGCGGAGCCGTACGCGGGCAGTTCGGGCGGGAGCAGGGCGAGCTGCTGGAGCAGGGCGGGGCCCTGGCTCCAGGGGCCTGCCTTGCACACGGTCCAGCCGTTCCAGTCGTACGTCACCGGTGCCTCGTAGGCCGCCGACCAGCCTGCCAGGTCGGCTTCGGTGAGCGTGCCGGTGTGCCGCTCGCCGCTGGTGTCCATGGTCGGCCGCCGGGACTGCCGTACCAGGGCCTCGGCGATGAAGCCGGAGCGCCACACCTGCCGCGCGGCGTCGATGCGTGCCTCCCGGCCGCCCGCGTGGGCGGTCTCGGCCAGCAGCCGTTTCCAGGTGGCGGCGAGCGCGGGGTTGCGCAGCAGCGTGCCGGGCCGGGGCGCCGCGCCGCCGGGCAGGTACACCTCGGCCGACGAGGTCCACTCCGTCTCGAACAGCCGCCGTACGCTCTCCACGGTCGCGCCGACGTTCTCCACGGGCGGGTGCCCGCGCTCGGCGTATCCGACGGCGTACTTCAGCACGTCGTCCAGGGACTTGGTGCCGTGGTCGCGCAGGAGGAGCAGCCAGGCGTCGAAGGCTCCGGGCACGGCGGCGGCGAGCGGTCCGGTGCCGGGCACGAGGTCCAGCCCGAGATCCCGGTAGTGGGCGGCCGTGGCGCCCGCCGGGGCCACGCCCTGCCCGCACAGCACACGCACGGTGCCGCCCGCCGGGGCGAGCAGGATCGGCACCTCGCCGGCCGGCCCGTTGAGGTGCGGCTCGACCACGTGCAGGACGAACGCCCCGGCCACCGCCGCGTCGAAGGCGTTGCCGCCCTCCTCCAGGACCGCCATCGCCGACTGGGAGGCCAGCCAGTGGGTGGACGACACCATGCCGAAGGTCCCCTGGAGGGTGGGCCGGGTGGTGAAGCGCATCTGTCACCTCGCTGTCCACGGGCCCCGCGTCCGGCGAGCGGTCCGCGTCCGCGGTCACGTACGCCCTGGCCAGGCCGTTCGGTTCGTCCGGTCAGCCGACAGGCTACCGGGCGGCCCCGCGGCGGGTCAGGCCCGTACGGTTCCGCGCCCGGGGCGTCGTTCGGTCCCGTGCGGGACGGCAGCCGGGAGGCGCCGGGGAACACGCCGCTCCCGCCCCGCGTTGATCAGGTGCGCAAGTGAACGGAGGCCATGGCGGTGCATGGTGAGTACAAGGTGCCCGGCGGCAAGCTGGTCGTGGTGGACGTGGAGGCCGAGGACGGCGTGCTGCGGCACGTGCGGGTGGCGGGCGACTTCTTCCTGGAGCCGGACGAGGCGCTGGACGCGGTGAACGCCGCGCTGGAGGGCGCCCCCGCGGACACCGACACGGCGGGGCTGGCCGCACGGATCGACGCGGCGCTTCCGGCGGGGACGGTGATGTACGGCCTGACCGCGGAGGGCGTCGGTGTCGCGGTGCGGCGCGCGCTCGCCCGCGCCACCGACTGGACCGACTACGACTGGCAGCTGATCCACGAGGCCCCGCAGCCGCCGGCCCTGCACATGGCGCTGGACGAGGTGCTCACCGCCGAGGTGGCAGCGGGCCGGCGCCCGCCGACGCTGCGGGTGTGGGAGTGGGGCGCCCCGGCGGTGGTCATCGGCAGCTTCCAGTCGCTGCGCAACGAGGTGGACCCCGAGGGCGCCGCCCGGCACGGTGTCGAGGTGGTGCGGCGGATCTCCGGCGGCGGCGCGATGTTCGTGGAGCCCGGCAACACCATCACGTACTCGCTGTCGGTGCCCGAGTCCCTCGTCCAGGGGCTGTCCTTCCAGGACAGCTACGCCTACCTCGACGACTGGGTGCTGGGCGCCCTCGGCGACATGGGCGTCCGGGCCTGGTACCAGCCGCTGAACGACATCGCCACGGACCAGGGCAAGATCGCGGGCGCGGCCCAGAAGCGGATCGTCGGCCCCGGCGGGGGCCCCGGTGCCGTGCTGCATCACGTGACCATGTCGTACGACATCGACGCCGACAAGATGGTCGAGGTGCTGCGGATCGGGCGGGAGAAGCTGTCCGGCAAGGGGACGACCAGTGCGAAGAAGCGGGTCGATCCGCTGCGGCGGCAGACGGGGCTGGCCCGCGAGGCCGTCATCGACCGGATGATCGGCTCCTTCCGGGCGCGCTACGGCCTGGCGCGGGGCGAGCTCACCGCCGGGGAACTGGCCCGGGCACGGGAACTGGCGCGGACCAAGTTCGGCTCGCCCGCCTGGACGGCGCGGGTGCCGTGAGCGGGCGGCGGGCCGGGCCCACGTCGCCGCGGAGTCCGTCGACGGCGGAGGGCGACTGGCCGGGGATGTGTGGCATGGCGTCACGAGTGTCTGCCGAGGCGCCCGCCCGCGGGGCCTCCGTTCCCGTCCCGGCGCTGCCGAGGCTGGGGCGGACGTGGTACCGGCGCGGCCCGGCCTACTGGCTGCGCCGCACCCGTACGACGGTCTTCGTGCTGTCCGCCATGACGCTGTCCGGCCTGTTCGCCCTGGGCCTGTACTCGGGGTTCCGCGACCTGCTGCCGCCCACCGTGCGTGTCGTGTGGGACGGCGTCCAGGCGGCCGCGTCCGTCGTGACAGCGGGGTGGGGCTGGGTGACCCAGCGCCGGGGCCACCGCGCGGCACTGCTGAGTCCCCCCTCTCCCGACCGGTCCCGGCGGGCCCGCCGGGACCACGCCGGGCGCGTGCCGGGCCGGATCGCCTGGGGCCGCGGGCTCGTGCTGCTCGCCGCTCCCGTGGTACCGGCGTTCGCCGCGTACACCGCCGGCTGGCTGGCCGCCTGGCTCACCGTCCGTGAGTACCCGAGCGAGGTCGGCGCCCGCCGCTGGACGGAGGAGCACTCCACGGGCGCATAACGGGCCAAGCCGTACGTCACGCGCGCGGGGCGGTGACCGGCCGGATACGCAGCGAGATTCCGCTTCCGCCCCACAGGCAGTCGTGTGACACTGTCGCCCTGTCCACACTGCGGACCCCTCCGCACCACCTCCCCCACGAGAAGTGCGCCGTGCGTTCCTTTCCTCTGCCGCTCGCGCTCACCGCGCGTCTGTCACCGGTCGTGGTACTCGCCTGCGCCGGCTGGGCGCTGACGTCCGGTCCGGCGGCCCCGCCGGCCGCCGCCGGGCACCGGACGGCCCAGAGTTCACCCGCGGGGTCCTCCTCCGCGGCCCCGTCCTCCACCGCGGCGGCGAACGCGTACGCCACGGCGCCCGCCCCCTGTTCCGGTGTGCCGGGCGACACCGTCGAGTCCCTGGTGCCGGGGGCGAAGACGGCCGGCAAGGAGATCCCGTCGACGGACACCCGGCTGCGCCGCACCTGTTCCTGGAACGCGCTCCACGGCTACGACTACCGCTGGCTCGACGTGTCGTTCGAGATCAGTCCGTCGGAGCAGGAGGCGAGGAAGGAGTACGAGCAGCGGGTGGCGGAGCGCGGCGGCGGCGGGGCCGTCCCGGGGCTCGGCGACGGCGCCTACTCCGTCGTGAACCTCACCACGGAGGACAAGCAGCAGACCCGCGAGGGCGTGGTGCTGGCCCGCGTCGCCAACGCCATCGTCGTCGTCACGTACAGCGGCAGTGACTTCGAGTCGAAGCAGGCACCCGGCACCGACGAGATCAACAAGGGGGCCATCAAGGCGGCGAAGTCGGCGGTGGCCGCGCTGGGCGAAGGCCGGGGCTGAGTCCCGGCCTTCGCCCAGCGCGGCCCGGGCACCGGCCGGCTCAGCCGGCCGGCCGTCCCCGGCGCGCGACCAGGGTCAGCACGAGGTAGAGCACCGAGGAGGTGCCCAGCCCCACCGCCCAGCCGTAGTCGGCGAGCGGGGACAGCGCGGGCACGGGCCGTCCGTCGGTCAGCGGCTCGAGGCTCGCCCCGCCGATCGCGAGGAAGCCGCCCGCCAGGAAGGCGACGACCGCCCGCCAGTTCCAGCCGCCGGCGTACCAGTAACGCCCGCCCGCGCGGTAGAGGTCGGCGAGGTCCAGGTGCGTGCGGCGCAGCAGCCAGTAGTCGGCGACGAGGATGCCGGCGACCGTGCCGAGCAGACCGCCGACCAGGCCGAGCCAGGTGAAGATGTAGCCCTGCGGGTCGGAGTACAGCTTCCACGGGAAGATGAGGACGGCGAGGACCGCGGTGATGAGCGCTCCGGTGCGGAAACTCACCTTCCTGGGGGCGACGTTGGAGAAGTCGAAGGCGGGCGAGACCAGGTTGGCCGCGATGTTCACGGAGAGGGTGGCCACCAGGACCGTGACGAGGGCGTAGAGCAGGCCGATCACGTTGTCCGTCTTCGCCGCCAGCTGCACCGGATCCCAGACCGGCTCGCCGTACACCGCCTGCGAGCCGGAGGTGACCAGCACCGACAGGAACGCGAACAGGGTCATCGTGGTGGGCAGGCCGAGAGCCTGGCCCCACGTCTGCGCCTTCTGGCTGCGGCCGTACCGGGTGAAGTCCGGGATGTTCAGGCTCAGGGTGGACCAGAAGCCGATCATGCCCATCAGCGAGGGCCAGAACAGCTTCCAGAAGTCCCCGCCCCAGCCCAGTTCGGAGGGCTGGTCGAAGAGCGGGCCGACGCCGCCGGCCTTGCTGCTCATCCACCACAGCATGACGAAGGCGCCGACGAGGACGAAGGGCGCGGCCCAGTTCTCGAAGCGGCGGACGGTCTCCATCCCCCGGTGGATGATCGCGACCTGGACGGCCCAGAAGACCGCGAAGGACAGCCACATGGTCCAGGCGTGGCCGCCGAGTCGCGCGGCGTCCGACCAGCTGTCGCCGATCAGCTTGCCGGCGAGGAAGTAGATCGCCTCACCGCCGATCCAGGTCTGGATGCCGAACCAGCCGCAGGCGACCAGCGCCCGCACGACGGCGGGGAGGTTGGCGCCGCGGACGCCGAAGGCGGCGCGGGCGAAGACCGGGAAGGGGATGCCGTACTTGGGGCCGGCGTGTCCGGTCAGCAGCATCGGGACCAGCACGATCAGGTTGGCGAGGGCGATGGTGAACACCGCCTGTCTCCAGTCCATCCCGACGGCGATCAGGCCGGAGGCGAGGGTCCAGGACGCGGTGTTGTGGGCCATGCCGACCCAGAGGGCGGAGAAGTTGTACGTCGTCCACGTGCGCCCCGTCGCGGGGACCGGGAGCAGGTCCTCGTTGGCGTAGGGGCCGCTGGGCGGCGGTGTGCCGGGGGCGAGTTCCACGCGCCCGTCGGGGAGGGTGACCTGTCCGGAGGGCGGTATGGCCGTGGGAGCGGTGTCGGTCATGGGCTGGCCAATCGGGGAGAGGCGGGTCGGCGGAGGCCGTGCGGGCACCAGCCCCCTCCCCGGGACGGCGGGGAGGGGTGACCAAGGGGGCGTGGGGTGGTGGACGGGGGCCGGGTCAGGTGTTGAGGGCGGGGATCACCTGTGTGCCGTAGGCGTCGATGGTGGCCTCCTGGGCGTCGTGCATGTCGTAGACCGCGAACTGGTCGACGCCCAGGGCGCGGAGGGCCTCCAGCTTCTCGACGTGCCGGCGGGCGGTGCCGATGACGCAGAACCGGTCCACGATCTCGTCGGGCACGAACTGCGTGTCCGGGTTGCCGCTGCGTCCGTGGTGGGCGTAGTCGTAGCCCTGCCGGGACTTGATGTAGTCGGTGAGTTCCGCGGGAACCCGGTCGGAGTGTTCGCCGTACCTGGCGACCAGGTCGGCGACGTGGTTGCCGACCATGCCGCCGAACCAGCGGCACTCGTCACGGGCGTGGGCGAGGGCTTCGGGCGAGTCGTCCTCGGTGACGTAGGCCGGGGCGGCGACGCAGACGGTCACCTCGGAGGGGTCACGGCCGGCCGCCACCGCCGCGTCCTTGACGGCCTTCACCATGTACTCGGTCAGGTACAGGTCGGCGAGCTGCAGGATGAAGCCGTCGGCCTCCTCGCCGGTCATCTTCAGCGCCCTGGGTCCGTACGCGGCCATCCAGACGGGGAGTTCGGCGCCCTGCCGGACCCACGGGAAGCGGAGTTTCGTGCCGCCGAGGTCGGCCTCGTCGCCGCGGCCGAGGGCCCGGATCACCTTCATGGCCTCGCTGATCCGGGCGAGGGTGTTGGGTTTGCGCCCGGCGACGCGCATCGCGGAGTCGCCGCGGCCGATGCCGCAGACGGTGCGGTTGCCGAACATGTCGTTGAGGGTGGCGAAGGTGGAGGCGGTGACCTCCCAGGTGCGGGTGCCCGGGTTGGTGACCATCGGGCCGACCGTCAGCTTCTCGGTGTGTTCGAGGATCTGGCTGTAGATCACGAACGGCTCCTGCCAGAGCACGGCGGAGTCGAAGGTCCAGCCGTAGCGGAAGCCGGCCCGCTCGGCCCGTTTCATCAGGCTGACGACTCGGGAGGCGGGCGGGTCGGTCTGCAGGACGAGTCCGAAGTCCATGGGCACCACTCCTAGTTCAGGTACTGGCAGGTGGAGCGTGGGGTGAAGACGCCGTGCCCGGCGTGTCCGGTGTACTCGCGCCGGTCGATGACGAGTTCGCCGCGCGAGAGGACCGTCTCGACGCGTCCGGTGACGCGTTTGCCCTCGTAGGCCGAGTAGTCGACGTTCATGTGGTGGGTCTCGGCGGACATCACCTGCTCGGCGTGCGGGTCGTAGACGACGACGTCCGCGTCGGCACCCGGGGCGATCGTGCCCTTCTTCGGGTACAGGCCGAACATCCGGGCCGGGGTGGCGCAGGCGATCTCGATCCAGCGGCGGCGGGTGATGCGCCCCTCGACGACCGCCTGGTGGAGCAGGTCCATGCGGTTCTCCACGCCCGGCAGGCCGTTGGGGATCTTGGAGAAGTCGCCGCGGCCCAGTTCCTTCTGGCCGGTGAAGCAGAAGGGGCAGTGGTCGGTGGAGACGACCTGGAGGTCGTTGGTGCGCAGGCCCTGCCAGAGCCGGGCCTGGTGTTCCCGCGGCCTCAGCGGCGTGGAGCAGACGTACTTGGCGCCCTCGAAGTCCGGTTCGGCGAGGTTGTCGGTGGAGAGGAACAGGTACTGCGGGCAGGTCTCGCCGAAGACGTCGAGTCCCTCGTCGCGGGCGCGCGCCAGCTCCGCCAGCGCTTCCGCGGCCGAGACGTGCACGACGTACAGCGGGGCTCCGGCGACCTGGGCCAGCCGGATGGCGCGGTGCGTGGCCTCGGCCTCCAGCAGGGCCTTGCGGACCTCGCCGTGGTGGCGCGGGTCGGTCTCCCCGCGGGCCAGGGCCTGTTCGACCAGGACGTCGATGGCGATGCCGTTCTCGGCGTGCATCATGATCAGTCCGCCGTTGTCGGCGGCACGCTGCATGGCGCGCAGGATCTGCCCGTCGTCGGAGTAGAAGACCCCCGGGTAGGCCATGAACTGCTTGAAGCTCGTCACGCCTTCCTCGACCAGGTGGTCCATCTCCTTGAGCGTCCCGGGGTTCACGTCGGAGACGATCATGTGGAAGCCGTAGTCGATCGCGCAGTTGCCCTCGGCCTTGGCGTGCCAGGCGTCCAGGCCCTCGCGCAGGGTGTGGCCGACGGTCTGGATGGCGAAGTCGACGATGGTGGTCGTACCGCCCCAGGCCGCGGCGCGGGTGCCGGTCTCGAAGGTGTCGGCGGCGGTGGTGCCGCCGAACGGCATCTCCATGTGCGTGTGGCCGTCGACACCGCCCGGGATGACGTACTTCCCGGTGGCGTCGACGGTCCGGTCGGCGGTGAACGCCCCGGCGGCGGGGGTTCCGGAGGCGGCGAGGGCGGCGATGCGGCCGTCCTCGATCAGGACGTCGGCGTGGATCTCGTCCGCTGCGGTGATGACGAGACCACCGCGGATTACGGTACGGCCGGTCATGGTTCCTCTCCCTGGTTGGTCACGTGCGCGTGCGTGGTGGCCGGTCGCGCCCGCGGCGGCGGCCGCACACCGGCCGCGGCCCCGCGGTCCGTCAGGGCGCGGTCAGCGGCGTGTACGCCCCGGGTGCGCGGTCGCGGTAGAACTGCCAGCGGTCGCGGACCTCGCGGAGCTTCGCCAGGTCGAGGTCGCGGACGACGAGTTCGCTCTCCTTGTCGCTCGCCACCTCGCCGACGAACCGGGCTTCGGGGTCCACGAAGTAGGTGGTGCCGTAGAAGTCGTTGTCGCCCAGGTCCTCCACGCCGACCCGGTTGATGGCGCCGACGAAGTACTCGTTGGCGACGGCCGCCGCCGGCTGCTCCAGCTGCCACAGGTAGCGGGACAGGCCGCGTGAGGTGGCCGAGGGGTTGAACACGATCTCGGCACCGGCGAGGCCCAGTGCCCGCCAGCCTTCGGGGAAGTGGCGGTCGTAGCAGATGTAGACGCCGATCCGGCCGGCGGCGGTGTCGAAGACGGGCCAGCCGCTGTTGCCCGGACGGAAGTAGAACTTCTCCCAGAACCCCCGCACCTGGGGGATGTGGGTCTTGCGGTACTTGCCGAGGTAGGAGCCGTCCGCGTCGATCACCGCCGCGGTGTTGTAGAGGACGCCCGGCTGCTCCTCCTCGTACATGGGCAGGACCAGGACGATGCCCAGCTCGCGGGCGAGCGTCCGGAAGCGCTGGACGGTCGGGCCCTCGGGGATGCGCTCGGCGTACTCGTAGAACGCCTCGTCCTGGACCTGGCAGAAGTAGGGACCGTAGAACAGCTCCTGGAAGCACAGGACTTGAGCGCCCTGGGCGGCCGCGTCGCGTACGGCCTGCTCGTGGACCTGGATCATGGATTCCTTGTCGCCGGTCCAGGCCGTCTGGAAGAGGGCGGCACGGATCACTCGGCTCATCGGGACCTCCGGTAGCTCGGTGTCCGGTGAGCCTAGGAAGTACGGAGAGCGGGTTCGACGGGCAGCGTGTCACGTCCGCCCGCGGCCGGCGTGCCACCGTGTCACGTGTGCGCGGGCCCATGTCTCACCCCCGTTGTCGCCGGTGTTCGCATGGCTCACCCCTGTTGCGCGTCGTGCGCGAGGAGTGCGATGTGGACGGAGGCCGCCTGTTCGAAGTCGTCCAGGTCGACACCGAGGCGGGTCTGTATGGCCTCCAGGCGGCGGTACAGGGCCGGCCGGGAGACGTGGTGGAGGAGGGCGGTACGGGACTTGTTGCGGCCGGTCGCCAGATAGGTCCGCAGGACGTCGAGCAGTTCCGGATCGGGCTCGCTCAGCAGCCCGTCCAGCTCGCGCTCGGCGAAGGACTGCACCTGCGGGTCGTCGCGCAACAGCCTTACCAGGCCCCGCAGTCGGACGTCCCGCAGGCGTACGACGGCCGGCGGTTCCAGGGCGGTGCGGGAGCCGGCGACGGCGTCGGCGACGTGCCGGGCCTCGCGCAGCCCGTCGGGCACGTCCTCCCAGGCGGTGCGGGCAGCGGCGGCGGCGACCACGGCCGGCTCCGCTGCCCGCAGCCGGGCCGCGAAGTGGGCGGTGAGCGCCTCGGCGTCCTGGTCACGGGCGAGGCTGAGCAGCACGGCGTGGGTGTCGTCGGTGAGTTCGGCGACGAGGCCGGGCAGTCCGAGCAGGCGCAGCGTCCGGCCGAGCCGCCCCGGTTCGCTGTCGCGGACGGCGAGCGGCACGAAGGTCCGCCGGTTCACCGGCAGTCCGGCCGCCCGTGCCCGGGGCAGCAGCTGCCGGGCGGGGACGACCCCGGAGACGAGGTCGGTCAGCAGGCTCTGCGCGGACTGCTCCTCCCAGCTGTGCGCGCAGGTACCGCCGAGCATCCGGTGCAGCACCAGGGCCTCGGCGGCCCGGTCGGCGAGCAGCCGTCCGGTGGCCGGCTCGCCCCGGTAGCCGCACAGCAGCAGCCGGCCCCAGCGCTCCCCGCGGCCGCCCAGCTCGGCGCGGATCCAGCCGTCGCCCGCGGTGCCGCCCGCCTGCCGGGCGATCCGGTCCCAGTCGCGCAGTACGTCGTCCACCGCGGACCGCTCCCCCGCCGTGCCGAGGACGCGGTGGGCGAGGTTGGTGACGACGACCGGGCAGCCGCTGTGCCGCGCGACCTCGTCGAGCAGCCGCCGCAGCGGGGCGCCGGCCGTGATCAGTCCGGTGAGGGCGGTCCTTACGCTCTCCGACATGCTGATCGCGGCGAACTTCCGCCGGACCAGGCGGGACTGCACCTCCTCGGTCAGCTCGGCGAACGGGGACGGCCGGTGCAGTACGACCATGGGCAGCCCGCAGCGCTCGGCGGCCCGGCGCATCACCTCGGGCGGGGCGGGGAAGGCCCGCCCGAGGCCGAGGACGACGGCCGCCGCCTCCGCCCGGTGCAAGGACCGGATGTACTCGGCCTGCCGGGCCTCGTCCCCGGCGAGCAGCACACCGGTGGTGAGGATCATCTCCCCGCCGCTGAGCATCACGCCGACGTCGGCGGCCTCGGCGACGTGCACCCAGCGCACCGGCCGGTCGAGCCGGTCCCGGCCGGCCACCACCTCGGGCTCCCCGGCGAGGACCCGATCCAGGGTCAGCACCTGGCGCACGGACAGGACCGGTCCGGGCGGCTGGGGGCCGGTGTCCCGGGACTGCGAGGTGGTGGTCATGGCCGTGCACCTGTTCTCTCGTGCCTGCTCCCCGTTCGGCGTGCGGCCCGGCTCAGCCGCTCTCGTAGGTGCCGCGCAGCGCGCGTTCGAGGATCGCCGCGCCCTCCTCGGCCTCGGCCACGGTCAGCGACAGCGGCGGGGCGATCCGCAGGACGCTGGTGTCGTGCCCGCCGCCCTTGCCGATGAGCAGGCCGCCCTCCCGGGCCGCCTCCAGCACCGCGGCGGCGGCCTGCGGGTCGGCGTCCTGCGTGCCGGGCCTGACCAGCTCGACACCGATCATCAGCCCCCGTCCGCGCACCTCCCGCACCCCGGGCAGCTGGGCGCCGACCGCGCGCAGCCGCTCGATGAGCAGCCCGCCGACCCGCCGGGCGTTGCCCTGGAGGTCGTGTTCGAGGAGGTAGGAGAGGTTGGCGAGGCCGGCGGCCATGGTGATCTGGGTGCCGCCGAAGGTCGAGATGCTGTTGGCGTCCAGGCAGTTCATGATCTCGGCGCGGGCGATGACGCCGCCGATGGACATGCCGTTGCCGATGCCCTTGGCGAAGGTGACGATGTCCGGCGGGCCGCTGCGGGCGTGCGCCTGCCAGCCCCAGAAGTGGTCGCCGGTGCGGCCCCAGCCGGTCTGCACCTCGTCGGCGATCCACAGGATCCCGTGGGCGTGCAGCACCTCGCGGAAGGCCGCGTACAGCCCGTCGGGCGGCGAGGTGAACCCGCCGACGCCCTGGACGGGTTCGGCGATGAGCGCGGCCGGCGGGCGGGTGTGGCCGAGGACGTCCTTCAGGTCGGCGACGCAGGCGTCGATGAACGCGCGGTCGTCGAGGTGGGCGAACGGTCCCCGGGTGCGTACGCCGCCGTGGACGTACAGCGTCTGCAGCGGGGACAGCGAGGTCGGGGACCAGCCGCGGTTGCCGGTGATGCCGACGGCGCTGAAGGAGCGGCCGTGGTAGCTGTTGCGCATGGCCAGGACGGTGTTGCTGTGCCGGTGGCTGGTGGCGAGCAGCAGGGCGGTGTCGTTGGCCTCGGTGCCGGAGGTCGTGAAGAACACCCGGGCGTCCGGGATGCCGCTCACCTGGGCGATGCGCTCGGCGAGTTCGACCATCGGCCGGTTGAGGTAGAGGGTGGAGGAGTGCAGGATCCGGCCGGCCTGCTCGCTGACCGCCTTGGTCACGTCGGGCAGCGCGTGCGCGGTCATCGTGGTCAGGATGCCGCCGAAGAAGTCCAGGTACCTGCGGCCGGTGGAGTCCCAGACGTGCCGTCCCTCGCCGTGGGTGATCTCCATCGGGTCGTCGTAGTACAGGGCGAGCCAGTCGGGCATGACCCGGCGGTGGCGGGAGTAGAGGTCGTTCACGGCTGCACCAGCCCTTCGTAGGCGTCGGGGCGGCGGTCGCGGTAGAAGGCCCACTGCTGCCGCACTTCCTCGATGAGGTCGAAGTCCAGGTCGCGGACGAGGAGTTCCTCGTCCTTGTCGCCGGCCGGGTCACCGACGAACCGTCCGCGCGGGTCGACGAAGTACGACGTGCCGTAGAAGTCGTTGTCGCCGTACTCCTCCTGTCCCACCCGGTTGATGGCGGCGACGAAGTACTCGTTGGCGACGGCCGCGGCGGGCTGCTCCAGCTGCCACAGGTGGGCGGACAGACCCCGGTGGGTGGCGGACGGGTTGTAGACCAACTGGGCTCCGTTGAGTCCGAGTTGCCGCCATCCCTCGGGGAAGTGCCGGTCGTAGCAGATGTAGACGCCGACCTTGCCGACGGCGGTGTCGAAGACGGGCCAGCCGAGGTTGCCGGGCTTGAAGTAGTACTTCTCCCAGAAGCCCTTGACCTGTGGGATGTGGTGCTTGCGGTACTTGCCGAGGTAGGTGCCGTCGGCGTCGATCACGGCGGCGGTGTTGTAGTAGAAGCCGGACTGCTCGATCTCGAACACCGGGACGACGATCACCATGCCGGTCTCCCGGGCCAGTTCGCTCATCCGGCGCACGGTCGGGCCGTCGGGCACCGGCTCGGCCCAGCGGTAGTGTTCCGGCTCCTGGACCTGGCAGAAGTAGGGGGCGTTGAAGACTTCCTGGAACCCGATGATCTTCGCGCCCCGGCGGGCCGCCTCCCGGGCGTGCTCCTCGTGTTTCGCCACCATGGACTCGGTGTCGCCGGTCCAGGTGGCCTGGACCAGAGCGGCGCGGACGACGTGGGCCATGAGCTGCTCCTTCGACGCGGCCTCAGAGCCTCTACGCCCGTAGAGCAGGGCGTAGAGGCTCGAACGTAAGCCTCCGCGAGGCCCTTGCCAAGACCATCGTCGTCAAGCCGCGGAGTCGATCACGTTTCACACTCCTGTGGGTGAGCGGATCCGGGGGCAGGGGTGCGGACCGGGACACACCGGGACGGCGGCTCCCGTCGCCGGTCACGGTGCGTGTCCGGCGACGCGCAGGGCGTGCACGAGGTCCCAGTGCCGCTCGTCGGAGACGCCGCGGGCGGCCTGCAGCAGCAGCGGGACGAGGCGCCGGGGGTCCGGGGCGGCGCAGCGGGCGGCCTCCTCGGGGGCGCGGGCGCGCACGCAGGCGTCGAGCAGTGCCAGCGCCTGCCGGT
>NZ_WWJT01000175.1 GCF_009865385.1 Streptomyces sp. SID486 | reverse complement strand
GCCCTGGGCGCGCAGTGCGGGCAGGCTGAGCCGCACCGGCAGCAGGGCGGGCCGCCCGGCGCGCACCGCGCGGTCGAACAGGGCGGTGCCCTCCTCGGCCGACAGCGCGCTCATCCCGCCGCGTGCCATGCGGGCGCGGTCGGCCTCGTCGAGGGAGCCGGTCATGCCGCCAGTGGGGGCCCACGGCCCCCAGGCCAGGGCCAGCGCCGGCGCCCCCTGGGCGTGCCGGTGGGCCGCGAGGGCGTCCAGGAGGGCGTTGGCGGCGGCGTAGTTGCCCTGGCCCGGGGCGCCGACGGTGCCGGCGACGGACGAGAACAGGATGAACGCCGGTCCGGTGCCGACCAGTTCGTGCAGGTGGAGGGCGCCGAGCGCCTTCGGCCCGAGGACCGTGTCGATCCGCTCGGCGGTGAGCGAGGTGACGACGCCGTCGTCGAGGACACCGGCGGCGTGGACGACCGCGGTGAGCGGACGGTCGGCGGGCAGGCCGGACAGGACGGCGGCGAGGGCGTCGCGGTCGGCGACGTCGCAGGCGTACGCGGTCGCCGTGGCGCCGAGTGCGGCCAGTTCGGCGATCAGTCCGCCGGCGGCGCCGGACCGGCTGACGAGGGCGAGGTGCCGGACGCCGTACGCGGTGACCAGGTGCCGGGCGAGCACCGGTCCGAGGCCGCCGGTGGCGCCGGTGAGCAGCACCGTGCCCTCCGGGTCGGGGGTGAACTCGGCAGGGGCGGGGAGTTCAGCGCGCACCAGCCGGGGGGCGCGGGCCGTTCCGGCGCGCACCGCGGCCTGCGGTTCGCCGGAGGCGAGGACGGCGGGCAGTACGGCGGCGGCGTCCTCGCCCGGTTCGAGGTCGAGCAGCACGAACCGGTCCGGGTGCTCCGACTGCGCGGAGCGCACCAGCCCCCATACGGCGGCTCCGGCCAGATCCGGCACGTCCTCGCCCGCGACGCTCACCGCGCCCTCGGTGACGACGGCGAGCGGGCGGGGGTCGTCGTCCTGGAGGGCCGCGAGCGCGCTGTGGAGGGCCTGCCGTACGGCGTCGGCATCCGTACCCGGCGTGGTGCGCAGCACCCGGTGGTCGACGGCGGGGGCGTCGGTGTCCAGGGGCAGCGGCTGCCAGTCGAGGGTGAACAGGGCGTCGGCGCTCGTGTCGCGGGCCGCCCGCAGGTTCGTCAGGGGGCGGGAGGCGAGGGAGGTGACCGTGGCGACGGGGGCGCCGGTGGCGTCGGCGAGGTCGACGGCGAAGGCGTGCGGTCCCGTGGGCACCAGCCGGGCGCGCAGCACGAAGGCGCCGACCGCGTGCAGGGTGACGCCCTCGAACAGGAAGGGCAGCCGGGCGGTGTCGTCGGCCGATCCGTCGCCGAGCAGGGCCAGGCAGTGCAGGGCCGCGTCGAAGGCGGCGGGGTGGAGTCCGAAGCGGGGGGCGTCGGCGGCGGCCCGCTCGGGCAGCCGTACCTCGGCGAACACCTCGTCACCGCGCCGCCAGGCGGCCGTCAGGGCCTGGAAGACGGGGCCGTAGGCGAGGCCGGCGGCGGCGTGCCGCTCGTACAGGCCGTCGGTGTCGAGGGGTTCGGCGCCCTCGGGGGGCCAGACGTCCAGGCGGGCGCCGGGGGCGCCGGTGCCGGCGGCAAGGAGGCCGGAGGCGTGCAGCGTCCAGGGTTCACCGGCGGGCAGGCTCTCGGCGCGGGCGTACACGTGGACCGTGCGGGTGCCGGCCGGGTCGGGTGCGCCGACGGCGACCTGGACGCGCACGCCGTCGTCCGCGGGCAGCACGAGCGGTACTTCCAGGGCGAGTTCCTCCAGCCGGCCACAGCCGACCTGGTCGCCGGCGCGCACGGCCAGCTCGACCATGGCGGTGCCCGGGACGACGACGGAGCCGCCCACGACGTGGTCGGCGAGCCAGGCGTGGCTGCGTGCCGACAGCCGGCCGGTGAGCACGGCGCCGTCGGAGTCGGCCAGCATCGTGGCCGCGCCGAGCAGCGGGTGGTCGGCGGGGTCCAGGCCGGCGGATCCGACGTCGCCGACCGGGGCGGCCGTCCGGGGCCAGAAGCGCTCGCGCCGGAAGACGGTGGTGGGCAGGTCGACGGTGCGGGCGCCGGTGAACAGTCCGGTCCAGTCCACCGCCGCGCCACCGGTCCACATCTGCGCGACGGCGGTGAGCAGCGTCTCGGTCTCGTCGCGTTCGCGGCGGCCGGCGGCGGCCAGCACGGCGTCGGTGTCCGCGCCGTCGGCGGCCAGGCACTCACGGGCCATGGCCGTCAGCACGGCGTCCGGGCCGATCTCCAGGAAGCGGGTGACGCCCGCGGCGGCGAGGGTGCGTGTCCCGTCGTGGAAGCGGACCGCCTCGCGCACGTGCCGCACCCAGTGGCCGGGGGTGGAGATGTCCTGGGTGGCGAGGGCGCCGGTGACGTTGGAGACCACGGGGATGGCGGCCCGGTGGAAGGTCAGGGACTCCACGACCGCCCGGAAGTCGGCCAGCATCGGCTCCATGAGCGGCGAATGGAAGGCGTGCGAGACCTTCAGCCGCCGGCTCTTCGCGAAGCGGGCGGCGATCGCCTCGGCCTCGTCGGCGTCACCGGAGATCACCACGGAGCCCGGGCCGTTGACGGCGGCGATACCGACCCGCCCGGTGAGCAGCGGGCGGATCTCGTCCTCGGTGGCGCGTACGGCGATCATGGCGCCGCCCTCGGGGAGCGCCTGCATGAGCCGGCCGCGGGCGGCCACCAGCGTGGTGGCGTCGGCCAGGTCCAGTACGCCCGCGACATGGGCGGCGGCGATCTCACCGACGGAGTGCCCGGCGACGTAGTCGGGGGTGAGGCCCCAGGACTCCAGCAGCCGGTACAGGGCGACCTCGAAGGCGAACAGCGCGGTCTGGGTGCGGGCGGTGCGGTTCAGCGGTGCGGGGTCGTCGCCGAGGACGAGGCGGTGCAGGTCGTCGTCGCCGGACAGGGCGCAGATCTCGTCGAAGACGCGGGCGTAGACCGGGAAGTGCGCGTGCAGTTCCCGGCCCATGGCGGCGCGCTGCGCTCCCTGCCCGGTGAACAGGAAGGCGGTCTGTCCCTTGCGGACCCGGCCGGAGGCCGCGCCCTGACCGCCCTCGGCGACGGCGCCCATGGCCGTGACGAGTGCGTCGCGGCCGGCGCCGAGGACGACGGCCCGGTACCGGTGGGCGGTGCGGGTGGCGGCCAGCGAGTGCGCGACGTCCACCGGGTCCGCCGGGCCGGCGGCGGCCGCGAGACGGGCGGCCTGCTCGCGCAGCGCGTGTTCGGTGCGGCCGGTGACCACCCAGGGGACGAGCGGCGGTGCCGCGCGCGGTTCGTCCCGCGCCGGTTCGTCGGCGGGGGCCTCCTCCAGGATGGTGTGCGCGTTGGTGCCGCTGGCGCCGAAGGAGGAGACGGCGGCGCGGCGCGGGCGGCCGGGGTCGGTCCAGGGCCGGTTCTCCGTCAGCAGGCGGACCCGGCCCTGGTCCCAGTCGACCTTGGTGGACGGCTCGTCGGCGTGCAGCGACCTGGGCAGCACCCGGTGCCGTAGCGCCATGACCGCCTTGATGATGCCGGCGACACCGGCGGCGGCCTGGGTGTGCCCGATGTTGGACTTGACCGAGCCGAGCCACAGGGGGGCGTCGGCGGGCCGGTCCTGTCCGTAGGTGGCGAGCAGCGCCTGTGCCTCGATCGGGTCGCCCAGCGTGGTGCCGGTGCCGTGCGCCTCCAGCAGGTCCACGTCCGCCGGGCCGAGCCGGGCCCCGGCCAGCGCGGCCCGGATGACGCGCTGCTGGGACGGCCCGTTGGGCGCGGTCAGCCCGTTGGAGGCGCCGTCCTGGTTGACGGCCGAGCCACGCACGACGGCCAGCACCTCGTGGCCGTTGCGGCGGGCGTCGGAGAGCCGTTCCAGCACCAGCATGCCGGCGCCCTCGCTCCAGCCCGTGCCGTCGGCGGCGTCCGCGAAGGACTTGCAGCGGCCGTCCGGGGCGAGGCCGCGCTGCCGGGAGAAGGCGATGAAGTTGCCCGGGGTGGACATCACGGTCGCGCCGCCCGCCAGGGCGAGGGTGCACTCCTTGTCGCGCAGCGCCTGTACGGCGAGGTGCACCGCGACGAGCGCCGAGGAGCAGGCGGTGTCGATGGTGACGGCGGGGCCCTCCAGGCCGAGGGTGTAGG
>NZ_WWJT01000174.1 GCF_009865385.1 Streptomyces sp. SID486 | reverse complement strand
GCGGGAGCCACGGCACCGTCCGCCGGGAGCACCGCGGCGGCGGGCACCTCGGCCGGCCACGCAGTGCAGCCCGCGGACCTGCAGCACGCGGCACGGCTGATCCAGGTCCCGGCCGGACGGCTGCGGACGGACGCCATCGCCAACGTACGGGGAGGCGCGGCCCTCCTGGCGGCCACTCAGGCCCGGCTCGGCAAGCCCCTCAGCTCCGACCCGGCGGACTGGTGGGAGGCGGTGGCACGCTTCCCGGGCACTCGTGACGTCGCGTCAGCCGCGTCCTACGCCGCCGATGTCTTCACCGTGATCCGTCAGGGCGCGCACCGCACCACCGCCGAAGGCCAGGACGTCTCCCTCCCCGCCACCCCCGGCGTGCAGCCACACCGCGCCGCCGTCCCCCAGGGCCCCCAGCGGCCCAAGGAGGTCGAGTGCCCCGCCGAACTCGCCTGTGACTGGCTCGGCGCGCCGTACGTGGAGATCGCCGGTCCCGAGGAAACCGACGACAGCGACGACAGCGACGACGGCGACAGCGAAGACGTCGAAGCCGAGGACACCAGCACGTACGGCAACCACGACCTGGGCGACCGCCCGCGGGACCAGCCGATCGAGTACATCGTCATCCATGACACGGAGGCGGACCTGGCGAGCATGTTCCAGACGGTCCAGGATCCGACCGAGGCGTCCTGGCACTACTCGATCCGCTCCAACGACGGACACGTCACCCAGCACGTCCGGACCAAGGACGAGGCCTGGCACTCCGGAAGCCAGTTCGTGAACGCCCGCTCGATCGGCATCGAGCACGAGGGCTTCCTCACCCAGCCCGGAACCTGGTACACGGAGCGGATGTACCAGACCTCGGCCCGTCTGGTGAAGTTCCTGGCGAAGAAGTACGCCATCCCGCTCGACCGGCAGCACATCTTCGGCCACGACAACGTGCCGGCCCCGACCGCCGACTCCATCCCCGACATGCACGACGACCCCGGCCCCTTCTGGGACTGGCGGCACTACTTCGACCTTCTCGGCGCGCCGCTGCGGGCCACGGCCGGACCCGACAGCGACATGGTGACCATCCTGCCGGACTACGCCACGAACCAGCCGCGGTTCACGGGCTGCACACGCGACGGTTCACCGTGTCGGCCGCACGGCTCCAGCGCCGTCCGCCTGTACACCGAACCGCGCGAGAACGCCCCGCTGATCCAGGACCCGGGCCGCAAGCCGGACGGCGACGACTCCACCGAGGACGTCAACGACCTGGGATCGCGCGTCTCCGCCGGCCAGACCTTCGCCGTGGCCGACCGCAGCGGCGACTGGACGGCGATCTGGTTCCAGGGACGGAAGGCGTGGTTCAAGAACCCCAAGGCGCACCCGACCGCCGTCGGGGCGGCCGGACGCATGGTCACGCCGAAGGAGGGTCTGGACGAGGTCCCGGTGTACGGACGGGCGCTGCCGGAGGCGGATGCCTATCCGGACGGCGTGGACGAGCCGGCCGATTCGCCGCTGCCGTACAGCTTCCAGGCGGGCCAGCGGTACGTCACGCAGTCCGGCGTCGGCAGCTCCTACACCTCCAAGACATTCACCGACACACCCAACCCCGTGGTGTGGGGCCGGGAGAAGTACTACGAGATCCAGCTCGGCCACCGGCTCGCGTACGTGCGGGCGAGCGACGTGGACGTGGTGGACTCCTCCGCGGCCGCGGCCGGCCCCCAGAGCGGAACCGCCCAGCCGGCCGGACCCCAGGGAGGCGCCGCGCAACCGGCCGGGCCCCAGGGAGGTGCCGCGCAACCGGCCGTTCCCCAGGGAGGCGCCGCGCAACCGGCCGAACCTCTGGGAGGCGCCGCACAGCCGGCCGGGTGACGGCGCGCCGTCGGGCACCGGCCGCGGGGGGTGGCCGGTGGCCGGAAGGCTGCGGAACTCCGGGGCCACCGGAAAAAACTGTTTGAAATTCACCACTCTGCGACGCGACCCTTTCACGGCTTGTTGCCGCTCCGCGGCCTACCGCTCTCCCCTGACACGAGCCACTGGGACGTCATGCAGATCCAAGACCTTCCGTATCCCGACCCGGGCGTGCCCGACGCACGTTCGGGTCCCCGATTCCTGTGGTGGCTCTGGCGCAACCAGCTGGGCGGCCAGCTGAAGTCGCTCGCCTGGGGCCTGCTCCACTTCGTCTCCGTATCGGCCCTGCCCTTCTGCGTCGGCCTCGCCGTGCAGGCGGCCGTCGACCGCTCCGGCGAACGGCTCGCCCTGACGGGTGGTCTGATGCTCCTCTGCGGCACGGGCATCGCTGTCGGCGACACCTTCCTGCACCGGACCGCCGTCACCAACTGGATCACCGCCGCCGCACGCGTCCAGCAGCTGCTGGCCCGCAAGGCCGCCCAGCTGGGCTCCGGTCTGACCCGTCGGGTGGCCGCCGGTGAAGTGGTGTCCGTCTCCACCGGCGACGTGGAGAAGATCGGCTGGTTCGTCGAGGGCCTCTCCCGGTTCACCGCGGCCGCCCTGACGGTCGTGGTCGTCGGCGCCGGCCTGGTCGTGTACCAGCCCTCCCTCGGCGTGGTCGTCGCCGTGGGCCTGCCCGTCGTGGCGCTCGCCGTGCTGCCGCTGCTGCCCCGGGCGACGCGTCGCGCGGACGTGCAGCGCGAGAAGGCGGGCCGGGCCACCGAACTGGCCTCGGACACCGTCGCCGGACTGCGGGTGCTGCGCGGCATCGGCGGCGAGGAGCTGTTCCTCGACCGCTACCGCCGTGCCTCCCAGGAGGTGCGGCACGCCGCCGTACGCAGCGCCCGGATGTGGTCGCTGATCTCCGCCGTGCAGGTGCTGCTGCCCGGTCTGCTGCTGATCGCCGTCGTCTGGCACGGCATCGATCTGGCCCGGCAGGGCCGGATCACCGTCGGCGAGCTCGTCACCGTCTACAGCTCGGTCATGATCCTCAATTACCCGCTGCGGCATTTCGAGGAGATCGCCATGGCGTACTCCTTCTCGCGCCCGTCGGCCAAGCGGGCCGCGCGGGTGCTGTCGCTGGAGCGCTCCACGGCCACCGACGGCAGCCGCGGGGCCGAGGTGCCGGACGGTGATCTCCACGACCCCGAGACGGGTCTCCTCGCTCCCGCCGGCCGCCTGACCGCCGTGGTGTGCGGTGACCCGGACGCGGCGGGCAGGCTCGCCGAGCGTCTGGGCGGCCATCCCGCGGAGCCGGGTCGCTCGGCGCTGCTGGGCGGCGTGCCCCTGGACGAACTGCCCCTCGACAGTGCCCGGACCGCCGTCCTGGTCCAGGACAAGGATCCGGTGCTGCTGTCCGGCACGCTGCGGGAGCTGCTCGACGTGCCCTCCTCCGGTGCCGTACGGGCCTCGGACGCGCTGGCGGCGGCGCAGTGCGAGGACGTGCTGGACGCCCTGGTGCAGGGTTCCCTCGGCGCCGCCGATCCGATGGACGCCCGCATCACCGAGCGCGGACGCTCCCTGTCCGGCGGCCAGCGGCAGCGGCTCGCCCTCGCCAGGTCGCTGATCGCCGATCCGGAGGTGCTGGTGCTGGACGAGCCGACCTCCGCGGTCGACTCGCACACCGAGGCCCGGATCGCGGACGGGCTGCGCCGGCTGCGCTCGGGGCGCACGACGGTGGTGTTCACCTCCTCGCCGCTGCTGCTGGACCGCGCGGACCGGGTCGCTCTGGTGCACGAGGGCGAGGTCGTGGCGGTCGGCATGCACCGCGAGCTCGTCGACGGCGAGCCCCGGTACCGGGCCGTGGTGACCCGCGAGACCGACGCGGAAAAGGCCGCGACCGGCGAGGTCATGCTGCTGGAGACGATCCAGGAGCTGGAAGAGATCGAAGAGATCGAGGAGAGCGCATGATCGGCGTTGCGCCGCCGTCGTACGATCCGGCGGCCCCGACGACCGCCACCACCCTGCCCGTCGGCGCGGCCGCCACCGTGCGGGCGTACGTCACCGAGCTGTTCCGCCGGCACCGGCGCGCCTTCCTGCTGCTGATCGCCGTCAACACCGTGGCCGTGGTCGCCTCCATGGCGGGCCCGTACCTGCTCGGCGGTCTCGTCGAGCGGGTCTCGGACAGGGCCGAGGAGCTTCATCTGGGCCTCACCGCCGGACTGTTCCTGCTCGCGCTCGCCGTGCAGGCCCTGTTCGTCCGGCAGGTGCGGCTGCGGGGCGCGATGCTCGGTGAGCGCATGCTGGCCGACCTGCGTGAGGACTTCCTCGTCCGGTCCGTCGGGCTGCCGCCGGGCGTCCTCGAGCGTGCGGGCACCGGCGACCTGCTCTCCCGTATCACCACCGACATCGACCGGCTGGCCAACGCCATGCGTGAGGCCGTACCGCAGCTGGCCATCGGTGTCGTCTGGGCCCTGCTGCTGCTCGGCGGGCTGGTCGTGACGGCTCCGCCGCTGGCCGCCGCGGTGCTGCTCGCCGTGCCGGTCCTGGTGATCGGCTGCCGCTGGTACTTCCGGCGGGCGCCGTCCGGCTACCGCTCGGAATCCGCCGGGTACGCCGCCGTCGCCGCCGCGCTCGCCGAGACCGTGGACGCCGGCCACACCGTCGAGGCACACCGCCTCGGCGCCCGCCGTGTGGCCCTGTCGGAACAGCGGATCAAGGAATGGACGGCGTGGGAGCGCTACACGCTCTGGCTGCGCTCCGTGCTCTTCCCGGTCATCAACGCCGTCCACCTTCTCGTGCTGGGCTCGGTCCTGATGGTCGGCGGTGTGTTCGTCCTGCACGGCTGGCTCGGTGTGGGACAGCTGACCACGGGCGCGCTCATCGCGCAGATGCTCGTCGACCCGATGAACCTGATCCTGCGCTGGTACGACGAAGTGCAGGTCGCCCAGGTGTCGCTGGCCCGGCTGGTCGGGGTGCGGGACATCGAACCGGACGCCGGGGACGCCGCACTGACCCCGGACGGCCGGGCCGTCCACGCCGACCGGGTGCACTTCGGCTACCGGGAGGGCGTCGACGTGCTGCGCCGGGTCTCCCTGGAGGTCGCGCCGGGCACGCGGCTCGCCCTGGTCGGCCCCTCCGGAGCGGGCAAGTCCACCCTGGGCCGGCTGCTCGCCGGGATCTACGCACCCCGGGACGGCCGGATCACCCTGGGCGGGGCGGAACTGTCCCGGATGCCCGCGGAACGCGTCCGGTCCCACGTGGCACTCGTCAACCAGGAGCACCACGTCTTCGTCGGCACCCTGCGTGACAACCTCCTGCTGGCCGTCCCCCACTCCCGGGTCCGCTCGGACGGTCAGACCCCCGGCGGAAGCCACGACGCGGAGCTGTGGGCGGCTCTGGGCGCCGTCGACGCGGACGGGTGGGCGCGGGCGCTGGACGACGGTCTGGACACCGAGGTGGGCTCCGGCGGCCTCGCCCTGACCCCGGCACAGGCCCAGCAGATCGCACTGGCCCGTCTGGTGCTGGCCGACCCGCACACGCTCGTCCTGGACGAGGCGACCTCGCTGCTCGACCCGCGAGCGGCCCGTCATCTGGAACGTTCCCTGGCGCGGGTGCTGGACGGCCGTACCGTGGTGGCCATCGCCCACCGTCTGCACACCGCCCACGACGCCGACGTGATCGCCGTGGTGGAGAACGGACGGATCAGCGAGCTGGGCAGCCATGACGAGCTGGTCGCGGCGGACGGGGCGTACGCGGCTCTGTGGCGGTCCTGGCACGGGTGAGTGCCTGCCCGGCCCGCCGCCGCCCGGCGCCCCGCTCCCGTGCGGGGCGGGTGACGCCGAGGGTGCGGGGGCGGGCCGGCACCGACGGTGCGGGGGCGGGCGGCGCCGACGGTGCGGGGTGCGCATGCCTTCCGGCAGCCGTGCCGTTGCGCGGTGCCGAGCAGGGGTGGAAGGCTGGAAAGCGGCGACACCGGCTGGGGACGTACCCGGGGACCGCGAGGTTCCCGGCGCGTGTTCCCGGGCCGTGCTGCCGGCGGCCCGCCACCCGCTGGGGTGGCATCCGGCCGTCCTCACCATCTGGAGGTAGTCGTGGACAGCGCCGACGGTTGGGGGGACGACGTCTACCAGCCCGATCCCTCGGAGATCCGGGAGGACTCGGGGGTGCTCGACGTCGAGGACACACTGGACTTCGACGGCGTCGCCGACCCCCTCGACCGCGGCTGGTCCCCTCCGGAGCGACCGTGGGCGGTCGAACACAGCGGCGTGACCGCAGCCGAGCGCAAGGCGGGCGAGACGCTCGATCAACGGCTCGCCGAGGAGATGCCCGACCCCGGCACACCCGACGGCGACGGCATCGGTGACTGCGACGGCACCGACGGGGAGCTGCTGGACAACGAGGTGGGCAACTTCCGCTCCGGCCGACTGGTGGCCCCCGACGAGGGTGTGCACGAGGACGACGAGGCCGCCCTGGTCGCCACCGACGTCGGCATCGACGGGGCCGCCGCCTCCGCCGAGGAAGCGGCGATGCACATCGTCGACGAGGACTTCCTCTCCGGCTGAGCCGGACCGTCCGGACGCCCCCGACCTGTCCTCCGCCCGGTACGAGGAGCCGCCATGCAGCAGGACAAGCACCCCGACTACCAGCCCGTGGTCTTCCGTGACCGCACCGCCGGCTACGCCTTCCTGACCCGGTCCACCGCACGGAGCGAACAGACCATCGAATGGGACGACGGGCGGACCTACCCGGTGGTCGACGTGGAGATCTCCTCGGAGAGCCACCCCTTCTACACCGGCAAGGCCCGCACGGTCGACACCGAGGGGCGCGTCGCCCGCTTCGAGCGCCGGTACGGCGGTGCGGCGGACGCGGACGAGCAGACCTGAGCCACCCGGCCGGCCCTCCCGCGGAGGCCGGGCCGGCGGATGCCTCAGATCACACCCAGGGCCGCCGCACAGCCGACCCCGCCGAGCAGCATGAACACCGGCATGAGCACTCTCAGCTCGACCCAGCTGCCCGCACGGAACCGCATGGCCTTCGGCGGGCCGAGCGGGTACCAGCGCTTGCGGCCCACCGGGATCGGCCACAGGATCGGGCACCCGGACACCGTCAGAGCGTCCCCGATGTCGTGCACCAACGCGCCCAGCACGATCGGCAGGCCCAGCCACAGGTACTCCTGGCCGGGTGCGGTGAACAGCCAGTCGGAGCCGTTGCCCGGCTTGTCCAGCACTCCCGCGATGATCCACGCACTGGTCGCCGCCAGCAGCCAGACCAGGACGTCGCTGCTGGAGCCGCGCGCCGCGCGCCACAACAGACCCTCGATCGCGAGCACCATGTGCACGAACAGGATCGCCAGCACCGCCCAGCGGCCTCCGTTGATCGCCGCCGCCGAGCATCCGGCGCCGAGCAGGACCGCCCACAGCCAGGTGTGCGTCAGCGTCCGGTGCCCGCCGGAGCGGCGCGGGTCGCCCTGCTTCCTGGTCGCCTTGTAGACGGCGTACGACAGCTTGTCGACGATCTCGCAGATCCAGCGGGAGAGCGGTCCGAAGGAGCGGGAGATGGTGGCGGCCTTGTGATCGAGGTCCGGGGCGAGAGCGGCGCCGGCACAGATCAGGGCCCCGGCGAGGAGGACCGGCCAGGGCATCGGGTGCCCGGCCGCCGCCGCGGCGGCCCCGACGCCGAGCCAGGCCGCGGCCCCCGACAGTGAGTGTGCTGGTCCCATCATGGCCGCTTTCCGCCCCATTCCTCGTGCGCCGCTGTCCAGTTGGTCCGGTGCGCTGACGCTGCGTCGGCGACACAGCGTAGCGGCCGTGATCTTGGGGCTCGCAGCCGATTCCCCGCTCGGGCGGTGGGCCAGGCAAGATGGGGGCGTGACCCTCATCGATCAGCTGCCGCCGACCGCCGACCCCGACGCCCTGTACGAAGCCTTCGAGTCGTGGGCGCAGGAGCGTGGCCTCACCCTCTACCCGCACCAGGAGGAGGCGCTGATCGAGGTGGTCTCCGGGGCGAACGTGATCGTCTCGACGCCCACCGGCTCCGGCAAGAGCATGATCGCCGCGGGCGCGCACTTCGCCGCGCTGGCCCGGGACGAGGTCACCTTCTACACGGCTCCGATCAAGGCGCTGGTGTCCGAGAAGTTCTTCGAGCTGTGCAAGCTCTTCGGCACCGAGAACGTCGGCATGCTCACCGGCGACGCCTCGGTGAACGCCGACGCGCCCGTCATCTGCTGCACTGCCGAGGTGCTCGCCTCGATCGCGCTGCGCGACGGCAAGCACGCGGACGTCGGCCAGGTCGTCATGGACGAGTTCCACTTCTACGCCGAGGGCGACCGCGGCTGGGCCTGGCAGATCCCCCTGCTGGAGCTGCCGCAGGCGCAGTTCATCCTGATGTCGGCCACTCTGGGCGATGTGTCCTTCTTCGAGAAGGACCTCGCCCGCCGTACCGGCCGCCCCACCTCGGTGGTCCGCTCGGCGACGCGCCCGGTGCCCCTCTCCTACGAGTACCAGCTGACCCCGCTCACCGAGACGCTCACCGACCTGCTGGCGAGCAAGCAGGCCCCGGTGTACATCGTGCACTTCACGCAGGCGCAGGCCGTGGAGCGGGCGCAGGCGCTGATGAGCATCAACATGTGCTCGCGTGAGGAGAAGGACCAGATCGCCGAGCTGATCGGCAACTTCCGCTTCACCACCAAGTTCGGCCGCAACCTCTCCCGTTACGTACGGCACGGCATCGGCGTGCACCACGCCGGCATGCTGCCCAAGTACCGGCGCCTGGTGGAGAAGCTCGCCCAGGCCGGTCTGCTCAAGGTCATCTGCGGTACGGACACGCTCGGTGTGGGCGTCAACGTGCCCATCCGCACGGTGCTCTTCACGGCACTGACGAAGTACGACGGCAGCCGTGTGCGGACCCTGCGGGCCCGTGAGTTCCACCAGATCGCGGGCCGGGCCGGCCGGGCCGGCTTCGACACCGCGGGGCTCGTGGTCGCGCAGGCTCCGGAGCACGTCATCGAGAACGAGAAGGCGCTGGCGAAGGCGGGCGACGACCCGAAGAAGCGGCGCAAGGTGGTGCGCAAGAAGGCGCCGGAGGGCTTCGTCGGCTGGACGGAGAACACCTTCCAGAAGCTGATCGAGTCGGAACCGGAGCCGCTGACCTCGCGCTTCCGGGTGACGCACACGATGCTCCTGTCGGTGATCGCCCGCCCGGGCAACGCGTTCGAGGCGATGCGCCACCTGCTGGAGGACAACCACGAGCCGCGCAGGCAGCAGCTGCGGCACATCCGCCGGGCCATCGCGATCTACCGCTCCCTGCTGGACGGCGGGATCGTGGAGAAGCTCGACAAGCCGGACGCCGAGGGCCGCATCGTCCGGCTCACGGTCGACCTCCAGCAGGACTTCGCGCTGAACCAGCCGCTGTCCACGTTCGCCCTGGCCTCCTTCGAACTCCTCGACCCCGAGTCGCCCTCCTACGCCCTCGACATGGTCTCCGTCGTCGAGTCCACCCTGGACGACCCGCGGCAGATCCTCGCCGCCCAGCAGAACAAGGTGCGCGGCGAGGCCGTGGCCGCGATGAAGGCGGACGGGGTCGAGTACGAGGAGCGCATGGAGCGCCTGCAGGACATCACCTACCCGAAGCCGCTGGAGGAGCTCCTCTTCCACGCCTACGACACCTACCGCAAGAGCCACCCCTGGGTCGGCGACCACCCGCTCTCGCCGAAGTCGGTGATCCGGGACATGTACGAGCGGGCGATGTCCTTCACGGAGCTGGTGTCCTTCTACGAGCTGGCCCGCACCGAGGGCATCGTGCTGCGCTACCTGGCCAGCGCCTACAAGACACTGGACCACACCATCCCGGACGACCTGAAGTCCGAAGATCTGCAGGACCTGATCGAGTGGCTCGGCGAGATGGTCCGCCAGGTCGACTCCAGCCTGCTGGACGAGTGGGAGCAGCTCGCCAACCCGGAGGAGATGACCGCCGAGGAGGCCCAGGAGAAGGCCGACGAGGTCAAGCCGGTCACCGCCAACGCCCGCGCCTTCCGCGTTCTGGTCCGCAACGCCATGTTCCGCCGGGTGGAGCTGGCCGCGCTGGACCAGGTCGATGAGCTGGGCGAGATGGACGGCGAGTCCGGCTGGGACGCCGACGCCTGGGGCGAGGCGATGGACAAGTACTGGGATGAGTACGACGATCTCGGCACCGGCCCCGACGCCCGCGGTCCCAAGCTCCTCGTCATCAAGGAGGAGCCGGAGCACGGCCTCTGGCGCGTCCGCCAGATCTTCGACGACCCGAACAGCGACCACGACTGGGGCATCAGCGCGGAGATCGACCTCGCGGCCTCCGACGCCGAGGGCCGAGCGGTCGTCCGTGTCACCGACGTCGGCCAGCTTTGAGCCGTCCCCGGCCACCGGCAAGCCAAGGAGAAGCCCACCGATGACGAATCCGGCCGAGAGCCTGGTCGACCTGCTCGACCTGGAGCAGATCGAGGTCAACATCTTCCGTGGCCGCAGCCCGCAGGAGTCCCTGCAACGGGTCTTCGGCGGCCAGGTGGCCGGCCAGGCGCTGGTCGCCGCCGGCCGCACCACGGACGGCGACCGACCGGTGCATTCGCTGCACGCGTACTTCCTGCGCCCGGGCCGGCCGGGCGTGCCCATCGTGTACCAGGTGGAGCGGGTCCGGGACGGGCTCTCCTTCACGACGCGCCGGGTCACGGCCGTGCAGCAGGGCCGCACGATCTTCAATCTGACCGCCTCCTTTCACAAGCCCGAGGAAGGACCGTTCGAGCACCAGCTGCCGCCGGCCCGCGTGGTGCCCGATCCCGAGTCGCTGCCGACGGTCGCCGAGGAGATCCGCAAGCAGCTCGGTACGCTGCCGGAGCAGCTGGAGCGCATGGCGCGCCGTCAGCCCTTCGACATCCGCTACGCCGACCGGCTCCGCTGGACCGCCGAGGAGATCGAGGGGGCCGAGCCGCGCAGCGCCGTGTGGATGCGCGCGGTGGGACCGCTCGGTGACGACCCCTTGGTCCACACCTGCGCGCTCACCTACGCCAGTGACATGACCCTCCTGGACGCGGTCCGCATCCCGGTCGAGCCCCTGTGGGGGCCGCGGAGCTTCGACATGGCCTCGCTGGACCACGCCATGTGGTTCCACCGGCCGTTCCGCGCCGACGAGTGGTTCCTCTACGACCAGGAGTCCCCGATCATCACGGGTGGGCGCGGGCTGGCCCGCGGACGCATCTACGACCTGCAGGGACGGCTGCTGGTCTCGGTCGTCCAGGAAGGGCTGTTCAGGGCCCTGTAGCGCCGGGTTTCAGGGGCGGCGGCCGGGCCTTCCGGCCCTGGCCGGCTGCTCGGGCCCGACCTGGCGTTCAGGCCGGCGCGGACCCCGCGGTCCGCGGGCTTCTCCGCCGCAGCCAGGACCGCAGCCCCCGGGACGGCGGCGCGGCTGCGGGGTGCGGTGATCGGTGGTCATGGCGGGCGGGCGGTCCTTCCGGTCGCTCCGTGGTCCGCGCGGGCGACACGCACAGCTCCGGGCGGCGTCCTGGGAGCCGGCGGGGGCGCCACTCCTCGATGCCGGCGGCCCGCGATTCCGAAGGCTGGTCCGCCACCCCCTCCGCGGGCCTCGCCGCCTCCGGTGGGGGTGTCGTGGCCGTCAGGGAGGTGATGGCCGTCAGGGGCGTGACGGCCGTCGCGGATGCGGTGACCGTGCGGGCCATCGGCGGGATGGGCCGTGCGGCCGTGCGCGTCGCCGGCGGAATCCGGCGGGCGGCCGGGCGCGGGGCGGGTACGGCGCTGCGGGCTTCCCTGACCGAACGCGACAGGTCGCTGCGCAGCCAGTCGACCTCGTCCGCGTCCTGCGCCGTCATGATCCGCTCGGCGGTCAGAGCGGAGGGCGACCCGGGAACCGCGTGCCCCGGCGGGGCGGGCCGGTACCGGTTCACGTGGGCACGCTCGTACGGGTCCCTGACGACGTCGGCGACCTCGACCGGCGTGAGAAAGGCGGCCACGGCCCCGGCGCGGGCCCAGGGATGTCCCGCCTGACGCAGCAGGAATCCCAGATGGCGTCCGCGCCAGTTGCGTGCCCGCAGATCCACTCCTGCCGCCAGCTGTCCGCGCAGGGTCTCGGGCGTACGCCCCTTGAGCAGGTGGGCGTGCTCCGTGTCCGTCGCGAACCGGCTCAGCTCTTCCGCCAGGTAGAGCCAGACCACGGTCCGGTAGCGATTCAGGTAGTAGGTGACGGGCACGAGCAGGCCCAGGCGGGCGAGCCGGGTGAAGCGGCCGGCCGGGATGCCCATGAGGGCGGCCCCTTCCGCTGTACCCACGACCCGCACCCGCTCGCGGAGCGACTCGGGGAAGCCGTCCAGTGCACGGAGGCGGTCGATCTCCGCGCATGCCACCCGGTGGGGCCCTCCCCCGCCCTCGTCGGGCACCGTCCGGATGCGACCGAGCTGTACCGCGAGGTCGAACTCGCTCCGTTTCAGGCCCAGTTCACGAGCGGCACGGCTCGGTGTGCAGGTGCCGGAGCCGGACGGGTCGAAAGTGCTTGGCGACATGGTCGTACTCCCCCGTGGAGTCCTGGCTCACGCCCTGCGCGTTCGCCGTGCAGCCAACGTAGCCGCTTCGTCGCCATCCGTGGCGGGCCTGTGGATAACTCGCTACCGGAGATGAAACCGCAGGTCAGACGTCGGCTATGCGGCTGCGCTCGGGTTGCCTCGCATCGACGCCGAGGTGTTCACCGACCCGGTTGACGAGCAGCGTCATCTCGTAGGCGATCTGCCCGATGTCCGCTTCCGCCCCGCTGAGCACGCACAGGCAGCTGCCGGCGCCGGCCGCGGTCACGAACAGGACGGCGTCGTCGTACTCGACCATCGTCTGCCGCACGCTGCCCGCGCCGAAGTGACGTCCCGACCCCTTGGCGAGGCTGTGCAGCCCGGATGCCACGGCGGCGAGATGTTCGGCGTCCTCGCGTCTCAGTCCCGTGCTGGCCGCGGTGACCAGCCCGTCGTTCGACAGGACGAGTGCGTGCCGGACGTGGTCCACCCGCTCGGTCAGATCGTCCAGGAGCCAGCCGAGGCCCTGGTTCTGCGCCATGTCCATCTCCCCGTGTGATGTCTCCCGCATGCTTGAAGAACTCCCCGCCAGCCTTCCCCACGACCGGCGTACGGGCAAGCAGGATGGGCCCATGGCAGAGAAGATGACCGATGAGGAGTGGCGGGCGTTCGTCTCGGACGGCACCCGCACCGGCAAGCTGTCCACCGTCCGCGGCGACGGCAGCCCGCACGTGGCCCCGATCTGGTTCCTCCTGGACGGGAACGAGGTGGTGTTCAACACCGGCAAGGACACGGTGAAGGGCCGCAACCTGATCCGTGACGGGCGGATCGCCCTGTGCGTGGACGACGATCGTCCACCGTTCCACTTCGTGGTCCTGAGCGGCCGTGCCCAGCTGTCGGAGGATCCGGCCGAGTTGCGTCTGTGGGCGACCCGGATCGCCGCCCGGTACATGGGCGCGGACCGCGCCGAGGAGTACGGCGCCCGCAACGGCGTGCCGGGCGAACTCCTCGTCCGCGTCCCCGTCGACAAGGTGCTGGCCCTGCGAGACGTGGCGGCCTGAGCGGTCGCCTCAGCCGACGGAGTCCAGAAGCCGGGCGGTGTGCATCCGCCCGGCGTACTCGACGAGCCGGATCAGCACGTCCTTGCCGGAGTCGCGGTCGCGTGCGTCGCACAGCACCACGGGAGTGCCGGGGTCCAGGTCGAGGGCCCGACTGACGTCGTGAGCGCCGTACGCGCGAGCGCCGGGGAAGCAGTTGACGGCGACCACGAACGGGATGCGGCGGCGTTCGAAGTAGTCGACGGCCGGAAAGCAGTCCTCCAGCCGCCTGGTGTCCGCGAGGATCACGGCACCGAGGGCCCCCTGGGCCAGTTCGTCCCACAGGAACCAGAAGCGGTCCTGGCCGGGCGTGCCGAAGAGATAGAGCGACAGCCCGGATCGGATCGTGATGCGGCCGAAGTCCATGGCCACGGTCGTGGTGGTCTTCCGGTCCACTCCGCCGGTGTCGTCCACCTGCAGGCCCGCCCGGCTCAGCAGTTCCTCGGTGCGCAGCGGCCGGATCTCGCTGACGGCGCCGACCAGGGTCGTCTTGCCGACGCCGAAGCCGCCGGCGACCAGTATCTTCAGCGCGAGGGCGGAGGTGTCGCCGATGGCTTCGGAGTGCTCGGAGGCCATGATCACTTCTCTCGGGGAGGGCCGGCCGTGACCGGCGTCCACATGCTCCTGGAGTCAGCAGCATGACAACGGGCGGGAATTCTGGACCGGTTGGACCGATGGCCCCACCGTGGCCGATGCACGCGCGCTCGATGGCGGAAGGCGACCGGATCGGACGGGCCGGGCGCGTCCGCCCGCCGGCGCGCGGACGCGGCCCCGGCCGGCCGGCCGGGAAGCGCGGCTACAGCGAGGGGTGGACGGATGTCACGCATGTGTCTACAGCGCCCTCAGTCCCTCGATGACCTCGCGCAGTATCCGTTCGTCGGGTAGCTGCGCCGGGGGCACCGGACGGCTGACGGTCACGCAGCCGAGTTCCAGCAGGTCACCGAGAAGCACTCTCACCACGCCGACCGGAAGATCTGCGTCCGCCGCGAGTTCCGCGACGGACTGCGTCTCCGGACGGCACAGGTCGATCAGCGTCCGGTGTTCGGGACCCAGTGCGGTGCCGTCGTCCGTCACCGGGGCGGCGAGGTCGAGGGTGACGAGCGCGATCAGGTCGAAGCGGACGCCATCGGGGCCGGGCCGGGTGCGGCCACCGGTCATGGCGTACGGACGGACCATCGGCCCGGCCTCGCCGTCGTACCACCGGCTTCCGGGCTCCCGGGGCCGGCCGGCGGGGTTCTCGGTCATCGGGTGATACCTTTCCGCCCTGTCTGGCCTGGGTGGCCTACGGGGCCGATCCGGCCTATTCGGCCTCCGGCACCTGGGCCGTGACGCGCGGTGGCGTGTAGAGGTGCTCGCCCACGCGTCTGACCAGGCGGGCCATCTCGTAGGCGACCAGCCCGATGTCGGCGGTGACCGCGGTCAGCAGCGCCAGGCAGGAGCCGTCACCGGCGGCGACGACGAAGAGGAACGCGTCGTCCATCTCGACCATGGTCTGCCGCACTCCGCCCGCTCCGAAGTGTCGTCCGGCACCCTTGGCGAGGCTGTTGAAACCGGAGGCCACGGCGGCGAGATGCTCGGAATCCTCGCGCGCGAGGCCGGTGGAGGCACCGACCGCCAGGCCGTCGTCGGAGAGCACGACGGCATGCCGTACCTCGTGCACGCGCACCACCAGGTCGTCGAGCAGCCAGTCCAGTTCGCCGGACTGCCGGCCGGCCCTCGGGTTCGGTTCCTGGATCATGCCGGGTCTCCTTCGCTGCTGTGACTGCCCGTTTCCGGACACGCGGCGGAGCCGCGGCCCGGCCGTCGGCCTCCGCCGCGCGTCCAGCCGTCGCGGTACGCCGTCATGCGGGCACGTACGAGTTCGGGGGTGCGTCCGTCGTCGCCGCCGCGGTCGGGTTGCGCGGCCGGCTCATCGGGGCGCCGGTGACGCAGCTGAGGGGCGAGGTTCGCCTGACGTACGCGGCGCGGGAGGTCGTCGGTGGGTGCGGAGCCGCCCGGGAGGCGCTGCGGTCTCCCGGGGTTCACTTCGGAGGCCGGGAATGCGGGAGCTGTGCGGCGGGGGGCGGATGCCGGTCCGCCCGGGTAGGCGTCGGATGCCGGTCCGGGAGCGTGGGAGCCGGAGGCCGGTCCGCTCGCATCGGTGCCGGGTGCCGGTCCGCCTGGCGCGTCGCCGCCGCGTACGGGTCCGGCGGTCCCGGTAGCGGATGCCGCCGGGCCGGTGTGGGTACCGGAGACCGGTCCAGGGCGGGCTCCGGGGGCGGTGGCCGTCAGGGCCGGCCGGTCCGGGCGGCCGGTGACGCCGGTTGCGTGGGGCGCGGTCGCGCCGGGCCCGCGCGCGTGGGCGCGTTCCTGCTCCCGGCCGGGGCCGGCGTTTCCGGCATGCCGGGCGGAACGTTCCGCCGAGCCATGGTGCAGCAGGGCGGTCGGCAGCAGGACCACGGCGGTCGTGCCGCCGTACGGGGAGGTCCGCAGGTGCACCTTGATCCCGTGCCGGGAGGCTAGCCTGCTGACCACGAAGAGGCCCAGCCGGTCGCTGTCGAACAGGTCGAGCGCCTCGGACTGTTCGATGCGCCGGTTGGCCTCCGCGAGGCTGTCGGCCCCCATGCCGAGTCCGCGGTCCTCGACCTCCAGGGCGTAACCGTTGCCCACCGGTTCGCCGGTGACCCGCACACGCGTGTGGGGTGGCGAGAACTGGGCCGCGTTCTCCACGAGTTCGGCCATCAGGTGGGTGAGGTCGGCGACCGCCGCACCGACGACTTCGACGTCGGGGAACGGACGCACCTCCACGCGCGCGTAGTCCTCGATCTCCGACACGGCCGCGCGTACGACGTTCGTCAGGGACACCGGCATGCGCCAGGCCCGGCCCGGCGCGGCACCGGAGAGGATGATCAGGCTCTCCGCGTGGCGCCGCATCCGGGTCGTGAGGTGGTCCAGGCGGAACAGGTCGCTGAGTTCGTCGGGGTCTTCGGAGCGCCGCTCCATGCTGTCCAGGAGGCCGAGCTGGCGGTGGACCAGGACCTGGCTGCGGCGGGCCAGGTTGACGAAGACCCCGGAGATGCCGTCGGCGAGTTCGGCGCGCTCGACGGCGGCGCTCAGCGCGGCGCGGTGAACGGTGGCCAGGGCCTCGGCGACCTGCCCGGTCTCGTCCTCGGCGGGTGGGCCGGTGGGCGCCTCCGCCTGGACGTCGATCTCCTCGCCGGCGCGTAGTCTGCGCATCGCCTCGGGGAGTTTGCGGCGGGCGATCTCCAGCGCGTCGTTGCGCAGGTTCACGAGTTCGCTCACGAGTGCCCGCCCGATGCGGACGGAGATGGCGAGGGAGGCGACGACGGCGGCGAGCCCGAGGAGCACGACGGCGCCGGCGGAGCTGAACAAGCCGCGGGCGACGGGGTCGCTTCGGCCGGCGACGATGCTCCGCGTGGCCGCCGCGATGGTCTGCATGCCGTCCCGCACGCGCGCGTGGGCGGGATCCCAGGCGGCCCGCGATGCCGCGTCGGTGGGTCGGGTGCCCGGCCCGGCGGTCAGCAGCCTGTCCTCCGCGGCCCGCAGAGCCCTGTACGGCCCGCCGGCCGCCAGGTCCCGCCAGGCGGCGCGCTGCGCGGAGGGCAGGTCGGTGACGGCGGTCTCGGTGAGGGCGCGGCGCGTGGCGACGGCGGCGCCGAACAGGCGCAGGCGCTCCGCCCGCAGGGAGCCGGCCGTTCGTGCGCTGTCCAGCAGGATGTCCTCCTGGGCCAGTGCCTCGGCGGCGCGCGAGAATTCCAGCAGCACGCGCGCGTCCGAGGCGACGTCGGCCTGCTGGACTCCGGTGAGGGCACCGTCCACGGCGAAGGCCGCGTCGATGGCCTTCGTGTACCGCGTGTACGACTCGTCCCAGGCCGCTGTGCGGCCCAGTACGGCTGTGCGCAGCGTGCGGAGGTGTTCGGCACCGGTGACGAAGGCATCGAGGCGCCGGGAGACACCGGCGGGCAGTTCCTGGCTGTCGGCGACCGTGCTGTCGCGGCCGAGCCGCAGCCTGGCCACGGCCCGGTCGGTGCGGGCTCCCAGGTCCTTCAGGTCGCCGCCGTTCCCGGCGTTCGGGGCCGCGGCGTAGCGGACGGCGGCGGTGCGCTCGGCCTGCAGAGCGGTGACGGCCGCGGCCACCGGAGTGCGCAGTTCGGTGTCCACGCGCTGGGACTGGCGCAGCCGGGCGATGTCCTGGGCGGTGGTGACGGCGGCGTACGCCCAGAGGGCGAGCAGGGAGACGACGGGCACCATCAGGAGGCTGACCACCTTGGCCCGCACGGTCCGGGAGCGCGGGGCGAGGCGGCTCCCCCGCGCGCGTGCCGGGGTGGGCGGGGGGCCGAGCGCAAGGTCCGTGTCCTCGGTGGCGGGTGGTCCCGCGTGTGCTCGGCGTCCGCGTGGACGGTGGGCCGGGGTGGCGGCCTTCTCGGGTGTACGGGGTGGGCGCATGGCCTCCTCGCTCGGGACGTGGTCGGTGCGCTCGGGCCGGGGTCCGCTAACGGGTCGCGGTCCCGACGGGGCGCTGGGCGGAGGCGGACGCCTCGCGCTCGTCGGCCGTGGGCGAGAGGGCGACGAAGGCCGAGGTGATG
Source organism: Streptomyces sp. SID486 (assembly GCF_009865385.1). Classification (GTDB taxonomy): domain Bacteria; phylum Actinomycetota; class Actinomycetes; order Streptomycetales; family Streptomycetaceae; genus Streptomyces. The sequence continues at coordinate 3,911 of NZ_WWJT01000174.1, read as the reverse complement.
AACAGGTAGGACCCGAGGCCGACGGCGAGCGGGAAGATGAACTGCATCGCCGTGGCCCCGGGGAGGGGGTCGCCGGAAGGCACCACCCGCACGCTCACCGCGAACATCCCGGTGTAGTGCATGCTGCTGACGGCCGCGCCCATGGCGAGGGCGGCGACGGTGACCGCCGAGGGTGAGGTGATGTTGAGCCCGGCCCACAGAGCCGCGGTCGCCGCGAGCACCGCGATCAGTACGGACACGCCGACGAGGACGGGGTCGTATCCGACGTGGCCGTGCAGCCGCACCGCTGCCATGCCCAGGTAGTGCATGCTGGCGACGCCCAGTCCCGTGGTGAGGCCGCCGAGGAGGAGCGCGCGGTTGCGGTCGCGGCTGTAGCCGACGGCGAAGACGCCCGCGCAGACGACGGCCATGGCGACGAGGAGGCTGAGGACGGTCAGCGGCACGTCGTAGCGGATGTCGGTGCCGCTGACGCGGAAGCCGAGCATGGCCACGAAGTGCATGGTCCAGATGCCCGTCCCGATGGCGGAGGCGGCGGTGACGAGCCAGTGGCGTCGCGCGCGGCCGGTGGCGGCGAGCGCGCGCACGGTACAGCGCAGTCCGAGTGCGGCGCCTGTGCAGGCCATCACGTACGACAACGCGGGGGTCAGCCAGCCGAAGGCGGCGTGGTCCAGGTGTCCCATGGCCTCGGGACGGTAGGGGGCAGGGGCGCACGGCGGGGGCGCATTTCGAAAGGTGCCCGAATATGCGCGCAGTTGCGGGCCGGACGATCGCGTCCCGCCCGAACATGCGCACAGAGACGTCCCTCGTGTCGGTGAGGGATCATGCGGAGCATGAGCGACGACCACACACACGTGCAGGAGTTCTTCACCGCCCGGGCCGCCGACTGGGACAGCCGGTTCCCGGACGACGGCCCGGCCTACGCGGCGGCCGTAGCCGCCCTGGAACTGCGCGAGGGGGACCGCGTGCTCGACGCGGGCTGCGGCACCGGGCGGGCGCTGCCGCCCCTGCGGGCGGCCGTGGGGTCCTCCGGGGTGGTACTGGGGGCCGATCTCACCCCGGCGATGCTCCAGGCCGCCGTGCGGGCCGGCCGGGACCAGGAGGGACGGCTGCTGCTCGCGGACGTCGCCGCGCTGCCGCTGCGTTCGGGCAGTCTGGACGCGGTGTTCGCGGCCGGTCTGATCGCCCACCTGCCGCACCCGCTGACCAATCTGCGGGAGCTGGCCCGCGGCGTGCGCCGGGGCGGAACGCTCGCGCTCTTCCACCCCGTCGGGCGGGTGGCCCTGGCGGCACGACAGGGCCGCCGGATCACGCCCGACGACCTGCGGGCCGAGGGCAACCTCCGGCCGCTGCTCGCCCGTTCGGGCTGGCGCATGACGTCGTACGTGGACGAGGACGCCCGTTTCCTCGCGGTCGCGGTGCGCGAGGGCTGAACGCCCGCGGCGGTCAGTGCGTGCCGGCGACGGCTGCCGCGAAGGTCCCGGGGGCGTCGAACATGACGTTGTGCCCGGCACCGGGCACCGTCACCACACGCACCCCGACGGCTTCCAGGCGCCGCCGGCCCGCGAGTTCACCGCTCAGCTCGCCCTGGAGGAAGACACGGTCGACGGGCAGCCCCTCCAGGATCGTCCGCATCACCGGGTCCGACCCCCGGCACAGTCCGACGGCGCTGCGGTGCAGGGCACGCGGGTCGGTCAGCCGCATGGTGGCCGCCCACAGCGGTCCGACGGCGTCGAGCACGCGCGCGTAGTGCTTCTCGACGAACTCGTCCTCGTCATGGGCGGCGATGCTGCCGCTGGCGGCGGTCGACGACGGACCGGCGTCCAGGTTGGCCTCCGTGAGCACCAGCCGGGAGACGAGGTCGGGCCGCCGGTGGGCGAGGACGACGGCCACGGCACCGCCCATGCTGTGCCCGATCAGTTCGGCGCCGGTGACGCCGGCCGCGTCCAGCGCCACCGCGACGGCGTCGGCGTGGTCCTCCAGCGTGTAGCCGAATTCCAGGGGCCGGTCGCTCGTGCCGTGCCCCGGCAGGTCGACGAAGAGGCTGCGCCGGCCTGTGAGGGCGGGACGGGCCGCGATGTGCGCGTGGTAGACGGCGGACATCGATCCGAGCCCGTGCAGGTACACCCGGGCGGGCGCCGCCCCGGGCACCTCGGTCCACCGGATGCGGCTTCCGCGGCTGTCGAACGTGGCCTGCTGCACGTACCCCTCCCTCGGGTCTGGACGCACCATTACATCGGTGACGAGGTATAGCGTCAAGACAGTACCGGTGGGGCGAGGTACAGCCGCGGGGCTTTCTGCGGAAGAATCGCGGTCATGCTCGAACTCGCCATCCTCGGATTCCTCTACGACGCCCCCCTGCACGGCTACGTCCTGCGCCGTCACATCGCGGCGCTCACCGGGCATGTGCGGCCCGTCGCCGAGAGCACGCTGTACCCGGCGATCAAGCGGCTGGAGAAGGCGGGCCTGCTGGTACGGGCCACCGAGCCCGGCGCTGTGGCCGCGCCGCGCCATGTGCTGAGACTGACCGAGGAGGGCGGCCAGGAACTGATGCGCCGGCTCGCCGAGCCCGCCCAGCGGGAGATCACCGACGAGAATCACTGGTTCACGCTGCTGGCGTTCCTGCGCCACTTGACGGACCCGGCCGCGCAGGCAGCCGTGCTACGGCGCCGGCTGGCCTTCCTGGAGGAGCCGGCGAGCTTCTTCTACGACGGCGAGCGGCCCCTGCGGGCCGAGGAGCTGAACGATCCCTTCCGCCGCGGCGTCCTCACCATCGCCCGGGCCACGAGCCAGGCCGAACTGGCCTGGCTGCGCGAGACCCTCGCGTCTCTCGACGGGACTGGCCACTGAGGCGGCCGCCCCCTTCGGCCACGACTCCAGGGTGACCCGGCGGCCTCCTCGGATCTTCCCGGCGGCCGGAGTGGAACTTCCCTCTCCAGATGTGGCCGTTTCGCCCCCGTCCAGGCGGAAACCTGCAGCTCCGCGTGGTGCGCACAGTCGTGACAAGCGGCTTCCGCTCGCACTAGGGTGCGCGCCGGTGGACGAACGACTGGGGAGGCAGCAGGGATGGCCGGGACGAACGATGAGGCCGTCGCCGCCGCGGACGATGCGCTGTACGTGCTGACGGCGGTGCTGCTGACGCCGGCGCAGTTTCCGAGCGTGCTGGGCGACGACTACCCGGAGGCATGCGCGGCGCTGGACCTGCCGCCCCTCGCCGACGGGTACGGCCTGGTGCTGGGCCAGGACGGGGACGGGTCTCGCTGGACGGTCGTCGTCGACGACGTCTCGCTGGTCGCTGTGGCGATCGCGTCCTGGGACTGCGGCATGGAGTACGACCTCTCGCCGGACGAGCGCGCGGTCGTGACCGCCCTGCCGGGGTGGCCCCTGGCCCTCGCCGTGGCCGCACCGGGCGTGCCCGCACCGCACGACCCCCCTGCCGAGACGGCCGGCCGGCCGCTGAGCCCGCCGGACACCGGTTCCTGGGGACCCGCTCAGCGCCGTCTGGGCGCGGACGAGGTCGCGCTGCAGTGGGCGGTCTGGCGGGAGCAGATCGGCGACGCCGACTTTTCCGCCGGCGGGCAGGGGAAGTCCGCGGAGTCCGCGCCCGAGGACCGGGACGCCGCCATGACCGGCGGCCCCTCCGGTGTCCGCCGCGTGCTCGCCGAGGCGCGCGCCTACATCGACAGCCCGCCACCGCTCGGCCGGGTGCGCTCGTCGTTCGCCCCCGGCGAGGCACGTACGCTGCGCGCCGACGGCCCCGGCTGGTCCATCGTGGCCCGCACCGACGACATCGCGTTCGTCCTGCTCGACGACAGGCCCGGCGAGATCCTGCCGGTGGGCCGGGGTCCCGAGCTGCCGGGGCTGCTGAAGGCGCTGGACAAGCTGGCCGTACGCCCCCTGTGAGCCGAGCCGGC
>NZ_WWJT01000173.1 GCF_009865385.1 Streptomyces sp. SID486 | reverse complement strand
CGGCGCACCCGGCGGCGCACCCGGCGGCGCACGCGGCGGCCGGAGCGACGGCGACGGACCCGACCGGCCTGAACGGCATCACGATCACCAACGTCAACAACGGCCGCAACCTCGACGCGCAGAACGGCAACACCGGTGACGGCGTCTTCATCGTCACCAACAGCTCGCCGGGGTACCACCAGAAGTGGCGCCTGCAGCCCGACCGGTCGGACGGCTCGTTCAGCATCGTCAACTCCGACACCGGCAAGTGCGTGGACGCGGGGACACCGCTGCGGCAGCGGTCCTGCGACGGCCGGGCGAGTGAGCAGTGGTACTTCCAGCCCGTCACGGGCAGCACGGCCACCTTCATGATCAGGCAGAAGCGGGACAACTCCTGTCTCGACGTCTGGTACGCGGCCAACTACGACGACGCCTGGACCGACAACTACTCCTGCAACGGCACGACCGCGCAGAGGTGGGTCCTGTCCGGCACCGGTACCGCCGCCGCGGACGCGCGCGACCTCGCCGTCGACTACGCCGCCGCGCGGTGCGCGAAGGACACCTCCACCTGCTCCTGGAGCACCCGGAGCCAGACGCCGGCCGCCCCGCTGCCGAAGCAGTGCGTCTCTCCCGTCTGGTACAACGGGTCGGAGAGTCCCGCCGGTTACACCTTCAGCATCAACAAGCAGACCGGGTGGTCCAGCTCGCTGGGCTGGCAGCTGTCGGCGTCACTGGGAACGGGCGCGGCGTCCCCGATCACCACCTCCGTGGCGAGCACCGTCTCGGGCAACGTGAGCCTGAGCATCACCGAGGACCTGGGCAACTCGGTGTCCGCGACGATCCCGCCGAACAAGTACGGCTGGGTCGCCCTGTCGGAACTGGCGACGCGGGTCACCGGCACGTGGACGTTCGACAGGAACGGCTTCGCGTGGACGGCCGACGACACCCTCACCGTTCCGCTGAAGAACGACTCCACGGGCGGCGCCAGCATCTACAGCGTGCAGACCAGCAGCACGTTCACCAACTGCCAGTCGTGAGCCCCCGGCGGGCACCCACGGGGGAGGTGCCCGCTGTCACACCCCACCGGTACCGTCGGATCATGGCTCAACAGGCGGGGACCCCCACGGGCGAACGGCGGCTCGCCGTACTCGAAGGCGTGCTGGAGAGGATCACGTACGCCAACGAGGAGAACGGCTACACGGTCGCCCGGGTCGACACCGGAAGAGGCGCCGGCGACCTGCTCACGGTCGTCGGCGCACTGCTCGGTGCCCAGGCGGGGGAGTCCCTGCGGATGGAGGGCCGCTGGGGGTCCCACCCGCAGTACGGCAAGCAGTTCCACGTCGAGAACTACACGACCGTCCTGCCCGCCACGGTGCAGGGCATCCGCCGCTACCTCGGCTCCGGCCTGGTCAAGGGCATCGGCCCGGTCTTCGCCGACCGCATCACGCAGCACTTCGGCGTCGACACCCTCCGGATCATCGAGGAGGAGCCCGGGCGGCTCGTCGAGGTGCCGGGGCTCGGTCCCAAGCGGACCAGGAAGATCGCCGACGCCTGGGAGGAGCAGAAGGCGATCAAGGAGGTCATGCTCTTCCTCCAGACCGTCGAGGTGTCCACCTCCATCGCCGTGCGGATCTACAAGAAGTACGGCGACGCGTCGATCGCGGTGGTCAAGGAGCAGCCGTACCGGCTCGCCGCGGACGTCTGGGGCATCGGCTTCCTCACGGCCGACAAGATCGCCCAGTCGGTCGGCATCCCGCACGACAGCCCCGAGCGCGTGAAGGCCGGCCTGCAGTACGCGCTGTCGCAGTCCGCCGACCAGGGGAACTGCTTCCTGCCGGAGGAGCGGCTGATCGCCGACGCCGTCAAGCTCCTCCAGGTCGACACCGGGCTGGTCATCGAATGTCTCGCCGAGCTGGGCCGCCCGCCCGAAGAGGGCGAGGACCCCGGGGTCGTCCGGGAGCGGGTGCCCGGGCCCGACGGCGGCCCGGAGCCCGTCAGCGCCGTCTACCTGGTGCCTTTCCACCGCGCCGAGTTGTCCCTCTCCGCGCAGCTGCTGCGGCTGCTGCGCACGGACCAGGACCGGATGCCCGGCTTCAGGGACGTGGACTGGGGCAAGGCGCTGGGCTGGCTGAGAACGCGCACCGGGGCCGAGCTGGCGCCCGAGCAGGAGGCGGCCGTCCGGCTGGCGCTGACCGAGAAGGTCGCCGTGCTGACCGGAGGGCCGGGCTGCGGCAAGTCCTTCACCGTGCGCTCGATCGTGGAGCTGGCCCGGGCCCGGCGGGCCAAGGTGCTGCTGGCCGCTCCGACCGGCCGTGCGGCCAAGCGGCTGTCGGAGCTGACCGGTGCCGAGGCGTCCACGGTGCACCGGCTGCTGGAACTGCGGCCCGGCGGGGACGCCGCCTACGACCGGGACCGGCCGCTCGACGCCGACCTGGTCGTCGTGGACGAGGCGTCGATGCTGGACCTGCTGCTGGCCAACAAGCTGGTGAAGGCCGTACCGCCGGGGGCCCATCTGCTGTTCGTGGGGGACGTCGACCAGCTGCCCAGCGTGGGAGCGGGGGAGGTGCTGCGGGACCTGCTCGCCGAGGGCGGTCCCGTCCCGGCCGTCCGGCTCACCCGGGTCTTCCGGCAGGCCCAGCAGTCCGGAGTGGTCACCAACGCGCACCGGATCAACGCCGGGCAGCATCCGCTCACCGACGGTCTGAAGGACTTCTTCCTCTTCGTCGAGGACGACACCGAAGCGGCGGGCCGGCTCACCGTCGACGTGGCCGCGCGGCGGATCCCGGCCAGATTCGGGCTGGACCCGCGCCGGGACGTCCAGGTGCTGGCGCCGATGCACCGGGGCCCGGCCGGGGCGGGAACCCTCAACGGGCTGCTGCAGCAGGCCATCACCCCGGGGCGGCCCGACCTGCCGGAGAAGCGGTTCGGCGGCCGAGTCTTCCGGATCGGCGACAAGGTCACCCAGATCCGCAACAATTACGACAAAGGGGAGAACGGCGTCTTCAACGGCACCGTCGGTGTCGTCACCTCGCTCGATCCGGTCGACCAGCGGCTGACCGTACTGACGGACGAGGACGAGGAGGTTCCGTACGAATTCGACGAACTGGACGAACTGGCCCACGCGTACGCGGTGACCATCCACCGTTCCCAGGGGAGCGAGTATCCCGCCGTGGTGATTCCCGTCACCACCGGGGCATGGATGATGCTCCAGCGGAACCTGCTGTACACGGCGGTCACCCGGGCCCGCCGGCTGGTCGTCCTCGTCGGTTCACGCAAGGCGATCGGGCAGGCGGTGCGCACGGTGTCGGCCGGACGGCGGTGCACGGCCCTCGACTTCAGGCTCGCCGGAAATGATCGATCAAATGAGTCAGGAAGGTCACAGAGCATTTCCAGATGAGCCTCCGAGGGGGCAGGATGAGCAGGTTGACGGCACTGAGTGCCGCCAAAAGGCCCAATGGTCGACCCCGAGTGCACTCTCCTGAGCCAAATGGGGGATGGTAGAGACAGTCAGGGCACCTCGAAGATGAGGCACTACGTCGGTGAGGGAAGACGTGAGCGACAACTCTGTAGTACTGCGGTACGGCGACGGCGAGTACACCTACCCGGTGGTCGACAGCACCGTCGGCGACAAGGGCTTCGACATCGGGAAGCTCCGCGCCCAGACCGGTCTGGTGACGCTGGACAGCGGCTACGGCAACACGGCCGCCTACAAATCCGCCGTCACCTACCTCGACGGCGAGGCGGGCATCCTCCGCTACCGCGGCTACCCCATCGAGCAGCTGGCCGAGCGCTCCACCTTCCTTGAGGTGGCGTACCTGCTGATCAACGGCGAACTGCCCACCGTCGACCAGCTGACGGCGTTCAAGGACGACATCACGCGGCACACCCTGCTGCACGAGGACGTCAAGAACTTCTACCGCGGCTTCCCGCGCGACGCGCACCCGATGGCCATGCTGTCCTCGGTGGTCTCGGCGCTGTCCACCTTCTACCAGGACAGCCACAACCCGTTCGACGAGAAGCAGCGTGACCTCTCCACGATCCGGCTGCTCGCGAAGCTTCCGACGATCGCGGCCTACGCGTACAAGAAGTCGATCGGCCACCCGTTCGTCTACCCGCGCAACGACCTCGGCTACGTCGAGAACTTCCTGCGCATGACGTTCTCGGTCCCGGCCCAGGAGTTCGACCTGGACCCGGTCGTGGTGGCGGCCCTGGACAAGCTGCTGATCCTGCACGCCGACCACGAGCAGAACTGTTCGACCTCCACGGTCCGCCTGGTCGGCTCCTCGCAGGCCAACATGTTCGCGTCGATCTCGGCCGGCATCAGCGCCCTGTGGGGCCCGCTGCACGGCGGCGCCAACCAGTCGGTGCTGGAGATGCTGGAGGGCATCCGCGACTCCGGCTCCGACGTCGACACCTTCATCCGGAAGGTGAAGAACAAGGAGGACGGCGTCCGCCTGATGGGCTTCGGCCACCGGGTCTACAAGAACTTCGACCCCCGCGCCAAGATCATCAAGGCCGCCGCGCACGACGTGCTCTCCGCGCTGGGCAAGTCGGACGAGCTGCTCGACATCGCTCTGAAGCTGGAGGAGCACGCGCTCTCCGACGACTACTTCGTCGAGCGCAAGCTCTACCCGAACGTCGACTTCTACACCGGCCTGATCTACCGGGCCATGGGCTTCCCGACCGAGATGTTCACGGTCCTGTTCGCCCTCGGCCGGCTGCCGGGCTGGATCGCCCAGTGGACCGAGATGATCAAGGAGCCGGGTTCCCGCATCGGCCGTCCGCGCCAGATCTACACCGGCGTCGTCGAGCGGGACTTCGTCCCCGTCGAGGAGCGCTGAGCCACCGAGTACCAGGGTCTGCCCGCCGGGGCGGGCCCTGAGCCGGTGACGCGCAAGCGGAAGAAGCGGAAGAAGAAGCGCGCAAAGCGGAAGGCGCCCTGACGCCGGTCCCCCCACGGGCCGACGACCAGGGCGCCTTCCCATGTCCCGGTGCGGATTCCCCCCACGGGATCCGGCCGGGCGCTCGGAGAGGACAGCGCCTGAATCGCTGTCTGAGCACGACGAGCCGAACTCGCCGTACTCCAGTGATGCGGTGCGATCTGCCGGGACAACGCACGCTGGGAGGGCCGCTCAAAGCTTCCCGGTGTACGTGCCCCGGCAACGCTCCCCCAAGCTCTGAACTTCGTTCGAGCCGGGAGGTACCCCCATCTGAGGAAGTCCCCCAAGACATCCCCAGAGGCCAGTCAGCGCCCCCCAAGACGCTGGTCTGACATCGCCAACTTAGACCTTCGAACCCCTTCGATGGTTACGTTCGCATCACTGTGATCTGCGTCTCTTGCATATGTCCCTTAAGTGCGCAAGAGCCCCGATACGTCGATCGGGACCCAAGCGTAAGGATGATGCGCGAGCCTTGTGAAGAGCTTATGTGAGGTGCGCGTCGGACTCCAGGGGGACCGGGAGATCGATCAGGGCGATTGCGGCCGGATCACCGGAAGGACCGCAGCCGGAGGCTGTTGGTGACCACGAAGACCGAGGAGAAGGCCATCGCGGCCCCGGCGATCATCGGGTTCAGCAGGCCGGCGGCGGCCAGCGGCAGCGCGGCGACGTTGTAGCCGAAGGCCCACACCAGATTGCCCTTGATGGTGGTCAGCGTGCGGCGGGCCAGCCGGATCGCGTCCGCGGCCACCCGCAGGTCCCCGCGCACCAGTGTCAGGTCGCCCGCCTCGATCGCCGCGTCCGTGCCCGTGCCCATGGCCAGGCCCAGATCGGCGGTGGCGAGCGCGGCGGCGTCGTTCACGCCGTCGCCGACCATCGCCACGGCCCGTCCCTCGCGCTGGAGCCGCCGTACGGCCTCCACCTTGTCCTCGGGCAGCACCTCGGCGACCACGTGCTCCGCGTCGATGCCGACGGCCCTCGCCACCACCTCGGCGACCGTGCGGTTGTCCCCGGTGAGCAGCACGGGGGTGAGGCCCAGTCCGCGCAGGGCGCGGACCGCCTCCGCGCTGGTGTCCTTGACCGTGTCGGCGACGGCCAGCACGCCGCGGGCCCGCCCGTCCCAGCCCGCCACGACGGCCGTACGCCCCTGCCGCTCGGCCTCCCGGGCCGCCCGGGCCACGTCCTGCGGCAGCTCGTCGTACAGGCGCCCCACGGCCACCTCGCGGCCGTCCACGCGTCCCCGCACCCCGCGTCCGGGCACGTTCTCGAAGTGCTCGACGGCAGGCAGCCGTCCGGCGCGCTCCTCGGCCCCGGCGGCGATCGCGCGGGCCACGGGATGCTCGGAGGCGTGCTCCAGGGCGCCGGCGAGCCGCAGCAGCTCCTTCTCGTCCACGCCGTCGGCGGCGTACACCGACTGCAGGCTCATCCGGCCGGTGGTGACGGTGCCGGTCTTGTCCAGCACGACCGTGTCCACGCGGCGCGTGGACTCCAGGACCTCGGGGCCCTTGATCAGGATGCCGAGCTGGGCGCCACGCCCGGTGCCCACCATCAGCGCGGTCGGCGTGGCGAGGCCCAGCGCACAGGGGCAGGCGATGATCAGCACCGCGACGGCGGCCGTGAACGCCGCGACCGCGTCGCCGGTGACGCCCAGCCAGACGCCGAAGGTGGCGAGCGCTATGAGGAGGACCACGGGGACGAAGACGGCGGAGATGCGGTCGGCGAGCCGCTGCACCTCGGCCTTGCCGGTCTGCGCGTCCTCCACCAGCTTCGCCATCCGGGCGAGCTGGGTGTCCGCGCCGACCCGGGCGGCCTCCACGACCAGCCGGCCGCCCGCGTTGACCGTCGCGCCGGTGACCCGGTCGCCGGGGCCGACGTCGACCGGCACGGACTCGCCGGTCAGCATGGACGCGTCCACCGCGGAGACGCCCTCCACCACCGTGCCGTCGGTGGCGATCTTCTCGCCGGGCCGTACGACGAACCGGTCGCCGACGGCCAGCGACGACACCGGCACGCGCACCTCGCGGCCCTCCCGCAGCACCGCCACGTCCCGGGCGCCCAGTTCCATCAGCGCCTTCAGGGCGGCCCCGGCGCGCCGCTTGGAGCGGGCCTCCAGATAGCGGCCGAGCAGGATCAGCGCGACGACCCCGGCGGCGACCTCCAGGTAGACGGTGGAGGCGCCGTCCATGCGCGAGACGGTGAGGCGGAACTCGTCGTGCATGCCGGTCATGCCCGCGTCGCCCAGGAACAGCGCCCACAGGGACCAGCCGAACGCGGCCAGCGTGCCGACCGAGACGAGGGTGTCCATGGTGGCGGCACCGTGCCGGAGGTTGGTCCAGGCGGCGCGGTGGAAGGGGGCCCCGCCCCAGACGACGACCGGTGCGGCGAGGGTGAGCGAGAGCCACTGCCAGTTGTCGAACTGCAGGACGGGGATCATCGAGAGCAGGACCACGGGGGCCGCGAGCAGCGCGGAGACGAGGAGGCGGTGCCGGGCGGCGTCGAGTTCGGCGTCGCGTGCCGGGGTCTTCGGCTCTGCCTCGGGCGCGGGCTCCGGCGGTGCGGGTTCCTCGGCGGTGTAGCCCGTCCGCTCCACGGTGGCGATCAGGTCGGCGACCCGGACGCCGTCGGCGAAGGTGACCGCGGCCTTCTCGGTGGCGAAGTTGACGGTGGCGCTCACGCCGTCCATCCGGTTGAGCTTCTTCTCCACCCGGGCGGCGCAGGAGGCGCAGGTCATCCCGCCGATGAGCAGTTCTACCCGGCCGCCGTCGGCTGTCCCGGCCGTCGTCGTGGCGCTGGTGCTGGTCATGTCCGGACTCCAGACATCGGACCGGACCGTACGGATCCAGTATCAGCTGGTCGGCACGGTCCGGTCGGGGAAAGGGGGGTCTTTCTCAGATCTGGCCGGCCAGCTCGAAGCCGGCCTCGTCGACGGCGGCGCGCACGGCCTCGTCGTCCAGCGGGGCCTCGGAGACGACGGTCACCTCACCGGTCGACGCCACCGCCTTCACCGAGCTGACGCCCGGGAGCCGGGAGATCTCGGCGGAGACGGAGCCCTCGCAGTGGCCGCAGCTCATGCCGGTGACCTGGTAGACGCTGGTGACGGAGCCCGGGGTGTCGGTCTGGGCGCTCATGTCGTTACTCCTCGTCGAGGCGTGTGGGGCAAAGGGGTCCACGAGGAACCCCACGCTTGATGACACTATACCCCTAGGGGGTATTTCTCCAACGTAGGGGGACCGCAAGGCGCTCCGGCGTGCCGTGCCCCGTCCCGCCCCGCCGGGCCGGGCACCCACCAGGGGCTTCCGGTGGCGAGGGAGCCGCCGCGGACTCCCGGGGTCTAGCCTGCGCGCAGGGTCTACGGAAGGAGCACGCATGCGAGCCGTGGTCTTCGAGCGGTACGGCGAACCCGCCGAGGTGCGTGAGGTGCCCGACCCCCGTCCGGCCCCCCACGGAGTGGTCGTCCGTGTCGAGGCCACGGGCCTGTGCCGCAGTGACTGGCACGCCTGGATGGGGCACGATCCGGACGTCGCGCTGCCGCATGTGCCGGGGCACGAACTCGCCGGCGTGGTCGAGGCGGTGGGCGGACGGGTGACCGGGTGGCGGCCCGGCGACCGGGTCACCGTGCCGTTCGTCTGCGCCTGCGGCGCCTGCCCCTCCTGTGCGGCGGGGGACCAGCAGGTGTGCGAACGGCAGACCCAGCCCGGCTTCCACCACTGGGGCTCCTTCGCCGAGTACGTCGCGCTCGACCACGCCGACGTCAACCTCGTCGGACTCCCGCACGACATGCCGTACGCCACCGCCGCCGCCCTCGGCTGCCGCTTCGCCACCGCCTTCCGGGCCGTGGTGCGGCAGGGCCGGGTGGCGGCGGGGGAGTGGGTCGCGGTGCACGGCTGCGGTGGGGTCGGCCTGTCGGCGGTGATGATCGCGGCGGCCTCGGGTGCCCGGGTGGTCGCGGTCGACGTCTCGCCCCGGGCCCTGGAACTGGCGCGGGAGTTCGGCGCCGCCGTGTGCCTGGACGCCGCCGGTGTGCCCGATCCGGCCGCCGCCGTCCGCGAGCTGACCGGGGGCGGCGCCCACCTCTCGCTCGACGCCCTGGGCTCACCCGCCACCTGCGCCGCCTCCGTGAACGGCCTGCGCCGGCGCGGCCGGCACGTCCAGGTCGGCCTGCTGCCCTCGGCCGACGGCACCACGCCGGTGCCGCTGGCCCGTGCGATCGCCCTGGAGCTGGAACTCCTCGGCAGCCACGGCATGGCCGCCCACGCCTACCCCGGCATGCTCCGCCTGGTCCGCGACGGGGTGCTGCGCCCCGGCCTGCTGGTGACCGGGACGATCACGCTCGACGCGGCCCCGGCGGCTCTCGCCGCCATGGACTCGGCGCCCGGGGCGGGGGTCACCGTCATCGAGCCCTGGAGCTGACGGCCCGGCGGCCCGGCGGCCCGGCGGCCCGGCAGCCCGGCAGCCCGGCAGCCGGACGGCCAGACGGCCCGACGGGCCGGAAGGTCGGCAGGTCGGCAGGTCGGGAAGGGCCGTCGGCGCCCGGTCGCCGTCACCGGGCGCCGGCGTGCCGGGCTCGCCGCCGGGGGGTCAGCCGTCTCTGCGGCCGCGGTTGCCGGGGCGGGAGGCGACCCAGGTGCGGACGGTGTCGGCGTACCAGTAGGGCTTGCCGCCCTCGACGTGGTCGGGCGGGGGCAGCAGCCCGTGCTTGCGGTAGGACCGCACGGTGTCCGGCTGCACCCGGATGTGCGCCGCGATCTCCTTGTAGGACCAGAGCCTTCGGTCGGTCATGAGTTGCACCTCCCTGCGCGCACCGCGGCGGCGGCCTGACACGGCCGCCGGGGGGACCGGGCGCTGCGCTGGCGATCACCAAGCCTGTGCCCGGTGGCCGACGCAGAGTGACCAGTACCGGCCCCCTGTTGAGCGGATGTGGCCCAGAGTCCGCGTAGGCGCGACATGTGTGACGGGAAGGGGGTATTTGTGACACTCCGGCCATCACCTGGTCCGAATGTCCGGACAAAACATTGACAGGCTTCGGTGGACGGGCTAGAAAGCCGGGAGAGCCGTGACGAAGGGAAGCCGATGGCCTACGACCTGATCACCATGGGGCGGATCGGAGTGGACCTCTACCCGTTGCAGACCGGCGTCCCGCTCGCCCGGGTGTCGTCCTTCGGCAAGTTCCTCGGCGGATCGGCGGCGAACGTCGCGGTCGCCGCGGCCCGGCTCGGCCGGCACACCGCCGTCATCACGCGCACCGGGGACGACCCGTTCGGCACCTATCTGCACGAGGCGCTGCGCGGCTTCGGCGTCGACGACCGCTGGGTCACCCCCGTCCCCGGACTGCCGACCCCGGTCACCTTCTGCGAGGTCTTCCCGCCGGACGACTTCCCGCTCTACTTCTACCGGCGACCCAAGGCCCCCGACCTGGAGATCCACCCCCATGAACTGGATCTCGACGCCATCCGCCGGGCGCGGGTCTTCTGGGTCACCGGCACCGGCCTGAGCGAGGAGCCGAGCCGTACGGCGACCCTCGCGGCCCTCGCCCACCGCGCCGGGGCGGGCACCACGGTCTTCGACCTCGACTGGCGCCCCATGTTCTGGAACCACCCCGACCAGGCCCGCCCCTTCTACGCCGAGGCCCTGCGCCACGCCACCGTCGCCGTCGGCAACCTGGACGAGGTGGAGGTCGCCACCGGGGAGCGCGAACCGCACGCCGCCGCCCGCGCGCTGCTGGACACCGGGGTGGAGCTGGCCGTCGTCAAGCAGGGGCCCAAGGGGGTCCTCGCCGTCGACCGCGACGGCCGGAGCGCCGAGGTCCCGCCGCTGCCCGTCACCGTCCTCAACGGGCTCGGCGCCGGAGACGCCTTCGGCGGTTCCCTCTGCCACGCCCTGCTGGCCGGCTGGGACCTGGAGACGGCCATGCGGCACGCCAACGCCGCCGGCGCCATCGTCGCCTCCCGCCTGGAGTGCTCCTCCGCGATGCCCACCCCCGCCGAGGTCGCCGCCGCGCTCGACGCCGGAGCGGTCCTGTGAGGGCCGGCCGGGTCGCCGGCGCGCACGCCGAGGGCGGGGACGCCGGCCGGCGCCCCCGGGCCGACGTCGCCGAACTCGTCCGCATCCGCACCCGCCACCCCGAGGCGATCGCGGAGGCCGCCGCCCGCCGGGCCCGCAGGCCGCTGCTGAACGACAGCGGACGGCTGATGATCGTCGCCGCCGACCACCCCGCCCGCGGCGCACTCGGCGTCGGCGACCGGCAACTGGCCATGGCCAACCGCGCCGACCTGCTCGAACGCCTCTGCCTCGCACTGTCCCGGCCCGGCGTCGACGGTGTCCTCGCCACCGCCGACATCCTGGACGACCTGCTCCTGCTCGGCGCCCTGGACCACAAGGTCGTCATGGGCTCGATGAACCGCGGCGGCCTGCAGGGCGCCAGCTTCGAACTCGACGACCGGTTCACCGGCCACCGCCCCGAGGACATCGAGCGGCTCGGCTTCGACGCGGGCAAGCTGCTCCTGCGCGTGGACTACACCGACCCGGGCTCCCTCGCCACCCTGGAGTCCACGGCCCGCGCCATCGACGCCATGGCCGCGCGGCGGCTGCCGGTGTTCGTCGAACCGTTCATCAGCCGCCGCGGACCCGACGGGAGACTGGCCAACGACCTGTCCGCCGAGGCGGTCACCCGGTCCATCGCCATCGCCTCCGGCCTGGGCGGCTCCTCGGCCTACACCTGGCTCAAGGTGCCCGTCACCGAGGACCCCGACGACATGGCCCGGGTGATGGAGACCTCCACCCTGCCCGCCGTGCTGCTCGGCGGGGACATCGGCGACTCGCCCGGGGACCAGGACGCCGCCTACGAGAAGTGGCGCGGCGCGCTCCAACTGCCCACCGTGCGCGGCCTGGTGGTCGGCCGCTCGCTGCTGTACCCGGCGGACGGCGACGTGGCCGCCGCCGTCGACACCGCCGTAGGACTGCTGTGAGGGCCGCATGACCAGCACCGATCCCCACCTGCCCAGGGGCGCCACCGCGAACGAGCGGTACGCCGTCGACATCGGCCCCGAGCTGGCCGGCTGGACACACAGCAGCCTGCGCGTCGTCGAGTCGGCGCCCGGCGGCAGCCATATGTTCACCACCGGTGACAGTGAGTGGATCGTGCTTCCGCTGGAAGGCGGCTGTACCGTACGGATCGAGACCGCGGCGACCGAGCGGGTCGAGTTCCAACTCCGGGGCCGGGACAATGTGTTCGCGGGTGTCTCCGACTTCGCGTACGCCCCCCGGGACGCCCGGGTCCAGATCGCCTCCGGCGCGGGAGGCCGCTTCGCCCTGGCAGGAGCGAAGTGCGAGCGACGACTCCCCGCCCGCTACGGCCCCGCGCCGGAGGTCCCCGTCGAGGAGCGCGGCAGCGGCACCTGCGCCCGCCGCGTGCGCAACTTCGCCTCCGCCGACTCCTTCGACTGCGACAGGCTGATCGCCGTAGAGGTGATCACTCCCGGCGGCAACTGGTCGTCGTACCCGCCGCACAAGCACGACGAGCACCGGCCGGGCGAGGAGTCCGAGCTGGAGGAGATCTACTACTTCGAGATCGACGGCCCGAACGGACTCGGCTACCAGCGCGTGTTCCCCTCCCGCGAGGGCGGCTGCGACGTCCTCGCCGAGGTCCGCTCCGGCGACGCCGTCCTCGTCCCCGACGGCTGGCACGGCCCGTCCATCGCCCAGCCCGGACACGACATGTACTACCTGAACGTCATGGCGGGCCCGGGGGAGACCCGGGAGTGGCGGATCTGCTTCCACCCCGATCACACAGAAGGCACAGGGGGCTACCGATGACGATCCGGCTGACCGTCGCCCAGGCGCTCGTCCGATTCCTCGCCGTCCAGTACACCGCGCGGGACGGCGCACGGCAGCGGCTGATCGGCGCCACCTGGGGCATCTTCGGCCACGGCAACGTCGCCGGGATCGGCCAGGCACTGGTCGAGTACGCCGACGTCATGCCCTACCACCAGGGCCGCAACGAACAGTCCATGGTGCACGCCGCGGTCGGGTACGCCCGCCAGTCGAACCGCCTGTCCACGCACGCGGTGACGACCTCGATCGGGCCCGGCGCGACCAACCTCGTCACCGGCGCCGCCCTGGCCACCGTCAACCACGTCCCGGTCCTGCTGCTGCCCGGCGACGTCTTCGCCACCCGCCCCGCCGACCCGGTCCTGCAGCAGCTGGAGGTGCCGTACGCGGGTGACGTCTCGGTCAACGACACCCTGCGCCCGGTGTCGAAGTACTTCGACCGCGTCACGCGGCCGGAGGCCCTGATCCCGTCGGCCCTCCAGGCCGTACGGGTGCTCACCGACCCCGTCGAGACCGGCGCGGTCACGCTCGCCCTGCCCCAGGACGTCCAGGCGGAGGCGTACGACTGGCCGGAGGAGTTCTTCTCGACGCGCGTGTGGACAGTACGGCGGCCGGGCGCCGACCCCACCGAGCTGGCCGAGGCGGTCCGGGCGGTCCGGGCGGCACGCCGGCCGCTGGTCGTCGCCGGCGGCGGGGTCCACCACAGCCGCGCGGAGGACGCGCTCGCCGAGTTCGCGTCGCTGACCCGCGTCCCGGTCGCCTCCACCCAGGCCGGCAAGGGCTCGCTGCGCCACGACCACCCGCAGGACGTCGGCGGGATCGGCCACACCGGCACCGCCACCGCCGACGAGCTGGCCCGCACCGCGGACCTCGTGATCGGCGTCGGCACCCGCTGGACCGACTTCACCACCGCCTCCGGCACCCTCTTCGAGAACCCGGACGTCCGCTTCCTGAACCTCAACATCGCGCCCTTCGACGGCCACAAACTGGCCGGGCTCCCGCTGGTCGCGGACGCCCGCAGCGGCCTGGGCGAGCTGACCGCGGCCCTGGGGCTGCACGGGCACCGGGCCGCCGACTCCTACGTCACCGAGTACACCGAGGCCAAGCGGCGCTGGGAACAGCGCGTCGACTCCTGCTTCGAGGCCGGCGAACCCGGCGTACGGCCGACCCAGCCGCAGGTCGTCGGCGCCCTGGACGCACTGGTGGACGAGTCGGACATCATCGTCAACGCGGCCGGCTCGCTCCCGGGCGACCTGCACAAGCTGTGGCGGGCCCGCTCCCACGACCAGTACCACCTGGAGTACGGCTACTCCTGCATGGGCTACGAGATCCCGGCCGCGATCGGCGTCAAGCTCGCCGCGCCCGAGCGGAACGTCTGGGCGCTGGTCGGCGACGGCACCTACCTGATGATGCCCACGGAGATCGTGACCGCCGTGCAGGAGGGCATCGCGATCAAGATCCTGCTCGTGCAGAACCACGGGTACGCGTCCATCGGCGGTCTGTCGGAGTCGGTGGGCGGTGAGCGGTTCGGCACGGCGTACCGGTTCCCGGCGGACGGGGGGTCCCTCACGGGCGCCCCCCTGCCCGTCGACCTCGCCGCCAACGCGGCCAGCCTCGGCATGCGGGTGCTGCGCGCGAAGACCGTACGGGAGCTGCGGGCGGCGCTCGCCGAGGCGCGGGCCGCCGACACTCCCACATGTGTCTACGTGGAGACCGAAACGTCCGACACTGTGTCGGGCGCGCCTCCGGCCCAGGCCTGGTGGGATGTTCCTGTGGCCGAGACCGCGACCCGACCGTCGGCGGTCAAGGCACGTGAGCTGTACGAACGGCACGTCTCGACCCGACGCCGCCATCTGTGAGAAGGAGTCTCTGGGCATGACGAAGATCGTCAACCACTGGATCGGCGGCAAGACCGTCGAAGGTGCGTCGGGGACGTACGGGCCGGTCACGGACCCGGCGACCGGCGCGGTGACCACCAAGGTCGCGTTCGCGTCGGTCGAGGAGGTGGACGCGGCCGTCGCGGCGGCCAAGGACGCCTTCGCCACCTGGGGCCAGTCCTCGCTCGCCCAGCGCACGACCGTCCTGTTCCGGTTCCGCGCGCTGCTCGACGCCCACCGCGACGAGATCGCCGAGCTGATCACCGCCGAGCACGGCAAGGTGCACTCCGACGCCCTCGGCGAGGTCGCGCGCGGCCTGGAGATCGTCGACCTGGCCTGCGGGATCAACGTGCAGCTGAAGGGCGAGCTGTCCACCCAGGTCGCGAACCGGGTCGACGTCTCCTCGCTGCGCCAGCCGCTCGGTGTCGTCGCGGGCATCACGCCGTTCAACTTCCCGGCGATGGTCCCGATGTGGATGTTCCCGATCGCCATCGCGACCGGCAACACCTTCGTGCTGAAGCCGAGCGAGAAGGACCCCTCGGCGTCCGTCCGGATCGCCGAGCTGCTGTCCGAGGCCGGACTCCCCGACGGCGTGTTCAACGTCCTGCACGGCGACAAGGTGGCCGTCGACCGGCTGCTGGAGCACCCGGACGTCAAGGCCGTCTCCTTCGTCGGCTCGACCCCGATCGCCCGCCACATCCACACCACCGCCTCCGCCAACGGCAAGCGCGTGCAGGCGCTCGGCGGCGCCAAGAACCACATGCTGGTGCTGCCGGACGCCGACCTGGACGCCGCCGCCGACGCCGCCGTGTCGGCCGCCTACGGCTCCGCGGGCGAGCGCTGCATGGCCATCTCCGCGGTCGTCGCGGTCGGCTCCATCGGTGACGAGCTGGTCGACCGGATCCGCGAGCGGGCCGAGAAGATCAAGATCGGTCCCGGCGACGACCCGGCGTCCGAGATGGGCCCGCTGATCACCAAGGCCCACCGCGACAAGGTGGCCTCGTACGTCTCGGGCGCCGCCGCCGAGGGCGCCGAGGTCGTGCTGGACGGCACCGGCTACACCGTCGAGGGCTACGAGGACGGCCACTGGATCGGCATCTCCCTGCTGGACCGGGTGCCGACCACCGCGAAGGCGTACCAGGACGAGATCTTCGGCCCGGTGCTGTGCGTCCTGCGCGCCGAGACCTACGAGGAGGGCCTGGCCCTCATCAACGCCTCGCCGTTCGGCAACGGCACCGCGATCTTCACCCGGGACGGCGGCGCCGCCCGCCGCTTCCAGCTGGAGGTCGAGGCCGGCATGGTCGGCGTGAACGTGCCGATCCCGGTGCCGGTGGGCTACCACTCCTTCGGTGGCTGGAAGGACTCGCTCTTCGGCGACCACCACATCTACGGCAACGACGGCACGCACTTCTACACGCGCGGCAAGGTCGTCACCACGCGCTGGCCCGACCCGGCCGACGCCCCCACGGGCGTGGACCTGGGCTTCCCGCGCAACCACTGACCCGCGGCTTCCGGCCTTCCGCCCTCCGGCCGTCGTCCGGCACCGGTGCCCCGCCCTCCGCGCAGGAGGGCGGGGCACCGGCGCGTCCGGCCCCGTCGGCGCCGCCGCACCCGCGCCCCCGGCCGCACCCGCGCCCCCGGCCGTGCCCGGGA
>NZ_WWJT01000172.1 GCF_009865385.1 Streptomyces sp. SID486 | reverse complement strand
GTCCCGGCTGCCGTCCCTGTCCCGGCTCCCGCCCCCCGACCGCCCTGGAGGCTTCCATGTCCCCGTCCCTGCCGCCCGTGCTCACCGAGGTCACCTACGAGGGCGGCCGCCACGTCACCTTCGGCCGGCCCGAACCGGGCGGACCGCAGACGCTGTACCGGATCGCCGAGGGCGCCCTGGCCGCCGCCTTCACCGGCACCGACGGCTCCGCCGACGCCGTCCGGGCGGCCGTCACCGAGGGCGCCGAGACGGTCGTCGTCCCCGCCGGTGACCCGGCCGTGCGCCCGCGGGTGCCGCTGCTGCCCGAGGCGTCCGGCGCCGCGCTGCTGAGCGGCTTCATGGGCACGCACAAGAAGAAGTGGGGCGGGCTGAGCCAGCCGGAGGACGGCGGGTTCACGCCCCCCAAGTGGTTCTTCAAGGGCTTCGGCGACTGGGCCCGGCTGCCCGGCGAGCCGCTCACCGTGCCCGCCGCCCCGGTCGCCCTCATCGAGGAGCCGGAGGTCGCGCTCGTGTACGTCAACGACGCGGACGGCACCCCCCACTACGCCGGCTACACCTTCGGCAACGACCTGTGCGACATCGGCCTGCACCGCAAGGACCCCGGCTACAACCCGTACTGCAAGCTGTGCGACACCGCGCTCGCGCCCTGGCTGTTCCTCGGCCCGCCGCCCACCTCGGCGACCGGCCGGGTCACCATCGTGCGGGACGGCGCCACGGCCTGGGAGGGCAGCTTCGACTGCGGGGGTGACGCGCTGTACTTCCGCATCCGGGACATGGCCGAGCACCTGTTCTCCTTCCCGGCGGTCCGGCGCCCCGGCCTCGTCAACTACGTGCTGCTGGGCGCCGACGAGGCCAGCTTCCACGACGGTTTCCGGATCGCCGACGGCGACCGCATCGGGATCGACGTCAAGAGCCACGGCGTCAGCTTCGAGAACACCGTGCGGTACGTCTCCCCGGCCCCCGCGGCCGTGCTCCCGGCCTCATGAGCGGCCCGGCCGCCGCCGGGCGCAGGCAGGTGCACCTCGCCGCACAGCTGCCCGGTATCCACAACGTGACCGTCTGGTCGGACCCGCGTTCCAGGAGCCAGATCGCCTTCGACTCCTTCCTGCACCTGGCGCGGACCGCCGAGCGCGGCCGGTTCGACTTCTTCTTCCTGGCCGAGGGACTCAGGCTGCGCGAGCACAAGGGCGAGCTGTACGACCTGGACGTGGTGGGCCGCCCCGAGAACCTCACGCAGCTGAGCGCCCTCGCCGCGGTCACCACCCGGCTGGGGCTCGCCGCCACCGTCAACGCCACCTTCAACGAGCCCTACGAGGTCGCGCGCCGGCTGGCGACCCTGGACCATCTCAGCGGCGGGCGTTCCGCCTGGAACGTGGTCACCAGCTTCGACGCCTTCACCGGCGAGAACTTCCGGCGCGGCGGTTTCCTCGCCGAGGCCGACCGGTACGGGCGCGCGGCGGAGTTCCTGGCGACCACGCGTGAACTGTGGGACAGCTGGGCCGACGGGGACGTGCGCGCCGACGCGGCGGCCGGCGCGTTCGTCCGGCCCGGTGCCGGCCGGTTCGCGCACCACGGCCGGCACTTCGACATCTCCGGCCGCTTCACGACCCCGCGCCCGCCCCAGGGGCATCCGGTGATCATCCAGGCGGGCGAGTCCGACCCGGGCCGCGACTTCGCCGCCGCCGAGGCCGACGTCGTCTTCAGCAAGTACAACCGGCTCGACCAGGCCCGCGCCTTCTACCGGGACGTCAAGGGCCGCCTGCCCCGGTACGGCCGCGGACCCGACGAGCTGAAGATCCTGCCGACGGCCACCGTGGTGGTGGCCGACAGCGACGCCGAGGCCGCCGCGTACGCCGACGAGATCACCCGCGCCCAGGTCGGACCGCAGACCGCGATCGCGCACCTGGAGGCCGTCTGGGGCCGTGACCTGACCGCCTACGACCCCGACGGCCCGCTCCCGGACATCGATCCGGAGCCCGACTCGCTGACGCTGAAGGGGCATTCGCTGTTCCGCCGGGACCGCGCCGAGACCGCGCGGCGCTGGCGGGCCCTCGCCGCGGAACGCGGCCTGAGCATCCGCGAACTGGTCATCGAGGTCAGCGGTGGACAGACCTTCGTCGGCTCCCCGCACACCGTCGCCGACGCGATGGACCACTTCGTGCAGACCGGCGGCGCCGACGGGTTCGTCCTCGTCCCCCACCTGACCCCGGAGGGCCTGGACGACTTCGTGGCCCGGGTCGTACCGCTGCTCCAGGAGAAGGGCGTCTTCCGGCGGGACTACACGGGCCCCACCCTCCGTGACCACCTGGGGCTGCCCTCCGCCCCGGCGCGTGCCGCGGCCGATCCCACCGGCACCGAGGAGGAGGCGTCGTGACCGTGCCGCCGCTGCATCTCGCCGTCGCCCTCGACGCCGCCGGCTGGCACCCGGCGGCCTGGCGGGCCGCGGACGCCCGGCCGGGCGCGCTGTTCAGCGCCGGGTACTGGGCGGACCTGGTCACCGAGGCCGAGCGCGGCCTGCTCGACTTCGTCACCTTCGAGGACGCGCTCGGCGTGCGGTCGGGCGCCTTCCACCGGCCCGACGACCGGACCGACCTGGTGCGCGGCAGCCTCGACGCGGTCCTGGTCGCGGCCCGCGTGGCACCGGTGACCACACACATCGGCCTGGTGCCGACCGCGAACGTGACGCACACCGAGCCGTTCCACGTCGCCACGGGCGTCGCCACCCTCGACCACGTGAGCACGGGCCGGGCCGGCCTGCGCCCGCAGATCGCCTCGCGCGCCGCCGACGCCGGGCACTTCGGCCGCCGTACGACGCCGCAGCTCACCGACGACGACGTACGGGACCCGGAGCGGATCGGCCGGCGGCTGCGCCCGCTCTTCGGCGAGGCCGCCGACGCGGTGGAGGTCGCCCGGCGGCTGTGGGACAGCTGGGAGGACGACGCGGAGATCCGGGACGCGGCCACCGGGCGCTTCATCGACCGCGACAAGGTGCACCACATCGACTTCACCGGCGAGCACTTCAGCGTCCGGGGCCCCTCCATCGTGCCCCGCCCGCCGCAGGGGCAGCCGCCGGTGATGAGCCTGGCGCACGCCTCCGTGCCCTACGAGTTCGCGGCGCGCTCCTGCGACGCCGTGTGGATCACGCCGCACGACCGGGCGGGAGCCGAGGCGGTGCTGGCCCAGGTGGACACGGCCGCCGTCCGCGTGGGCCGCGACACCCGCGTCCGGCCGCTGCTGCGGTTCGCGGAGCTGCTCGTCGTCCTGGACGCCGAGCCGGGCGCCGCCGCCCGCCGCAAGGACCACCTGGACGCGCTGGACGGGGCCGAACTGGCCTCCGACGCCGAGGTGTTCACCGGCACCCCCGGTGAACTCGCCGATCTGCTGCTGGACTGGCGGGAAGCGGGACTCGACGGTTTCCGGCTGCGTCCCGCCACGCTGCCCCACGACCTGCTGGAGATCACCCGCGCTCTGGTGCCGGAGCTGCAGCGGCGCGGGGCCTTCCGCACCGCCTACGACGCGACGACGTTGCGGGGCCACCTGCGGCTGCCCCGACCCGCCGGCCGCTACAGCGGCCACACGGGGTCCGGCCTGCCGGCCCGGTGACCGCTCGGCGTCCGGCCTGCCGACCCCCGTGACCGCTCGGCTGGGTGACTGCTCGGCCCGGTGACCGCTGGGGCCCGGCGGCGGGGTGCCCGGCGGCGGGGAGCGGGGGGGGCGGAAGCGGCGAGCCTCCGCCGTCCCGGGCGGCCGGGACGGCGGAGGCTCGACGTGGGCGGGGCCCGGGGCCCCGCAGGTCAGGACTCGTCGTCGTGGCGGGCGGCGTCCTCCTCCGCCTGCTTGGCCTGCACCTCGGGGTCCAGGCCCGAGGCGCCGGTGCCGTCCACCGAACTGAGCCGGGGCGAGTCGGGGACCTCCGTCGGCGCGGGCGGTTCGACCAGCCAGTCCGGGTTGGCCTGCTTGTCCCACCACTTCCAGGCCGCGAAGGCACCGCCCGCCAGGGCGGTGACCAGTGCGGCCAGCTTCAGGGCGCGGCCGGTCCGGCACCGCCGCTGGTTGCGCCGGGCCAGCTTCTGGATGTCCTCGGCCGAGACCTGGCCGCGCAGCGCGACCAGGGCGGCGGCACCGCGTGCGGCGGCCTCGTCGCGTACGGGAGCGGTCGCGGCGACGGCCTGCTCGATCCTGGGACGCGAGTAGTCGGCGGCCTGCCGAGCGGCCTTGCGGGTACGAACGGCGGCCTCGTGCGCGGCCAGGTCCACCTTCGGCGGTACATGTGCGCGGGCCTGCTCCAGGCGCGGGGCGAGCCGGGCGTCGTACTGTTCGCGGGCCTGTTCCGCTGCCTGCGACACCACGGGCGCCAGCCGTACGCGTGCCTCCTGCGCGTAGTACGCGGCACGCTCCTTGGCCGTGTCGGCGTAGGGCGCCACCACTTCCGCGGCGTGCAGCACGCTGTCCTTCGCCGAGCCGGTCGCGGCGCGCACGCTGTCGATGCGGGTCACGGGTTTCCTCCTCCTCGGTGGCGGTACGGTATTTCGACTTTCCACCCTTTTACGGATCATGCCTGTCGGGGACCGGTGCGGCATGCGCGGACGCGCATTCGGGTGCCGACCGCTCCCCTGTGACGTGGTTCCGGGCGACGGGTACCCGCCGTCGACACTGTCATGGCTCGCCGGTCCGCGCCGCCCTCCCGGCGGAAGTCGTGGCCGCCCGGCGACCGAGGGGCCCGGGGCGTGGAAGGATCGACGTGTCACGGCGGACGACAACGGAAGGCGGACCGTGGCAGAGCAGTTGTACGCGACCCTGAGAACCAGCCTCGGCGAGATCGAGGTCCGGCTCTTCCCGCAGCATGCTCCCGTCACGGTCAGAAACTTCGTCGAGCTGGCCCGCGGCGAACGGGAGTGGACGCATCCCGGCACCGGCGTGCGCAGCAGGGACCGGCTGTACGACGGCACCGTCTTCCACTCCGTCATCGACGGCTTCATGATCCAGGGCGGCGACCCGCTGGGCAACGGCCTGGGCGGCCCCGGCTACGGCTTCGAGGACGAGTGCCACCCGGACCTGGCCTTCGACACCCCGTACCTGATGGCGATGGCCAACGCCGGGCCGGGCACCAACGGCTCGCAGTTCTTCATCACCGTCACCCCGAGCACCTGGCTGAACGGCAAGCGCACCATCTTCGGCGAGGTCAGCGGCCCGGCCGGCCGGAAGGTCGTCGACGCCATCGCGCGCGTGCCGACCGGACGCAACGACCGGCCCCTCGCCGACGTCGTCCTGGAGACGGTGGTCGTCCGGACGCGCGAGGGCTGAGCCGTCCGGGCCGCGCCCCGCCTGCCGGGAAGTCCCGCGGGGAACCGGACCGGCCGCCCGGCCGTATGGACGAGCGAGGCAGGATAGTGCCGTCAGACAGGCACACGACGAGCAAGGGGATCTGATGGAGCAGGCGGCAGGGAGCGCGCAGGACGCGCGCAGCGCGCCCGTGTGCTACCGGCACCCGGACCGCGAGACCGGTGTGCGCTGCACTCGCTGTGAACGGCCCATCTGCCCCGAGTGCATGGTCAGCGCCTCGGTCGGTTTCCAGTGCCCGGACTGCGTCCGGGGTGGTCAGGGCACGGGTCCGGCGCCGCGGGCGTCCCGTCCGCGCACGATCGCCGGCGGTGGTGTCAGCGCGGATCCCCGGCTGCTGACCAAGATCCTGATCGGGCTCAACCTCGCGGTCTTCGTCGCGATCAAGGCCCACCCCGCCCTGCTGGACCAGGTGGTGCTCTACGGCGCCTGGCCCCCCAAGCCGTTCCAGCCGGTGTCGGGTGTCGCCGCCGGTGAGTGGTACCGCTTCGTGACGTCGATGTTCGCGCACCAGGAGTACTGGCACATCGGCTTCAACATGCTCAGTCTGTGGTGGCTCGGCGGCCCGCTCGAAGCGGCCCTCGGCCGGGCCCGCTACCTGGCCGTCTACTGCGTCTCCGGTCTGGCGGGCGGTGCGCTGGTCTACCTGCTCACCTCCCCCGCGGCCCCGACGCTCGGCGCGTCGGGCGCGATCTACGGGCTCTTCGGTGCCACCGCCGTGCTGATGCGCCGGCTCAACTACGACCTGCGGCCGATCATCGCGCTCCTGGTCATCAACCTGATCTTCACGTTCAGTCCTGGTCTGAACATCTCCTGGCAGGGCCACGTCGGCGGGCTCGTCGCCGGTGTCGTCACCGGGTACGGGATGGTCCACGCGCCGCGCGAGAAGCGGGCGCTGGTGCAGTACGGCACCTGTGCCGTCGTCCTGGCCCTGGCCGTGGCCCTGGTGCTGGTCAGGACCGCTCAGCTCACCTGACGAGCTGGGGAACACCCGGATACCGAACCGTTGTCCACAGCGTGTGGCGGATCTTGTGCACACGGTGCGGACACAGCTGTGCCCCCTGTCGCTCGGATGTGTTTCCGCAGGTCGGACAGGGGGCGAACGGATGTCTGAGGATCGGCTGACCAGTCACACCGGCGTCAACACCCGATGGGTTATCCACAGATCGTCGTTCTTTTTCCCCACTGTGGAAAACGGCTGTGGATAACTCAGAGAACAGCCATGGGCAGAGCTGCCGCGCGGGGGCCGCGGCCCTGCCGTCCGGCTACTTCCACTGCGTGGAGACGCCGAAGCCGGCGGCGATGAAGCCGAAGCCGACCACGATGTTCCAGTTGTCCAGGCTGTCGATCGGCAGGGAGCCGTCGGTCACGTAGAAGACGACGATCCAGGCCAGTCCGATCAGGAACATGGCCAGCATGACCGGCGCGACCCAGGCCCGGTTGGTCAGCTTGATGGCCTGCGCCTGCTTCGCCGGCGGCGGCGTGAAATCGGCCTTCTTGCGGATACGTGACTTCGGCACGAGGGTCTCTCCTGTCGATGCGCTGCGTGGCCGCGCAGATAACTGGGTCGGGCTCGGGGGCAGCGTACAAGGGGCCGATATGGCGACTCTGTGTGCTCCCCCGGGCGTCCGTTAGCGTAGTGCTTCCGTGGCGCCGAAGGAGATAAGGGTACGTTGAGCAATTCTGCCGACTCCCCCGGGACGGGAGCAACGGGCTCCGGCACCGGCCGCACGCACCGCTTCCGGCCGGTGCGGGTCCTCACGGCCGCCGTGTTCGCCCTCGCCGGGCTCATCTTCTTCACCAGCTTCGACACGGCGAAGGGCACCGACATCCGCCAGGACGGCTCCCTGCTGAAGCTGTCCGACCTGATCCAGCAGCGCAGCCGCAAGAACAAGGAGCTGGACGAGTCCAACGCGGCCCTGCGCGGCAGCGTGGAGTCGCTCGCCGAGAGCGACGACGGCAGCTCCGCGGCCGAGGACGAGAAGCTCGGCGGCCTGGAGGGGCGGGCGGGCACCCGGAAGCTGACCGGCAAGGCCGTCACCGTCACCCTGAACGACGCCCCGCCCGACGCCACGGCCAAGCTCCCCGGCTACCCCGAGCCGCAGCCCGACTACCTGGTCATCCACCAGCAGGACCTGCAGGCCGTGGTGAACGCGCTCTGGCAGGGCGGCGCCCGGGGCATCAAGGTCATGGACCAGCGGCTGATCTCCACCAGCGCGGTGCGCTGCGTCGGCAACACGCTGATCCTCCAGGGCCGCGTCTACTCGCCGCCGTACAAGATCACGGCGGTCGGGGACCCGGACCGGCTGCAGCGGGCCCTCGCCGACAGCAAGGCGATCCAGACCTACATGGTCTACGTCAACGTCTACGGCCTCGGCTGGAAAGTGACCGACGACGGCACGGTGACTCTTCCCGGCTACTCCGGCACAGTGGATCTGCACTACGCGAAGCCAGTGGGGTAGACGTCCGTCCGGGAGCCGCCGGTGCGTGTGATCGTCAGAACCGTCAGCGAACTGTGCATCACCCTCGGCGCCCTGATCGTGCTCTTCGTCGCCTACGTGCTGTTCTGGACGGGCGTCCGGGCCGACAGCGCGATGAGCGACCAGATCGACCGGCTGCACCGGCAGTGGTCCAGCGGGAGCGTGCGGCCGGCGGACCCCCCGGGCGGGCGGACGGCGGCCGCGCCCGGCCCGCGGCCGTACCGCGACGGCGAACCCTTCGCGATCATGTACGTCCCGCGGCTCGGTTCCACGTGGAACAAGCCGGTCCTGGAGGGCACCGGCCGGGACGTGCTGGCCAGGGGACTCGCCCACTACCGGGGGACCGCGCGGCTCGGCCAGCGGGGCAACTTCGCGGTCGCCGGACACCGGCGGACCTACGGCGACCCGTTCAAGGACTTCCCCGAGCTGCGGCCGGGCGACCCGGTGGTGCTCACGGACGGTACGACCTGGTTCACATACCGGATCGACAAAGGGCCGTACCGAACAGTTCCGACCGACGTCGAGGTGATCGACGCCGTTCCCCGTACATCCGGGTACACCCGTCCGGGCCGGTACCTGACCCTGACGACGTGCGATCCGGAATGGGGACACAGCCACCGGCTGATCGTCTGGGCCCACCTGGACTCCACACAGCCTGTGGAGGCAGGCGAACCGGCGGCGCTGCGCCGCTAGTCTGGTGGCGTACGGCGTGGGTCTGGTGCCGTAGGGACACGGAAGGGACGGCAAGGGACGGCATGTACGGCTGGATCTGGCGGCATCTGCCGGGGAACGCGTGGGTGAAGGCGCTCGTCTCGCTGGTACTGGTCCTGGCCGTGGTCTACGTCCTCTTCCAGTACGTCTTCCCCTGGGCGGAGCCGCTGCTGCCCTTCAACGATGTGACGGTGGACAACCAGTGAGTACGCGGATTCTCGTCGTCGACAACTACGACAGCTTCGTCTTCAACCTCGTCCAGTACCTGTACCAGCTGGGCGCCGAGTGCGAGGTGCTGCGCAACGACGAGGTGTCGACGGCGCACGTGCGGGGGGCCGCCTCCCGCTCGGGCGGCGCCGGCGGCGGAGAGGACTTCGACGGCGTGCTGCTCTCGCCCGGCCCGGGCACGCCGGAGCAGGCGGGCGTGTGCGTCGACATGGTCCGGCACTGCGCCGAGACCGGCGTGCCGGTCTTCGGGGTGTGCCTGGGCATGCAGTCGATGCAGGTGGCGTACGGCGGTGTGGTCGACCGGGCGCCCGAGCTGCTGCACGGCAAGACCTCGCTCGTGGAGCACGGGGGCAAGGGCGTCTTCGCGGGCCTGCCCTCGCCCTTCACCGCGACCCGCTACCACTCCCTGGCCGCCGAACCGGCCACGGTCCCCGCCGAGCTGGAAGTGACCGCCCGCACCCACGACGGCATCATCATGGGCCTCAGGCACCGGGAACTCGCGGTGGAGGGCGTGCAGTTCCACCCCGAGTCGGTGCTGACCGAACACGGCCACCGGATGCTGGCCAACTGGCTGGTGGAGTGCGGCGACCACGGTGCCGTGGCGAGGTCGGCGGGGCTCGCCCCGGTGGTGGGCAGGGCCACGGCGTGACCGCGCTGCGCCCCGAGCGCGAGGACGTGTACGGCGGGGACAGGCCGTACGGGCCCTCCGCCGGTGCGCGGCCGTACCCGGGGCGCCGGCAGGACCCGCCGACGGCACCGATGCCCCGGCTGACCGAGGAGGGCCTGACGGAGCCGGCCCCCGCCCGGGACGGCGTACGGACGCGGACGCCCGCGCCGGGCGGGCACCGCACGCCGCCGCCTCCCGCCGACGACGAGACGATGGCGCTGCGCCTGCGCGGAGCGGAACGGTTCGGCGACGGCGGGCCCTCGCGCGCCGCTGCGGCCCCCGCAGGCCCTCCCGGCACCCAAGCCGCACCGGGCGGCCGCGCGGCCCGCAGAAAGGCCGCCAAGCGGCGCGGTGGAGGCCGGCACGGCAGCGGTGCCCGGGAGACGG
>NZ_WWJT01000171.1 GCF_009865385.1 Streptomyces sp. SID486 | reverse complement strand
GTCGGTACGAGCAGCGGGGTCTCACCATGGGACAGCAGGGCCCCGCGGTCGCCCAGGGTGACCGCGACGGCCCGCGCCCGCCAGGCGCCGACGAGCGCGCGGGCGTCGCGGGCGGCGGTGCGCAGTCCCGGTGTCTCGCCGCTGTCCCGGTCGTCAAGCTGCCGGGCGAAGGCGCGGGCCTCCTGGGCCGAGGGCGTGGCGAGGCGGACGCCGGGGACCGGGGGCCGGCCGCGCACATGGGGGTCCCAGACGACGGGGGCCTCCGTGTGGGCCAGTGCGTCGCGCAGGACGTCGGCGGTACCGCGGCCGTAGTCGGCGACGAGGACTCCTGCGGCTGCCGCGATCGCGGAGACCGCCTGCGGCGTCGCCTCGCGGGCGCGGCCCTCGCCGTCGTCGAGGCGAAGCAGCGGGCGGTCGCCGGCCATGACACGCGTCTTGCTGCTCAGGGTGCCCTCCAGTGGCACCTCGACCAGGGTGACCCGCCCGGCGAGCAGTTCCCGGAGGGTGTCGCTGGCGGCGTCGGGGCCGAGGGCGGTGACCAGGGTGACGGGGCGTCCGTCGGCCGCGGCGAGACACGCGGCGAGGGCGGCGCCGCCGGGGCGGGAGCTGCGCCGGGTGCCGTGGACGACGGGCACGGGCGCGTCGGGGGCCAGCCGTTCGGCTCGGCCGCACAGGTCGTGGTCGAGCAGGGCGTCGCCCACGACCACCAAGGGCGTCCGGGAGTCGGTCATGCGTGTCCCTCCGTCGACGGGGTGGGTGCTCCGGGTGTGCCGGACACGGCGCCGGACCCGGCACCACCGTCGGAGCCGGACACTGCGCCCGACCCCGCACCACCGTCGGAGCCGGAACCGATGCCCGACCCCGCACCGCCGTCGGAGCCGGACACGACGCCCGACCCCGCACCACTGTCACCACCGCTGCCGTCGCGAGCGCTGCCGTCCTCGTCGGTGCCGTCGGTGCCGTCGGTCCGGTCGAACGCATCGCCCCGCTCCACGGCCCGGTCGAACGCCTCGCACAGCATGTGCACGGCGACCAGGTGCAGTTCCTGGACGGTCGCGGCGGCGGGCGCGTCGACGCACAACGCCTCGTCCGCGCCGAGCTGCAGGGGGTTGGGTGACCGCCCGGTCAGCGCCCACACGGACATGCCGGTCCGGTGTGCCCGGTCGGCCGCGGCCAGCAGGTTGGCGCTGGCACCGCTGGTGGACAGCAGCAGGAGCACGTCGCCGGGGCGGCCGTGGGCCGCGGTCTGGCGGGCGAACACCTCCTGTACTCCGTAGTCGTTGGCGATGGCGGTGGTGGAGGAGGTGTCGGCGTGCAGGGCGACCGCGGAGAACGGCGGGCGGTCGTCGCGGTAGCGCCCGACGAGTTCGGCGGTGAGGTGCTGGGCCTGGGCGGCGCTGCCGCCGTTGCCCGCGACGAGCAGCCGGGCGCCGGAACCCAGCCGACGGGCGAGCTCGGTGCCCCAGCGCTCGATCAGCGGACCGCGGTCGCGGAACGTCTCCAGGGCTTTGGTCAGGTCGTCGCAGTGGGTGGTGTCGGTGACGACCCGCCCGCGGCCCCCGTCGGCCCCGGGCCCGCCGCGCGCCGTACCGGCCCCGGATCCGTCACGCGTCTCACCGCCCCCGGCCCCGCCACGCGCCCTACCGTTCCCGGCCCCGCCACGCATCTCACCGCCCCCGGCCCCGCCACGCGTCTCACCGCCCCCGGATCCACCGCGCGTCTCACCGCCCCCGGATCCACCGCGCGTCTCATCGGTCCCGGGCCCGCCGCGCGTCCCCCCGCGTCCGGGGCGGCCGTCCTTCTCCTCGCGCCCGGACCCGGCGTGCCTTCCGCGCCCGGACACGCCCTGGCCCCCGCGCCCGGACGCTCCCTGACCCCCGCGCCCGGACGCTCCCTGGCTCCCGCGCTCGGGCTCGCCCTGGTTCCCGTACGTGCCGGTGGTGGCTGTCTTCATCGGAGGACTCCCGAGAGCGAGCGGATGGAGGACACGGCGTCGTACACCCCGGCCACGCCGTCGGCCACCCGGTCCCAGGTGTAGTGGGCGAGGACCCGGGCGCGGCCGGCGGCTCCGTAGCGGGCGAGCCGGTCGGGGTCGGCGAGCAGGGCGCGGAGGGCCGCGCTGAGGTCGTGGTCGTCGTCGGCCGGGACCAGCAGCCCCGTCGTACCGTCCACGACCGTGTCGAGCTGGCCGCCGACCGCGGTGGCGACGACGGGCGTGCCGCAGGCCATGGCCTCCAGCGGGACGATGCCGAAGGGCTCGTACAGCGGCAGGGACAGCACCAGGTCGGCGCTGGACATCAGCCGGGGCATCCGGGCCCGGCCGACCCCGCCGAGCAGGGTGACCCGGTCACCGACCCCGTACTCCGCCGCGACGGCGGCGAGGCGCGCGGCCTCGGGGTCGGCGCCGAGCAGGTCGGTCTCCGGGCCGCCGGCGATGAGGAGTTCGGCGTCCGGGACGCCGGCCAGGGCGCGGATGGCGCGGTCGAAGCCCTTGCGCGGCACGAGCCGGCCGACGGCCAGCAGCCGTCTGCGGGCGCCGGGCGGGCGGTCGCCGGCGACCGGCGCGAACTGGTCGGGGTCGACGCCGCAGGGGACGACCCCGATCCGGTCCTCCGGCAGCCCCATGGCCTTCAGTTCGGCCACCTCGTCGCTGCAGGTGGCGATGATCCGGGCGCACTCGTGACCGATGGCCTCCTCGACGGCCAGGCGCTGCGGCGGGCTGGTGTCGGCGGCGCCCTGGTAGCGCTTCTTCACCGTGCCGAGAGCGTGGTAGGTCTGCACGACGGGTATGCCGAGGCCGCGGGCGCCGGCCAGGGCGGCCAGGCCCGACATCCAGAAGTGGGCGTGCACCACGTGGGGCGGGTTCTTGGCCCACTGCCGGGCCAGGAAGTCGCCGAACGCGGCCATGTGCGGCAGGAGGTCGTCCTTGGGGACGGGCGCGGGCGGTCCGGCGGGCACGTGCACCACCTGTACGCCGTCGATGAGGGTCACCCGGTCCGGCAGGCCCGCCGAGTCCCGCCGGGTGTAGACGGTGACCCGGTATCCCTTCCGGGCGAGTTGCCGGGCGACCTGGGCGACGTAGACGTTCTGGCCGCCGGCGTCCGGTCCGCCGAGCGCGGCCAGGGGGCTGGCGTGTTCGGAGACCATGGCGACGCGCCCGGCCGTGTGGGGAATGCGGCTCATCGGGTGACCTCCTTGATCAGGCGCTCCCAGTCGTCCAGGAAGCGCCGCTCTCCGTAGCGGGCCCGGGCCGCGGTCCGGGCCGCCGTGCCGGTCGTGCGGGCCAGTTCGGGGTCGGCGAGGAAGGCGCGTACGGCGTCCTCCAGGACGTCGAGCCGGTTCGAGACGACCCCGGCGCCGTCGGGTACCGCCTCCCGGACCTCGGTGGTGTCCAGGGCGACCACGGGCATGCCGAGGAACATGGCCTCCAGCAGGGACAGTCCGAGCGAGGTCCAGCGCACGGGGTGCAGGTAGAGGCGGCACCGGGCCATCTCCCGGTGCAGTTCGTGCTGGGGCAGGTCCCGGGCACGGCAGCGCTCGGGCGGCAGGCCGAGGTGTGCGGCGAGTCCTTCGGTGCGCATGCCGAAGACGTCCAGGGGTGCGGACCGCGCGAACCGCGGCAGCAGGTCGGTGCCGGTCGTACGGCCCCTGCGCACGGGCTCGTTGACGACGACGGCCGCGCGCCGCTCGGTGCCGGTCCACAGCGGGCCGGGGTCGACGATGCCGTGTTCCACGACCTCGGTCGGGGCCCGGCCGTTGTCCCACATGAGCCGGTTGAAGTGGGTGACGTGGACGATCGGGATGCCGTGCTGGCCGGCGAGCGGATGGCGTTGCCGCTCGGGCGAGGCGTCGGGGCTGTTGTGCTCGACGTAGACGACGGGCACGTCCACACCGGGGCGTCGGCCGGTCCAGCGCAGGGCCAGATCGAGTTCGTGCGGCCGTTGCAGCACGATCAGGTCGATGTCGCAGTCGCGCAGCTGGGCCGGGGTCCGTTCCTGTACGGAGGCCGGCCAGTCCCAGGTCACCGCCCGGCCGAGGCCGTCGGGTCCGCGGTCCTCGGTGACCGGGACCAGGTAGGTGTGCGGGCCCTGCACGAAGGCGGTGAGCCAGGATCCGTGCACGTGCCAGACGAGGATGTTCATGAGTGCCGCTCCTGGATGAGCTTGTGCACCGCGCGCACCACGTCCTGCCCGGTGACCTCGTCCAGGCAGGGGTGGCCGGGCACCGGGCAGGTGAGGGCCCGGGTGTCCGCGCACGGCGCCGACTGGTCGCCGAGCAGGATGACGGGAACGCCGTACGGCGCCCAGCGCTCGGCCGGGACCACGGGTGCGAACAGGGACACGACGGGGGTGCCGACGGCGGCGGCGAGGTGGGCGGGTCCGGTGTTGGCGCTGATCACGACGTCGGCCATGCGCAGCACCCCGGCGAGGGCGCGCGGGCCGGTCCGGCCGCCGAGGTCCACGGCCGCGTCGCCGCTGACCTGCCGGGTGAGGGCGGTCTCGGCGGGGCCGCCGGTGACGACGACGCGGTGCCCGGCGTCGGCGAGCAGGCCGGCCGCCTCGGCGCAGCGGTGGGGGCTCCAGGCGCGGGCGGGGGCACTGGCGCCCGGGTGCAGGACGACGTACGGGCCGCGGCCGGTGAGGGCTCCGGTGTCCGGGGGCGGGAGGACGCGCAGGCGTCCGTCGTCGCCGGGGGGCGGGGGAAAACCCATGGCCGCGGCGGTGTCGAGGGCGGCCTCCACCTCGTGCCGGCCGGCCCGGCGCCGGTTGCGCACGTCGAGCAGCCGGCCGGGGTGGTCGGCGCTGTCGGCACCGATCCGGCCGACGCCGGCGAGCCGCAGGAGGAGGGCGGTGGGCAGGGGGCTCTGGTGGAAGGAGGTGAGGACGAGCGCGGTGTCGTAGGACCCGGCGCGCAGCCGCCCGAGCAGGGTGTCGATGTCCGGCAGCGTGACCGGGGGCGGGTCGAAGCCCTCCCAGGGGGCTTCCCAGACCAGCACCTCGTCCACGCCGGGCAGCATCCGGGCGGCGTCCGCGCCGGACGGACCGCACAGCAGGGTGACGTGGGCGCTGCGGGCGGCCACGGCGCGGACGGCGGGGCCGGCGAGCAGCACGTCACCGAAGCTGTCGAGCCGGACGACGAGGGTCTTCACGACGGCGCCCTCCCCGAAGTCATGTCCAGGGCGGTCCGTACGGCGGTGAGCACGTCGGGGGCACTCTGGCCGAAGAAACGTTTCACCTCGGCCGGTGCCGTGGCCGCGTTGGGGACGAGCACGCCCCGCGCGCCCGCCGCGTGCGCGGCCAGCACGTCGGCGGCGATGTCGCCGATCACCACGCACGCGGCGGCCGGCACGCCCAGCCGGGCGGCGGCCGCGCGGACGAGGCCGGGCCGCGGTTTGCGGCAGGCGCAGCCGGCGTCGGGTGCGTGCGGACAGAACACCCAGGTGTCCAGCCCGCCGAGCAACTCGTCGGCGCGCGCGTTGACGGCGAGCACCTGCCCCACCGTGAGCAGTCCGCGGCCGATGCCGGACTGGTTGCTGACCACGCCGGTGGCCAAGCCGTGGGACCGGGCCAGCGCGACGGCCTCCGCGGCACCCGGCAGGGGACGGACCCGGCCGGGATCGCCGTTGTACGGCACGTCCGCCACGAGGGTGCCGTCGCGGTCGAACAGCACCGCCGACAGGCCGGTCATCCGGCACCTCCCAGCGGCCGCGCGTGCCGGTGGCGGACGACTCCGCGCAGCCAGTGCCGTACGGCGAGAGGCGGTATGAGCACGCTGGTCCCGAGCATCCCGGCGATCTCGCGACCGGTGCGCGGTCCGGGCAGGATGCGGGCGAGGGCGAACTCGGCGGTGCCCAGTGTCCACAGGGCGGCGCAGGCCGTCGCGGCCCGGCGCCGTCCGGCCAGGGCGCACGAGGCAGCGGCGAGGGCCGCGCCGGTGACGGCCAGGTGGCGGGGCAGCCGGCCGCGGGGCGCCTGGGCGCGGTCCCACCAGTCGCGGCCGTGCAGCCGGTTCATCAGGGCGTCGTCGGCGTTGCCGCGCTGCGCGGGCAGGGAGGCCCACCAGTGGGCCGGGCGGACCGGGTGCCGGGTGACACGCGTGCCGCGGAGCAGGGCCCAGCCGGCCCGCTGCATGCGCAGGGCGAGGTCGGCGTCCTCGCGGAAGGCCCGGGGGAAGCGTTCGTCGAAACCGCCGCTCCGCTTGAGGGCCTCGGTGCGGTACGCCATGTCGGCGGTGGCCCAGGCGGCGTTCTCCAGGCCCTTGGTGGTGCGTTCCCAGTCGGTGGGCCGGCGGTCCGGGGGCAGCGGGACACGCAACCGCCCCTGGACGCCGCCGACCTCGGGCCCGGCCGCGCGCAGGTCCTCGGCGAGCCGCCGGGACCAGTCCGGCAGCACCTGGACGTCGTCGTCCAGGAACACCGTCCAGGGCGTGCGGACGGTGCGCCAGCCGGCGTTGCGGGCGGCGGCCGGCCCCTTGCCGCCGGTGCTCAGGGTGCGCACGCGGTCGAGCAGCTGGCCGGCGGTCTCCAGTGCCAGGCCGCCCTCCGGCGCGGGCCGGTCGTCGACGACGATCACCTCGTGCGGCGGATGGTCCCCGGCCGCGGCGAGCGCGCGCAGGCACTCGGCGAGGCAGGGGCGGCCGATCGTCGGCACGACCACGGTGTAGGCGGGTGCGCCGGTCATGCGAACGCCTTCCCGCGGCGGATCGCGAACGGGCCGAGCACCAGCAGGTCCACGGGTGCCGAGCCGAAGCACTCCAGGGCGTCCCGGGGATCGTCCACCATGGGGCGCCCCGCGGTGTTCAGGCTGGTGTTGACCACCACCGGCAGTCCGGTACGCCGTTCGAAGCCGTCGAGCATGCGGGCCACCAGCGGCTCCTCGGTCCGGTCGACGGTCTGGATGCGGGCGGTGCCGTCGACGTGGACCACGGCCGGGATACGGTCCCGCCAGCCGGCGGCCACCTCGTGCACGAACAGCATGTGCGGGCTCGGCAGCGGACCGTCGAAGATCTCCCCCGCGCGCTCGGCGAGCACCATGGGCGCCACGGGCCGGAACTCCTCGCGTCCCTTGACCGCGTTGAGGCGCTCCAGGTTGGCGGCCCTGCCGGGGTGGGCCAGCAGGGAGCGGTGCCCGAGCGCGCGCGGCCCGTACTCGCTGCGCCCCTGGAACCAGGCCACGATGCCGTCGGCGGCCAGCGCCTCGGCGGCGGTCTCGGCGATGTCGGCGGGCTCCTCGTACGGCACGGCCGCCCGCTCCAGCCACGCGCGCAGCTCGGCGTCGCTCCAGCCGCGGCCCAGGGCGGCCGTCGGCATCGGCTCCAGGGTGTCCTTCTCCCCGGCGACGTGCGCCGCCGCGCCCAGGGCCGTTCCGGCGTCACCGGCGGCGGGCTGCACCCAGATGTGCCTGAAGCCGCTCTCCCGCCACAGCCGG
This sequence comes from Streptomyces sp. SID486, assembly GCF_009865385.1. GTDB lineage: Bacteria > Actinomycetota > Actinomycetes > Streptomycetales > Streptomycetaceae > Streptomyces. Next base: position 10,205 of record NZ_WWJT01000171.1, on the reverse strand, counting down.
GTGTTGGCCACGCAGTTGAGGGCGACACCGCCGGCCAGGGTCAGCGCGTCCTCCCCGGTGTGCTCGCGCAGCCACCGGGCGAGGGCCAGCATGGCCTCCTCCAGGCAGAGTTGGGCGCTGGCGGCGAGGTCGGCGTGGTCGTCGCTCCACGGCCCGCCGGGCGGGCGCGCCGGGACGAGGTCGGCCCAGGGCACCGGGCGCGCCCGGAAGCCGCCTTCGCCATCGGTGCTGACGTACTCCCGCAGGCGTCCGGCGAAGCGCGGGGTGCCGTAGGAGGCGAGTGCCATCACCTTGAACTCGTCACTGCTGCGCAGGAAGCCGAGGTGCTGGGTGAGGTCCTCGTAGAACAGGCCGAGGGAGTCGGGCAGCGCCTGGGTGGCCAGGACCGTCAGTTCCCGGCTCGTGTAGCGGCCGGCCAGGTGGGAGCCGCACTCGCCGCGGCCGTCCAGGACGAGGACCGCGCAGTCGGGGTAGGGCGAGACGGGGCCGGCGGAGGCGGCGTGCGCGACGTGGTGGGGTACGAACCTGACCTTGGCCGGGTCGAGTCCGGGGAGTGCCTCGGCGAGGAAGTCCGGCGCCTCGCGGGCGTATTGCTGACGCAGGTGGTCCCAGGGGTCGTGCAGCCCCATCCGCTCGGCGGGACGGGCCAGGGACGGGTCGTAGGAGTAGGCGACGGCGTCCAGGCCGGACGGGGTGAGGCCGGCCTGCTCCAGGCACCAGCGGGCCGACTGCCCGGGCAGTTCCCAGGCGGCGAAGGGTACGGGCCGCTTGCCGTGCTTGCGGCGGGAGAACCGCTCCTCCTCCGCCGCCGCCACGACCTTGCCGTCCGTGATCAGGGCGGCTGCGGGGTCGTGGAAGAGTGCGTTGATACCGAGGACGTGCATGCGCTGTCTCCAGGGCCGGGGAGGGGCGGGGGGTCAGGACTGCGCGGACGCCGGGTCCTCCACGCCCGGTACGGGTTGCGGGGGCAGGGCCGCGAAGTAGGCGATGGTCTGCTTCAGGCCCTCCTCCCACGGCACCTGCGGCGACCAGCCGAGCAGCTCGCGCGCGAGGGTGGTGTCGGGGCGGCGGCGCCCGGGGTCGTCCACGGGCCGGTCTATGAAGGCGATGGGCGAGCGGGAGCCGGTGAGGGCGACCACGCGGCGGGCCAGGTCGGCGACGGTGATCTCCTCGCTGCCGCCGATGTTCACCGGCCGTACGGACCTGCTCCGGGCCACCCGCAGGATGCCGTCGACCGTGTCGTCGACGTAGCAGAGCGAGCGGGTCTGGCTGCCGTCGCCGGTCACCGTCAGCGGCTCGCCGGCCAGGGCCTGGCAGATGAAGGTGGGCACGGCACGGCCGTCGTGGGCCCGCATCCGCGGCCCGTACGTGTTGAACAGCCGCACTATCCCGGCGTTCGTGCCGCGGGTGCCCATGTGCGCGGTGGCGAGCGCCTCGGCGAACCGCTTCGACTCGTCGTACACGCTGCGCGGCCCGATCGGGTTGACGTTGCCCCAGTAACCCTCGTGCTGCGGGTGCACCTGCGGGTCGCCGTACACCTCCGAGGTGGAGGCGAGCAGGAAGCGCGCGCCGTCGCGTTCGGCGATGGCCAGGGCGTTGCGGGTGCCGAGGCTGCCCACGTCGAGGGTCTCCAGGGGCATTCGCAGGTAGTCGGCGGGCGAGGCCGGGCAGGCGAAGTGCAGGACCAGGTCGTACGGGCCGGTCAGCCGCGTGGGGCACTCGGCCGCGGAGACGTCGCAGTGGACGTAACGGAAGCCCGGCCGGTCCTCCAGGTGCGCGACGTTCTCGCGCCGCCCGCAGGCCAGGTTGTCGGCACAGTCGACTTCGACTCCTGAATCCAGCAGCCGCTCGCACAGATGGGAGCCGAGGAAGCCAGCGCCGCCGGTCACGAGGGCGCGCCGCCAGGAGAACGGTGTGTCACCAGTCATGGGGGCTATTCCCTTCGTCGTCCTTCGTCCGCGCCGTGCACGCCCCGTCAGGTGCCGCCCGCGCGCACCGCGGAGGCGCTGCGCGGGAGTCGGGTGCGTGCCGCGTCACCGGGCCCGACGTCGTCGGCCCGTTCGAGAGGAGGAGGACAGGGCTTGGGTCCCACTCGTCCGGAGGACCGCCCTGGGTCTGCCGCCACTGGCTGGACGGCACTGGCACTGAGGGTTCCCATGCCAGTTGTTTTCATACGTTGGATTCTTATTGTCCGGAATCGGGCGTTCTTGCGCGACTCCGACGCTTTCATTACCACGCTGCGGACCTGCGCGCCTCCCGGCGCCCGTCGCCCGTGCCGCGCGTGAGCCGAATGGCGGCGGCGGACGTCGCCGGCCGTGTGGCGCGCCGTGTTCCGGGGAACTCTGCGCGGCGACGGCGGCCCGTCGACGGGCCGCCGCGTGTCACGCAGGAGGTAACGACGATGGGTCACGGCGGAAACGTCATCCAGGAACTGACCACCGATCACCGTGAGGTCGAGGAGATCTTCGGCCGGATCGAGGCGCTGCCGCCCGGCTCCGAGGAACGCAAGAACCTCTGCGACCAGGCCACGATCGAACTGGTCCGCCACTCGGTCGCCGAGGAGGCATATCTCTACCCGGCGGTGCGCGAGCACGTGACGGGCGGCGACGCCCTGGCCGACAAGGAGATCGAGGATCACGCCAGGGCCGAGCAGATCATGAAGGACCTGGAGGGCTGCCGGGCGGACGACCCCCGGTTCGACACACTCATGACGCAGCTGATGAGCGAGATCCGCTCCCATGTCGCCGACGAGGAGCAGAACCTCTTCCCGCGGCTGGAGTCGGCCTGTCCTGCGGACGCGCTGATGGAGCTGGGCGACAAGGTGCGCCGCGCGAAGAAGATGGCGCCGACCCGGCCGCACCCGTCGGCACCGGACACTCCCCCGGCCAACAAGCTGCTGGCCCCGGGCACCGGTCTGGTCGACCGGATGCGGGACGCGCTGTCGGGACGGGGCAAGGAGAGCTGATCCGGCGGACCGTGCGGACCGAGCGGACCGAGCGTGTGGGCCGGGGCCCGGAGCGATGGTCGCTCCGGGCCCGCTCTCCGGGCCCGCCCGCACGCTCGGTCGCACACCCCGCGCACGCCCTCGGTCCGTACGTCGCGGCCACGGGCCCGAGCCGGGCGTTCAGTCGTGCGTAGGCCCGCCCGGGTTCACAGCCACGGGGTCATCTGGGCGCCGGGGCGCGGCCGGGCGCGGGGGCGGCCCGCGCGGCACAGCAGGCGGAACGCCTGGAAGAGGGTGACCGGCCACAGCAGCGCGAAGCACCACAGCAGCGCGGGATCCGAGGTGAGGATGCCCATGACGGCGACGAACACCGACGCGGCCACCAGCAGCAGCACCGCCACCGGCAGCCACAGCCCCTGACGTGCCGCGCCCATACGCCGCGCGAACCGGCGGTCCTGCCCGAGATTCGCCTCGATCTGCAACAGCGCGAGCCGCTCGCGCGCCGACAGCCGTACCTCGTCGTGCATGTCCCACATCTCCCACTCGTCCACGGCGACGCCGCCTCTCCCGCCGGCCGGGGACCTCCCGGTCCCGGGCCACCGAGTTCCCCGGACGGCGCGGCCGATGCGGCTCCCGGGCACAGGAGGGGCCCCTGGTGTCCTCGGGGACGTCCAGGGTGGGAAAAACTCCACCGGAAGCCGGTGGCCGGCCGGAGTGACCACCCTCGCCCGCCGCCCCACGATGGAGGTGTCCCAGCCCGTCGTCCGCCCGCGAGGAGCCACCATGCCCACCGTGCCCGAGCCCACTCGGACGCGACCGTCCGGGGAACGCCCCCTGTGGCCCTGGGTGGTCGTGGCCGCCGTCGCGGCCTGCGTACTGATCGCCCTCGTCAACGTCCTTCTGACGGCCTGAGGCAGGGGATACGGCTCAGACCGTCGGCCCCCGGTGCGGCACGACGGCAGTACCGGCGCTGCGGCCGTGGTGCCGTACGGCGGTGCGACAGTCCGTCGGCACGGCGGCACGGCGGCACGGCGGCACGGCGGCACGGCGGCACGGCGGCACGGCGGCACGGCGGTACGGCGGTACGGCGGTACGGCGGTACGGCGGTACGGCGGTACGGCACCGTCGGCACGGCAGTGCGGCAGTGCGGCAGTGCGGCAGTGCGGCGGGACGGCGGTGCGGCGGGACGGCAGAGGCCGTCGCGGCTCTTAAAGCACGCGGGGTTCAGGCGTCCGCCGCCGACGTGCGGGGCGCCTGGGCGGGCTCCGACGACGCGAGTGCGTCGAGCGCAAGGGCCGACGCCGAGCCCGGCTCGGCGTGATAGATGGCCAGGATCTGGCCGCCTGAGTCGCTGAGCGGCAGCTTCTCCCGGCGCAGTTCGAGCGGACCGAGCCGGGGATGACGCAGCCGCATCGTCCCTCCGGCCAGCGCGGAGACGTCGTGCCTGGCCCACAGCCGCCGGAACGTGTCGCTGGCCAGGGACAGCTCACCGACGAGCTGGACGGTCCGCGGGTCGTCGACGTCGCTGCCCACGGAGGCACGGAACCCGGCGACCAGGCCCCTGACCGCCTGTTCCCAGTCCGGGTAGAGATCCCGCTCGGCGGGGTCGAGGAAGATCGCGCGCAGCCGGTTGACGCCGGGCCGGATGTTCGGTGACACGGCGGTGGCCGGCCGGTTGGCGGCGAGCACGTCGAACCTGCGGCTCTCCACGAACGCGGGAAGGTTGACCGCGTCGAGGAGCTGCAGGATCCCGGTCGGCACGGTCTCGCGGCGCGGGCGCCGGGGTGCGCGCGGGCGCGCGGCGGTCAGGCTCAGCAGGTGCTCGGTGGCGATCTCGTCCAGCCGGAGAACCCGGGCGAGGGCCTGGAGCACCTGGGGCGAGGGGTTGCGGTCGCGGCCCTGTTCGAGGCGGAGGTAGTAGTCGGCGCTGATCCCGGCCAGGGTGGCGACCTCCTCACGGCGCAGTCCGGGGGTACGGCGTACACCCACGACCGGCAGCCCGGCGACCGCGGGGTCGGTCAGTTCGCGACGGGCCCGCAGGTACTCCCCCAGTGCGTTCGGCCTGTTCATGCCGCCGATCCTACGAGCCCGGCGAGCACCGTGCCTGGCCCTGCCGCCCCCAGGCTCGGCGTGGCCGTCGGCCGGGGCGACCGCGGAGCCGGGTCCGTACGGCCGCCGGGGCGGGGGCCGACTCCGTACGGCCGCCGGGGCGGGGGCCAGGTCCGTACGGCCGCCGGGGGTGAGAGCCGACTCCGTACGGCAGACGGGGCGGGGGCGGCGGACCGGCCCGTGCGGCCGGGGCGGGTGCGGCGGACCGGTCCGTACGGCGGCCGGGGGAGGAAACCCCGCGACGAACATGACCTTCCCTGCCGCAGGACCGATACTGAGGAGCAAGGTTCTGTCCACCTGCCCCACGGCGTGCTCAGGGGGTTCCGATGACTCATCGGTCAAGCCGGCGTCCCGTCGGCGTCAGCACCGCCGGAATCCGCTGCGGGCCGCACCGGCCCACCGGCCCCGGCCACCGGCCGCGACCGGCCCGGACAGCCCGGATCACCCGAACAGCCCGGACAACCCGGACAGCAAGGACACCGGTCAGGAACTCACCTGCTCATCCTTCTGGGAGATAGGCATGAAGATGCTGATCAACGTACCGGAGACGGTCGTGGCGGACGCGCTGCGCGGTATGGCGGCGGCTCATCCCGACCTGAACGTGGACGTGGACAACCGGGTGATCGTCCGCCGGGACGCCCCCGTGCCCGGACAGGTCGCCCTGGTGTCGGGCGGCGGCTCCGGACACGAGCCGCTGCACGGCGGGTTCGTCGGGCCGGGCATGCTCGCCGCCGCCTGCCCCGGGGAGGTCTTCACCTCGCCGGTGCCGGACCAGATGGCGCGGGCCGCCGCGGCGGTGGACAGCGGGGCCGGGGTCCTCTTCGTCGTCAAGAACTACACCGGTGACGTGCTCAACTTCGACATGGCGGCCGAGCTGGCCGAGGACGAGGGCATCCAGGTCGCCAAGGTGCTCGTCAACGACGACGTCGCGGTCACCGACAGCCTCTACACGGCCGGCCGGCGGGGTACCGGCGCGACCCTCTTCGTGGAGAAGATCGCGGGTGCCGCCGCGGCGGAGGGGCAGTCGCTGGAGCGGGTGGAGTCCATCGGCCGCCAGGTCAACGAGAACTCGCGCAGCTTCGGTGTGGCCCTCAGCGCCTGTACGACCCCGGCCAAGGGCAGCCCGACCTTCGACCTGCCCGACGGCGAGCTGGAGTTGGGCATCGGCATCCACGGTGAGCCGGGCCGGGAGCGGCGGCCGATGATGACCTCCGGGGAGATCGCCGACTTCGCGGTCAACGCCGTCCTGGAGGACTTGCCACCGCGCAGTCCCGTCCTGGTACTGGTCAACGGCATGGGCGCCACCCCGCTGCTGGAGCTGTACGGGTTCAACGCCGAGGTGCAGCGGGTGCTCCGCGAACGCGGCGTCCCCGTGGCCCGCACCCTCGTCGGCAACTACGTCACCTCCCTGGACATGGCGGGCGCCTCGGTGACGCTGTGCCAGGTCGACGAGGAACTGCTGCGGTTGTGGGACGCTCCGGTCAGGACCCCGGCCCTGCGCTGGGGGATGTGATCCGGCGGAGCGTACGGTCACCGGCCCGGCCGCACGGCCGGCATCCCTACCACGCGAGGAGGCACCGTGCTCGACGCCGACTTCTTCCGTCGTTGGATGACGACGGCCGCCGCGTCCGTCGAACGTGAGGCGGAGCGGCTCACCGCACTCGACTCGGCCATCGGGGACGCCGACCACGGCAGCAATCTGCAGCGCGGGTTCCGGGCCGTGACAGCCGCCCTGGAGAAGGAGGCACCCGGCACCCCGGGCGCCGTACTGACCCTGGCCGGACGGCAGTTGATCTCGACGGTCGGGGGCGCGTCCGGGCCGCTGTACGGCACCCTGCTGCGCCGGACGGGCAAGGCGCTCGGTGACACCGCCGAGGTCGGTGCGGAACAGCTGGCCGCGGCGCTGCGCGAGGGAGTGGACGGGGTGATGAAACTCGGTGGGGCGGCCCCCGGTGACAAGACCATGATCGACGCCCTGCTGCCGGCCGCCGACGCGCTGGCGTCCGGTTTCGCCGCGGCTCGGGCCGCCGCGGAGGAGGGAGCGGAGGCCACCACGCCGCTACAGGCCCGCAAGGGCCGCGCGAGCTATCTGGGCGAGCGCAGCATCGGCCACCAGGACCCGGGGGCCACCTCGTCGGCGCTGCTGATCGCCGCGCTGGCCGACACGGCGGAGGCGGACGGTGAGTGAGGAGAAGCTGGTCGGGATCGTGCTGGTGTCGCACAGCGCGGAGGTGGCCGCCTCGGTCGGGGATCTGGCGAAGAGCCTGGCGGGCGGGGCGACCGCGGTACCGGTGGCCCCGGCGGGCGGTACCGAGGACGGCGGCCTGGGCACCAGCGCCGAGCTGATCTCCGCCGCGGCGGCCTCGGTGGACCGGGGCGCCGGGGTGGCGGTGCTCACCGACCTCGGCAGCGCGGTGCTCACGGTGAAGGCGCTGCTCGCCGAGGGTGACGAACTGCCGGAGGGCACGCGTCTGGTGGACGCGCCGTTCGTCGAGGGCGCGGTGGCCGCGGTGGTCACCGCGGCCGCGGGCGCCGACCTGGACGCGGTCGAGGCCGCGGCGGCGGAAGCGTACAGCTACCGGAAGGCATGATCCGCAGGCTCGGCTCGGGGCGGGCCTGGTGTCCGCCCCGAGCGGTGCCTGCGGCCCGCCGGTGGGCGGTGTTCCGCCCACCGGAGCCGGACCGTGCCGGGGAGTCCCGGGGCCCGCCGGCGACCGGCGCGTCCCGGGGGCTCGCCGGCGGCCGGTGGCTCCCCGTCGACTCGCTGTCGGCCGGTGAGGCCCGGCGACTCGCTGTCGGCCGGCGGCTGCCGGGGTTCGTCAGTGGCCGGTGTCCTTCGGGGCCGCCCGGTGCCCGGTGTTCTTCGGAGCCGGCCGGTGCCCGGTGTCTCTCGGAGCCGGGCGGTGGTCGGTGTTCTTCGGAGCCGGGCGGTGGTCGGTGTTCTGGGGATCCGGCCGGCGGTCGGCGTTCCTCGGGGACGGCCGGTGGTGTGCCACGAAGCGTCCGGCCAGCCGTTTCCCCGTCTCCACCGCCTCCGCGTGGTCCTCGACGGTGCTGACCCTGGAGTTCCGGAAGACGATGTACGTCACGCCGGAGGGGACTCCGCCGTCACGGGGGTCGGGCCGGATCCCGAGGGCGCGGGCGGTGGCGTAGGACGCCTCGCCGATGAGGTCGCGCGGGCCGGTGTCACCGACGACCGCGTACCGCACCCTGTCGCGGTAGACGAGGGCGGCCACGGCGCCTCCGCGCACGCCGTGCCTCCAGGGGTTCCAGCGGCGGCTGGGCGCCGGGATCACGATGTAGGGCAGCTTCTCGGCGTTCAGGTGGCGGCCGTCCGACTGCTGGAACGCCGTGGTGGCGGCGAACATCGGGTCGGTGCGGCGGTTGCAGTGCGCGGTGGGGCGGCCGTCACAGTCGATGTCCAGGTCGGCCTTCCAGAAGACGGCGTCGTGGGTGCCGCAGACTTTGACGGTCGCGGAGTCGTCCGCATCCGTGCGGAACCGGCCCCGGGAGAGCTGCTTGCACCTGCCGACCCGGGACAGGAGGTCGGCGGCGGTGACCTCGCGCTCGCCACGGGCCGCGGACCGCCCGGGAGGCGGTACGGCGGTGGCCGGGGCGGGCAGCGCCGCCGGGGCCAGCAGGGCGGCGCCGGCGGCGGCCAGCGTCAGGGACGGGACACGCACGATGGGGGACCCTCTCGTTGGGGACATTTCGGACATCGAGCACACTGTGCTGCGGGTCCGGGCGTGCGACCACGGCTTTTGCCGCGAAGGGGCCGTATGGAGCACGTTCCTGACACCCCGTAAGGGGACAGCGGGGGCGGGGACGGCCCGTGGGGAGTGGACCGGCGACAGGGGTGACGGGGGCCGGGGGCCCGGGCCGGGTAGCGGAAACGGACCCCCGGCCACCCGCTCCGGCGCGGGATCGGCGACGACAGCGTGTCCGCGCCACCGGAGCGAACTCCCTTTTGGCCCAGGGAAGTTCGACCACCGGAAGGATCAGCATACGTAATGCCCGGCGAGGGTCGGCAACACGGCCCCCTTGCTGTGACCGCACCGGCCGGGCCATATTGGTCCGGACCTTTACGTCATGCCGAGGCCGTCCGGGAGGGCAGTGCCGTGCGACGCGTTCCCCTTCCCCTCGTGCTGGTCTGCGGCGCGCTGCTGCTGGTCGTGTCCTGCGGCTGGGGCCGGGCCGACGACGGCGAGGGCCGGATGCCAGGTGCTCCGGCCGGCATCACCGCCGCGGCGGGCAGCGCCACGACCGTGCACGTGATGTGGAACGCGGCACCCGGCGGTGCCGGCGTCCGCTCCTACGAGGTCTATCGCGGCACCACAAAGGTGGCCGAAGTACCGGGTGCGCAGCACATGGTGGACGTCATCAGGCTCAGGCCGTCCACCATGTACGCCTTCACCGTGCGGGCCCGGGACACCGCGGGCCGGCTGGGCCCGCCGAGCCGGGCGGTCCGGGCGCGGACACCGGCCGTGTCGGCGGCCGACCATTCGGCCCCGACCCGGCCGGACAGGACGACCGGGCGGGCGGTGAGCAGCCGTGCCGTCCAGCTGTCCTGGGGGGCGTCCCGGGACGACCGGGGCGTGCTGTCGTACGACGTCTACCAGGGCGGCGTGAAGATCCACAGCGTCGGCGGCAGTCAGACCGCGACCGTGCTCACGGGACTGCGCCCCGGCAGCCGTTACGTCTTCACGGTGCGGGCCCGGGACGCCGCCGACAACCTCTCCCCCGCCGGCACGCCGGTCCGCCTCACCACCCCGGGCAGCGACGACGGCCGGAACACCGCGCCCACCGGGTTCACCGTCGGCACCCATCGCTCCGGCGACGCCTACTACATCGACCTGGCCTGGGACCCGCCGAGCGTGGACGGCGTGATCACCGAGTACCAGATCCAGCTGGACGGCACCACGGCCACCTCGCTCGTCTGGGGCGGTACACCGCCCCCCGGCCGGGCGCACCACAGCTTCTACCTGGGCACCGCGGCCGGGGAGGAGCACCGGGTACGGCTGCGGGCGCGGCTGCCCGACGGCACCTGGGGCGGCTACTCGGCGAGCAGGTCGGTGACCACGGGCAGCTGACGGCCGCACCGGCCGGCCACCCCCGGCCGCCCCCGGCCCCGCCACGCCCACGCCCATGCCCC
>NZ_WWJT01000170.1 GCF_009865385.1 Streptomyces sp. SID486 | reverse complement strand
CCGGCCCGGGCCTGCGGCCCTCCGCCCGGTCGGCCTCCCGCCACGGGCGCGTGCCTTCGGCGCCGTACGTGCCCGGCAGCCGGGCCAGCGCGAACGCGGCCCGTGCCTCCTCCAGGCCGTAGCCGAGCTTGCCCAGCCGGGCCTGAGCGGACGTCAGCTGGGCGACGGCGGCCTCCAGGTCGCCGCGGGCGGCGCGCACGAGGGCCTCGGACCGGTCGAGCACCGCGAGGACGCTCTCCCGGCCGAGCCGCAGCGCGTGCTCCCGGCTGACGTCGATGACGTCCTGCGCCTCGGCGGGTTCACCTGTGCGGACCAGCGCCTCGGCGAGGTCACCCTGCCAGCGGCCCCGGGCCGGGTCGGTGATGCCGAGGCCCAGCTCCAGGCTGCGCACCCGGCGCAGCGAGCGCACGGTGCCGGCCGGGTCCCCGGCCACCAGCTGGGCGTAGCCGAGCGCGCCCAGTGCCCGGGAGAGGTACATCTGGTCGCCGTCCTCCTCGGCGTGCGCCACCGCCTCCCGGGCCAGCGCCAGCGCCCGGTCCACATCGCCGCCGGACGCCTCCGCGAGCGAGGTGAGCATCGCCGAGGCGGTCTCGCCGATGCCCGAGTCCCGGGCCAGCCGCAGGCTCTCGCGGGCCAGGTCCAGGGCGCGCCCGCAGTGCCCGGCGCGCAGTTCGGTCTCGGCGAGCCCGCGCAGGAAGTGCACCTCGCTCTCCACCGAGCCGCGCCGGCGGACCTCGCGCAGCAGCGCGGTGACCGTGGCCCGGGCCTCGGCCAGCTGGTCGCCCATGACCAGCCAGCGGAACCGGGCGCTGCCCGCGCCGTTGTGATGCCACGCCACCCGGGGGTCCTGGGGCTGCCGCAGGGCCCGTCTGATGGTGCGGGGTGCCTCCGGATGCCCCATCAGGGTCTCGGTCTGGGCCTGGAAGGCGAGGGCGAGCAGCTCGGTGCGCCGGTCCGCGCCGAACGCGGCCAGTTCGGCGGCGTGCGCGGCGGCCTCCCGGGCCTCGGTGAAGTCGCCCTCCACGATCAGCGCCCGCCAGGCCAGCTGGTAGTGGACCAGGGCCAGCAGCCGGGGGTCGTCACCGGCGTCGGCGAGGGCCTGCGGGAAGACGGCGTCCACCTCGGCCATGGTGTGGCCGGCGGTGTCGATGACGATGATCCAGGCCCGTACCCGGTCGGCGGGCACGGTCGCCCGGACCAGCACCTCCCGGGCGATGTCCCGGGCCAGGTCCACCTCGCCGGCGGTGATCGCGTCCTCGGCGGCGGCGAGCCGGCGCTCCTCCTGGCCGGGGGTGCCGTCAGCGGGGGTGTGGCGGGCGGCGAGCAGCCCCAGCTGGGCGGCGACCGACGGTGCTCCGCGGTCCCGGGCGAGGGCCGCGGCCTCGCCGAGCCGGGCGGCGACCTCGGGGTCGGTGCCGGTGGTGGCCAGGGCCAGGTGCCGGGCCCGCTCTATCGGGTCGGAGGCGGCGGTGGACAGCGCGGCGTGGGCGGCCCGCCGTTCGTGGGCCGGTGCCTCCGCGTACAGCGCGGCGGAGATCAGCGGGTGCGCGAACCGTACGGCCGGAGCGTCGGGCTCGGTGGCCAGCAGGCCGAGTTCGGCGGCCTGGGCGCACTCGGCCTCGGCGTTGTCCCGGCCGGCCGCGTGCAGCAGCGCCGGGGTGGGGCGGGCACCGGCGCTGGCCACCAGCAGGGTGCGGCGGGCCTCCACCGAGAGCATGTCCAGGCGGCTGAGCACCAGGGCGCGCAGCGAGGTCGGCACCGGCAGCGGCTCGCCCGGCCGGGGCGGGGTGGGGCTGTCGGCGAGGGCGCGGCCGAGTTCCAGGGCGAACAGCGGGTTGCCGCCGCTGGTGCGGTGGATCTCGCGGACCGTGGAGCGGGGCAGACCGCCGTGGCCGCGGTGGTCGAGCAGCTGGGCCACCTGGGTGCGGGAGAGCGGGCCCAGGCGGACCGCGAGGGTGCCGGGCGGGCAGGCCCGCAGGTGACGGTCGTACTCCTGGCCGTCCTGGCCCTCGGTGCGGACCGCGCACAGCAGTTGCACCCGTGTGCCGCCCAGACGCCGGGCGGCGAAGCCGAGGAGTTCGGCGCTGGCCGGGTCCAGCCACTGGAGGTCGTCGGCGACGACCAGGACCGGGCCGTGCGCGGCGAGCGCGCGCAGCGCGGAGAGCACGGCCAGGCGCAGAGCGAGGCCGTCGCGCTGCAGGCTGGACTCGCCCCGGCCGGTGAGCGCCGACTCCAGGGCGGTGCGCTGGGCCGCGGGCAGCCGGGGGGAGACGTCGTCGAGGACCAGGCCGAGGAGGTCGGCGAGCGCGAGGAAGGGAAGGTGGGATTCGGACTCGGTGGCCGAGCACCGCAACACGGTGTGCGCGGTGGCGCCGTATTCCTCGGCCAATGCCCGCAGGACAGTGGATTTCCCTATTCCGGCGGGGCCGTGGAGCAGCGCACTGCCCCCCGAGGCGAGTTGCTCACGGGCGCCGGCGAACAACTCCTCGCGGCCGATGACCAGGTCGGAGCGGCACCTGGCAGGCTCCTGGAAGTCCCGTCGCACGGTCACCGCTCCCCTCGTGTGTCGTGTCCGGGCCAAATTCTAGGCAACGATCCTTGAAATTCGGACGGAAGCCGTGGTGAGGGAAATAACAAACGGTCAAGCAGAGGGAAATTCAAAGCGACGCCGGTTGAATGGGAAGGTTTCCTCACCGCCTCCGGACTACGGCAGCAGTCCCGCCCCACGGGCCGCGGTCACCGCCTCCCCTCGCGTGTGCGCGCCCAGCTTCCGCATCGCCGAACGCAAGTAACCCTTCACCGTCTCCGGGCCGATGCCCAGCCGCGCGGCCACCCTCGCGTTGGTGGCCCCCGCCGCCACCCAGGACAGCACGTCCAGCTCGCGCGGCGCCAGGGTCACGCCGCCGTCCCGCGGCGGCGCGGTGAGCAGACCGCACGCCGCCAGCAGTTCGCCCCGCAACCGCGGATCGGTGATCCGGGGCGCCAGCGCCCGCAGCGCCGCGTGCGCCTCACGCACCTGCTCCCAGGCGGCCCCCCGGGCGGGGGCGGCCCCGTCCGGCCGGGCCGCCGCCAGCAGCTCCCGCGCCTCGTCCCGCACCACCAGCGTCTGTTCCAGGTCCCGCGCCACCGCCACCGCGGCGCCCAGCGTGCGGTCGCCCAGCGGCCGGGCCGAGCGCAGCGCGCCGTAGAGCACCCCGCGCACCCGGTGCCGCACCACGACCGGCACCGCGAGCACGGCGTGGATGCCCTCGGCGGCCACCGGTACGTCGTACTCGTGGCTGATCTGCCGCGAACGGGGGTAGTCCGGCACCGCGCACGGCCGGGCCAGCGCCACCGCCTTGCCGCCCAGGCCGTTGCCGGAGGTCACCGCGAGCGAGCGCAGCGCGGCCGTGGTCGTGCCGCTCAGCTCGCTGATGCGGATCTGCGGGCGGCCGGACTCCAGCAGGCCGCCGAAGGCCACGGGAAGCCCTGTCGCGCGCCGCAGCCGGGCCAGCGCGGCTCCGATCTCCACCGCCTCCACCGCGTCTGCCGTCACGAGTTCGCCCTTTCGGCCGTCCACACCCCCGTTCGGGGGTAGTGAGACCTGCATCACGGATTAGACGATGCCAGAGAGCCGCCCGGCAATGGTCCGGTACTGAGGAGGACATGGATGACGGCGACCGAGATGTTCCGCGGGGCCCGGGACTTCCTGCTGGAACACCGCGAGGACTACGCCACCGCCTGCCGGGGCTTCGACTGGCCACGGCCGGAGCACTTCAACTGGGCGCTGGACTGGTTCGACGTGATCGCCGCGGGCAACGACCGCACGGCGCTGCACATCGTCGAGGAGGACGGCGCCGAGACCCGGCTGTCCTTCGCCGAACTGGCCGAACGCTCCACCCGGGTGGCCCGGTGGCTGCGCGACCGGGGCGTCGCCGCCGAGGACCGCGTCCTCGTCATGCTCGGCAACCAGGCCGAACTGTGGGAGACCGCGCTGGCCGCGATGAAGCTGCGCGCCGTCGTCATCCCGGCCACCCCGCTGCTCGGCCCGGCGGACCTGCGCGACCGGGTGGAGCGGGGCCGGGTCAAGCACGTGATCGTCCGGGCGGCGGACACCGCCAAGTTCGACGACGTGCCCGGCGCCTACACGCGGATCTCCGTCGGCGGCCTGCCGGAGGAGGGCTGGGAGCCGTACGAGGACGGCTACGCGGCCCCCGCCGACTTCGTCCCGGACGGCCCCACCCTGGCCGACGACCCGCTGATGCTCTACTTCACCTCGGGCACGACCGCCCGGCCCAAGCTGGTCGAGCACACCCACACCTCCTACCCCGTCGGGCACCTGGCCACCATGTACTGGATCGGCCTCAAGCCCGGCGACGTGCATCTGAACATCTCCTCGCCCGGCTGGGCCAAGCACGCCTGGTCCAACCTGTTCGCCCCGTGGAACGCGGAGGCGACCGTCTTCATCGTCAACTACGACCGCTTCGACGCGTCCCGGCTGATGGCCGAGATGGACCGGGTCGGCGTCACCACCTTCTGCGCCCCGCCGACCGTGTGGCGGATGCTCATCCAGGCCGACCTCGGCCGGCTCCAGTCCCCGCCCCGCGAGGTCGTCGCGGCCGGCGAGCCGCTCAACCCGGAGGTCATCGAGCAGGTCCGGCGCGCCTGGGGCGTGACCGTCCGGGACGGCTTCGGCCAGACCGAGACCGCGGTGCAGGTCTCCAACAGCCCCGGCCAGCGGCTGAAGACCGGCTCCATGGGCCGCCCCAGCCCCGGCTTCCGGGTGGAACTGCTCGACCCGGTCTCCGGCGCGCCCGGGGTCGACGAGGGCGAGATCGCCCTCGACCTCTCCGACCGGCCCGTCGGCCTGATGACCGGCTACCACGGCGACCCCGACCGCACGGCGGAGGCCATGGCGGGCGGCTACTACCGCACCGGGGACATCGCGACCCGGGACGAAGAGGGTTATCTCACCTACATCGGACGAAGTGACGACGTGTTCAAGGCGTCCGACTACAAGGTGAGTCCCTTCGAGCTGGAGAGCGCGCTGCTGGAGCACGAGGCGGTGGCCGAGGCGGCCGTCGTCCCCGCCCCGGACGCGCTGCGGCTCGCCGTGCCCAAGGCGTACGTCGTCCTCGCCGAGGGCTGGGAGCCCGGCCCCGGCACCGCGAAGGCGATCTTCGAGCACTCCCGCCAGGTGCTCGCCCCGTACAAGCGCATCCGCCGGCTGGAGTTCGGTGCCCTGCCCAAGACCGTGTCCGGCAAGATCCGCCGGATCGAGCTGCGCGAGGCCACGGCGGCCGGATCGGCCGACGAGTACCGCGAGGAGGACTTCCGGTGACCGGGCAGCCGTCGTACAGCCACGGAACGGGGACCACCGCGCTCCTCGGGGACACCATCGGCGCCAACCTGGACCGGGCCGTCGCCGCCTGGCCGGACCGCGAGGCGCTCGTCGACGTTCCGTCCGGGCGGCGCTGGACCTACGCCGCCTTCGGCGCCGACGTCGACCGGCTGGCGCACGCGCTGCTGGCGAGCGGTGTCGGCAAGGGGGACCGCGTGGGCATCTGGGCGGTCAACTGCCCGGAATGGATGCTGGTCCAGTACGCCACCGCGCGCATCGGCGCGATCATGGTGAACATCAACCCGGCCTACCGCACGCACGAGGTCGCCTACGTCCTCCGTCAGGCGGGCGTCCGCTTCCTCTTCGCCTCGCTCCGCCACAAGGCGAGCGACTACCGGGCGATGGCCGAGGAAGTGCGCGGTGACTGCCCGCAGTTGCGGGAGACCGTCTACTTCGGCGACCCGAGCTGGGAGGCGCTGCTCGCCCGGGAGTCCGGCGGCGCCCCGTTCGCGGAGCTGTCCTGCGACGACCCCGTCAACATCCAGTACACCTCCGGCACGACGGGCTTCCCCAAGGGCGCCACCCTCTCGCACCACAACATCCTCAACAACGGCTATTTCGTCGGGGAGACGATCGCCTACACCGAGCAGGACCGGATCTGCGTCCCGGTGCCCTTCTACCACTGCTTCGGCATGGTCATGGGAAACCTGGCGGCGACCTCGCACGGCGCCTGCGTGGTCATCCCCGCCCCCTCCTTCGACCCGAGGGCCACCCTGGAGGCGGTGCAGCGGGAGCGCTGCACCTCCCTGTACGGCGTCCCGACCATGTTCATCGCCGAACTGAGCCTCCCGGACTTCGCCGACCACGACCTCTCCAGTCTGCGCACGGGCATCATGGCGGGCTCGCCGTGCCCGGCCGAGGTGATGAAGAGGGTCGTCGCCGAGATGCACATGGAGCAGGTCTCCATCTGCTACGGCATGACCGAGACCTCCCCCGTCTCGCTCCAGACCCGCACGGACGACGACCTGGAGCACCGCACGGGCACGGTCGGCCGGGTCCTGCCGCACATCGAGGTCAAGGTGGTCGACCCGGCCACCGGCGCGACCCTGCCCCGGGGCGCCGCGGGCGAGCTGTGCACCCGCGGCTACGGCGTGATGCTCGGCTACTGGGACGAGCCGGACAGGACGGCCGAGGCGATCGACGCGGGCCGCTGGATGCACACGGGGGACCTCGCGGTGATGCGCGAGGACGGCTACGTCGAGATCGTCGGCCGGATCAAGGACATGATCATCCGCGGCGGCGAGAACGTCTACCCCCGCGAGATCGAGGAGTTCCTCCACGCCCACCCGGGGATCCGGGACGTCCAGGTCGTCGGGGCGCCGCACGAGCGGTACGGCGAGGAGGTCCTCGCCTGTGTCATCCCGAGCGACCCCGCGGCCCCGCCCACCCTGGAGGAACTGCGGGCCTTCTGCGCGGGCCGGCTCGCGCACTACAAGGTGCCCAGCCGGCTCCGGATCCTCGACTCCTTCCCGATGACGGTGTCGGGGAAGGTGCGCAAGGTGGAGCTGCGGGAGCGGTACGGCGCCCCGGAGCCGGGATCCGGCGGCTGACCGTCCTCGCGGGTGCCTTATCGGCCGGCCGTGGCGTCCAGCGCCACGGCCGGCGCGTTGACGGGACGCGGCACCCCCGTCGGACCGAGCACGAAGAGCGGGACGTCCAGCGCGTCGGCGCGGACCCGGGCGTCCGGCGCGTAACCGGCCAGTGAGAAGTACACGCATGCGGCGGACTCGGCCATCGCCGTGAGCCACAGGCATTCCACGTCCCGCGGGTCGGCCGGCCGCCCGCTCGGGTCCACCCGGGCGAGGAGCCCGCGGGCCGCGAGCCCGGTACCGCCCGGGGGCCACCGGTCGGCGCGGCGGACGTCCCGGAAGCCGAGCCCGCGCAGGTGGCGGGCGGCGGTGGTGACCGCGTCGCGGGCGGTGCGGACCGGCCGCGGCCGGACCGGGGCCCGGCGCCCGGCG
>NZ_WWJT01000169.1 GCF_009865385.1 Streptomyces sp. SID486 | reverse complement strand
GCCCCACCCACACCGGAGGGAGCCCCGCCCGGAACCGGCGCCTCGCCGGCCGGGGCCGGCCCACCATCGGCGACCGGCACCCGATCGGAGACCGCACCGGGACCGGCACCATGACCAAGATCAAGACCAAGACCAGCACCAGCACCGGCACCGGGCCCCGCATCGGCGCCCGCAGCCGCCGGCGCATCAGCCGCCGCACCCGGCGCCGCATCCGCCGCCGCACCCGCCGGCCGCCGGTCACCCAGGCCCAGCTTGTCCGCGGCCTCCTGCAGCCACTCCGGAGGAGTCAGCAGGAACGACGTCTGGTTGAGGTCCAGGCGGGCGGGGGCGGACGGCGGAACGGCGTCCCGCGGCTCACCGGCACCGCCGTACTCCTCCTCGTACCGGCGGATCACCTCACCCACCGGCAGCGCCGGCCACAGGGTCGCCTCCCCGCTGTCCCGGGCGATGACGAGCCGCTGGCCTCCCGCGTCCGAACGCGGGCCCTCCGCCCGGTCCTCGCCCCACACCACGAACCCCAGCTCGAACTCCCGCACCCGTACCTCGCGGTGCTGGTACGCCGGGACGTCGCCGTTGATCCACTCCTCGGCGCGCTCCTGCGCCTGCGCGTAGGTCACCATCGCCTGAAGCTCACTCCCCTACCGGGCCGGAGGACGCCGAGCCGGAAGACACCGGGACGACACGGGCGAAACCGCCGTCCACCATCAGATTGGCCACCGTCTCCAGCTCCGGCGGATTGCCGGCCAGCCGGGACAGGAAGGCGTCGAAATCGTCACCGCACGGCAGCAGCAGACGCTCCACCCGCTCCGCCGGCGACCACGACGGATCCACGTCCCGCACATCGTCGTACGCGCAGAACCACACCGTGCCGAGCCGCTCGCCCTTCACCTTCACCGCGACCAGGCCGCCCTGTACGAAGCCCACCGCGAGGTAATCCTTCGTCAGGTGGTCGCGCAGACACTTGTTCACGTACACCAGGTCGTTCACGGCGGCCTCGTCCCGCACCGTGAAGAACGGCTGGTCCAGCAGCAGCCCCAGCTCGGCGTCCAGTGCCGCGCCCACCGGCGCACAGCCGCCCGCCGCCTTCAGGAACGAGCGGTAGGCGCCGGGCAGCCGGTAACCCAGCTCCTCCTCGACCCCCTGCACCTGTCCCTCGGTCACCGCCACACCCGACTTCGGCAGCCCGAAGTGCACCGGCCGCGACTCCTGCAACGGCCGCGTCCCGCGCTTGGCGTGATCCACCGTCGTCGTCGCCACCCCGCCGTGATGCCGCAGCAGCGCCTTCACCTCGACCGGAATCAGTTCCAGCCGCCGCGTGCCCGGTGCGTGATGCCACGTCCAGCCGTGCGGCGTCGCCACGTCCGGCACCGTGTCCCACAACTCGTGCCCCGCCGCCGCCAGTGCCGCGTTCGCCGACACGTAGTCCGTCAGCCGCAGCTCGTCGACCCCGAAGCCCTCCGGCGGCTCGGCGATCTCCACCGCCACGCGCGCGTAGGGCGCGAAATCCGGGTAACCGCGCTCGTCGACACGTACCCCTCTCGGGTGACGTGCCGCCCGGACCGGATCGGGGAAATGCACGACCTGCCCGGCGTACGCCGCGTTCGGCGGCGCGGCTTGTCCCCCGGCCTGGCGGCTGGGCGGCGCCCCCAGCCCGAGCCGACCTGTCGTCATGACGGTTGCCCCCTGAGGCGTTCTCTCTGGCCTGAACGGCGGTGTCGATCGCGGATGCCGACAGCCTATGCGGTACGCGAACCCCGGTCACCGGCCGCCGCGTCCCCGCGTCATCGCGCCCTCCCGGCACGGCTGAGCGAGCGGCCGGCGTGCGAAGCGGAACCTCCCGGTGCCTCCGTGACCAGCCGTCACCCCGCCGTCACACCCCGCCCGGAACGGGCGTGTCGCAGCGCCCCAGCTTCCGCACCAGCCACGGCATTTGGCACCCTGTGTCCTTCGGGGGGATGCCCGGGGAGGAAAGACGATCATGAATGCCTTGCAGACCGGAGGTGCCGACGTGCGGGCCGGCGACCCTCGCATCGACTGGAGCAGCACCGACACACCCCCCGCCCCGGCCCTCCGGCACCGGCGCGACGGCATCCTGCCCACCGTCGCCGCCGCCCTGTCCGTGCGCGGCGCCACCCTCACCGGCACCGCCGCCCGCGGCGACCAGAGACCGGCCCTGCACCACCTCGTCCAGGACTTCCTCGACACCCTCACCAGCGCCCAGCGCGACCGCTTCACCGGCCGCTGCGCCGAGACCATCCTCATCTCCCGGCACATCGCCGCGGCCGACGCCGCCCGCAGCAAACGCGCCGCCCGCAGACCGATGACCAACGGCGAAGCGCGCAAAGCACTCAAGCAGGCCAAACTCACCGCCCGGCGTATACGAGAGGTCGGGGACCCCCTGCACGGCAGCTTCGCCAGCCCGTGCCGGGCCTGCACCGCCCTCAGCGCCCATTTCGGCGTCCGCATCGTCGACCCGGCCGCAACCGACGACTGATCACGCCCGTCCCTCCACAGCGGAACCACCCACCACGGCGGACCCACCGACCGACCCCATCGGCACCCACCACGGCGGATCCGCCGACCCACACCATCGGCACCCACCACCACGGCGGGCCCACCGACCGACCTCATCGGCACCACCCGAAGCACCCGCACCACACCGCACCACCACGAACACCAGCCGCACCAGAAGCACCCGCACCGGCACCCGCACCGGCACCGGCACCCCGCACGACGAACGAAGGGCAGATGCACCCCGACCGCGCCTCCTCCCCCCAGCACCCGGCTCCGCCCGCGCAGGGGGCCGCCCCGCCGCGCTTCCCCGTGCCGGCCGACGCCGCCCTGCGCGCCGCCGGCTGGCAACCCGGACGCTGGGACATAAAACAGGCCGAGATCTGGGCCGACACCCTGCGCGAACACACCTCACCCGCCGGACACCGGCACACCGTGTTCCCCGCAGCCGTCGAGGCCTGGGCCGAATTCGGCGGCCTGCGCATCGCGCCCACCGGCCCCGGCCGCCAGATCGCCCCCGCCGTGCTCGACCTCGACCCCCTGCACGGCCTCCACCTCGCCCGGACCCTCGGCGACCTCGGCCGCGCCCTCGGCACCGAGCTGTGCCCCCTCGGCGAGGAGACCGACACCGCCGCCCTCCTCGCCATCGACGCCGAAGGCCGCGTCTACACCATCGACCACACCGGCGACTGGTACGCGGGCCCCGACATCGACCGCGCCCTGACCACGCTCATCACCGGTATCCAGCCGGTACGCCTCACCGCGGGCTGACCACCGGCGCGCCGGACGGGACCGGCGCAGGCACAGCCCCCCGTCATGGCCGGCGGGCGCGCCCCGGATCAGCTGGGCGTCCGCGCAGACGGTGACGCAGCGGGCGGCGACGCACCCGCCGCAGCTGCGGCCCGCGGCCCGGCCGCACGACGCCCGCCCCCGCTCTCGGGGGGGGCGGCCCTACCCCGCCGGGATCACCGCCGACACCCGGAAGCCACCCGCGTCCGTCGGTCCCGACACGAACACACCGCCGAGCGCCACGACCCGCTCCCGCATCCCCACGAGGCCGTTCCCACCCGACGGCAGCCCCGCCGCCGACGCCGAGGCCGGCTCCGACGGCGGCTCGTTCTCCACCTGCATCGCGATCTCCGACATCCGATGCGCCAACCGCACATGCGTCTTCGCACCCGCCGCGTGCTTGTGGACGTTCGTCAGCGCCTCCTGCACCACCCGGTACGCCGTCTGCTCGATCTCCGGCACGTACGACCGCGCCTCCCCCTCCACCGACAGGTCCACCACCATCCCCGCGGCAGCCGACTGCCCGACCAGCTCCTCCAGCTCCGACAGACACGGCCCCTCCGCCGCCCCCGCCGCCTCGAGGTCCACGGCGGCCGCCCTGGACGCCGCCTCCGCGGCCGCCTCCCCGACCGCCGCCAACGGCACCTCCGCCGACCGCCGGCCGGTGTCCTCCCCCGCCCGCAGCACACCGAGCATCTCGCGCAGCTCCGTCAACGCCTGCCGGCCCATGTCACCCACCAGAGCGGCGTTCTTCACCGCCTTCTCCGGATCCTTCCGCGCCACCGCCTGCAACGCCGCCGCGTGCACCACCATCAGACTCACCCGGTGCGCGACCACGTCGTGCATCTCCCGCGCGATCCGCGTCCGCTCCTCGCCACGCGCCCACTCGGCCCGCTCCTCCGCCCGCTCCGCGAGCAGCTGGAGTTCCCGCTCCAGCGAGTCCGCCCGCTCCCGCAGGCTCTCCATCAACCGCCGCCGCGCCCCGACGTACAGGCCCAGCAGCACCGGCGGAGCCGTCAGCCCCAGCGCGGTCGTCACCGCGGCGAACGGCACGAACCAGTCACCGAGCGTCAGATCCCCGCGCGCCATGTCCTGCCGTACCCGCACGAACGTCACGATCGCCGTGCCGAGCAACGACATCCCCGCCAACGACCCGATGACCCGCCTCGGCAGCTCGCACGCCGCCAGTGTGTACAGGCCGACGACCCCCATCAGGAAGCCCATCTCCGCCGGTGTGATCGCGATCGCCACCAGCACCACGGCGAGCGGCCACTTCCGGCGCACCAACAGCACCGAACCGGCCACCAGCCCGAACACGATCCCCGCGGACACCGGGATTCCGGCCTCCCGGGCGAACGGGATCCCCTCCGCGGCGCACTCCACGGCGGACACCACCGCGAGGGCTCCGTCGAGCACCGCGCTGCGCCACCTCGCCCACCACCAGGGGCCGGTCAGGGCCCTGGCGTGATCTTCCCCCGTCGTGGTCATGTCTCCAGCCTACGGGCGAGGGCTGGGGCTTTTCCGGTGAGTTTCCCCTACCTCCACACACCACACTCCGTGACCGGACAGCCCCGGAACCACCCGATGTCCCGCGAACCGGCGGCCCTTCCCGCGCTGCACCAGAAGCGACAGTTCCGGCCCGGTCGGCGTCCGGGGACGACCGGGGCACGCCCCGCCCGGCCGGCCTTCCCGGGCGGGCGGCACGGCCCCTGGGCCGATCCGCGGGGACGGGGGCGACGGCCGCCCGAGCCGCCTCGTGATCAAAGTCCCGGAGGGCGCCGACTCGTACCGTCGCATCCGGGGGTCCGGGTACGGCATAGTGGAGGCCGCACGTGAAGCTGATCAGCAGATTCGGACTTAGCGTGCACTTCTTCCCGGATCGTCTAAGGGCAGGACAAACGGTTTTGGTCCGTTGAATGAGGGTTCGAATCCTTCTCCGGGAGCCCACAGCACACAAAACCTCGGTACGGGTCCTGACCGGCGAACGCCCCCGTCAGGGCCCGCACTCATGCCCCCCGGAAGTCCCCCCGGTATCCTGCGGCTGTCACCCCCACCCATCAAAGCCGAAGGGCAACCCCGTGAGCGCCATCCGCCCGGCCGCCGTCGTCGTTCTCGCAGCGGGTGAGGGCACCCGTATGAAGTCGGCGACACCGAAGGTCCTGCACGACATCTGCGGCCGTTCCCTGGTCGGCCATGTCCTGGCCGCAGCCCGTGAGTTGGAACCCGCGAACCTGGTGGTCGTCGTGGGTCACGCCCGCGAGCAGGTCACCGCGCACCTGGCCGAGGCCGACCCCGGTGTCCGCACGGCCGTCCAGGCCGAGCAGAACGGCACCGGCCACGCCGTCCGCATGGGCCTGGAGGAGCTGGGCGGTGCCGTGGACGGGACCGTGGTCGTCGTCTGCGGGGACACCCCCCTGCTGACCGCCGACACGCTCGCGCGGCTCGCCGGGACCCACCAGGCGGACGGCAACGCCGTGACCGTCCTGACCGCCGAGGTGCCGGACGCGACCGGTTACGGCCGGATCGTGCGCGACGAGGCGACGGGTGCGGTCACCGCGATCGTGGAGCACAAGGACGCGACCGACGCCCAGCGGTCGATCCGCGAGATCAACAGCGGGGTGTTCGCCTTCGACGGGCAGCTGCTGGCGGACGCGCTGAAGCGGGTGCGGACGGACAACAGCCAGGGTGAGGAGTACCTCACGGACGTGCTCGGGATCCTGCGGGAGGCCGGGCACCGGGTGGGGGCCTCGGTGGCCGGTGACCACCGGGAGATCGCCGGGATCAACAACCGGGTGCAGCTCGCCGAGGCACGGCGCATCCTCAACGACCGGCTGCTGACGCGGGCGATGCTGGACGGTGTCACCGTCGTGGATCCGGCGTCGACGTGGGTGGACGTGTCGGTCACGTTCGAGCGTGACGTGCTGGTGCACCCGAACACGCTGCTCACGGGGTCGACGCACCTCGGGGAGGGCGCGGAGGTCGGCCCGAACAGCCGCCTGAAGGACACCCGCGTGGGTGCGGGGGCGCGGGTGGACAACACCGTGTCGGACGGCGCCACGGTGGGGCCCGAGGCGTCGGTGGGGCCGTACGCGTACCTGCGGCCCGGTACGCGGCTCGGCGTGAAGTCGAAGATCGGCACCTACGTGGAGACGAAGAACTCGTCGATCGGCGAGGGGACGAAGATTCCGCACCTGTCGTACGTGGGCGACGCGACGATCGGTGACTTCACGAACATCGGCGCGGCGAGCGTGTTCGTGAACTACGACGGCGAGAACAAGCACCACACGACCGTCGGGTCGCACTGCAAGACGGGCTCGGACAACATGTTTGTGGCTCCTGTCACGGTCGGGGACGGTGCCTACACCGCCGCCGGGTCCGTGATCACGAAGGACGTGCCCCCCGGTTCGCTGGCCGTGGCCCGTGGCCAGCAGCGGAATATCGAGGGCTGGGTGGCGCGCAAGCGTCCCGGGAGCGCGTCGGCGAAGGCGGCCGAGGCGGCGTCCCGGCAGGGCGACGGCGAGGACTGACCGGAAACGGGTGCGCCAAACACGGCGTACCGTGATAAGTGCACATCCGCACGTGTGCATCCTGCACCCTTACCAGCTGAGACGGCCTCTTCTGCCCAGCCGAGAGGTCGCCGAGCAGCCGGCTGGCTGAGACAACCTCTGAGGAGACAGTGCTGTGACCGGGATCAAGACGACCGGCGAGAAGAAGATGATGTTCTTCTCCGGCCGCGCCCACCCCGAGCTTGCCGAGGAGGTCGCCCAGCAGCTGGGTGTCGGGGTCGTCCCGACGAAGGCCTTCGACTTCGCGAACGGTGAGATCTACGTCCGTTACCAGGAGTCGGCCCGTGGTGCGGACTGCTTCCTGATCCAGAGCCACACGGCTCCGATCAACAAGTGGATCATGGAGCAGCTGATCATGATCGACGCGCTGAAGCGCGCGTCGGCTCGTTCCATCACCGTGATCGTGCCGTTCTACGGTTACGCGCGGCAGGACAAGAAGCACCGGGGCCGTGAACCCATCTCGGCGCGTCTGATCGCGGATCTGATGAAGACGGCGGGTGCCGACCGCATCCTGACGGTGGACCTGCACACGGACCAGATCCAGGGCTTCTTCGACGGGCCGGTGGACCACCTGTTCGCGCTGCCGCTGCTGGCGGACTACGTGGGCCGCAAGGTGGACCGGACGAAGCTGACGGTGGTGTCGCCGGACGCGGGCCGGGTGCGGGTGGCGGACCGGTGGTGCGACCGGCTCGGTGCGCCGCTGGCGATCGTGCACAAGCGGCGTGACAAGGACGTGGCGAACCAGGTGACCGTCCACGAGGTCGTGGGTGAGGTCGAGGGCCGGGTGTGCGTCCTGGTCGACGACATGATCGACACGGGCGGGACCATCTGCGCGGCGGCCGACGCGCTGTTCGCGCACGGCGCCGAGGACGTCATCGTGACCGCCACGCACGGTGTGCTGTCGGGTCCGGCCGCGGACCGGCTGAAGAACTCCCGGGTGAGTGAGTTCGTGTTCACGAACACGCTGCCGACGCCGGCGGAGCTGGGCCGGGACCTGGACAAGATCACGGTGCTGTCGATCGCTCCGACGATCGCGAGTGCGGTGCGTGAGGTGTTCGAGGACGGGTCGGTGACCAGCCTCTTCGACGAGCAGTGAGGTTTCTGCGGCGCCGTCGCCGGCGTTAGCCGTTGATCCTTTTGGGCGCGGCCTCCCCCTCCGAGTAGACTGACGCAGTTGCTCGGCGAGGGAGGCCGCGTTCGTTTCGTACGAACGTGGCGGTCCGTTATCGACGCGCTCTTCGTAGCAGGCCGTTCGTGGCCGGGTGACCACGTCCGTTCCAGTACTGCGAGGAGTGATCAACATGTCCGAGGTGAAGCTCGCCGCCGAGACCCGGTCCGAGTTCGGCAAGGGTGCGGCCCGTCGCATCCGCCGTGAGAACAAGGTTCCGGTCGTTCTCTACGGCCACGGCACCGAGCCGGTGCACCTGACCCTGCCGGGTCACGAGCTGCTGCTGGCGCTGCGTACGCCGAACGTCCTGATCTCCCTGGACATCGACGGCAAGACCAACGAGCTGGCGATCCCGAAGGCCGTGCAGCGTGACCCGCTGAAGGGCTTCCTGGAGCACGTCGACCTGCTGCTGGTCAAGCGGGGCGAGAAGGTCACGGTCGAGATCCCGGTGCAGACCGAGGGCGAGCTGGCCGCGGGTGGCAACCTGCTCGAGCACGTTCTGAACGCGCTGCCGGTCGAGGCCGAGGCCACGCACATCCCCGAGGCCGTCACGGTCTCCGTCGAGGGCCTGGAGGCCGGTGCCTCCATCCACGCCAAGGACATCACGCTGCCTTCCGGTGTGACCCTGGCCGTCGACGAGGACGCCGTCGTCCTGCAGGTCCTCGCCGCGCAGGCGGAGGAGACCGAGGGTGAGGAGACCGAGGGCGAAGAGGCCGCCGAGGCCTGATCCTCGTCTTCGGGGTGCGAACCCCGTAGTCGTCGTCTCGTCAGCCGCTGTCCCCTGTGGGGGGCAGCGGCTGGCGCGTATCAAGGAGACATGGACGTGACCACTCCCGTAGGCGGCCCCTGGCTCATCGTCGGGCTGGGCAATCCCGGGCCGGAGTACGCCATGAACCGGCACAACGTCGGCTTCATGGTGGCGGACCTGCTCGCGGAGCGGATCGGGGGGAAGTTCAAGCGGGCGGGCAAGGCGCAGGCGCAGGTGCTGGAGGGGCGGATCGGTCCGGCGGGGCCGGGCAGCCGCCGGGTGGTGCTGGCCAAGCCGATGTCGTACATGAACCTCTCCGGCGGTCCGGTGAACGCCCTGCGGGACTTCTACAAGGTGCCGCCGGCGAACGTCGTCGCGGTCCACGACGAGCTGGACATCGACTACGGCACGCTGCGGCTGAAGCTGGGCGGCGGGGACAACGGGCACAACGGTCTGAAGTCGATGACGAAGGCGATGGGGCCGGAGTACCACCGGGTGCGGTTCGGGATCGGCCGGCCGCCGGGGCGGATGCAGGTGGCCGACTTCGTGCTGAAGGACTTCTCGTCGGCGGAGCGCAAGGAGCTGGACTACCTCGTGGACCGCGCGGCGGACGCGGTGGAGTGCCTGGTGGCGGAGGGCCTGGAGCGGGCGCAGAGCGCGTACAACTCCTGAGGCGCGGAGCGCGTGCGACTCCTGAGGTGCGCG
The DNA here is from genome assembly GCF_009865385.1 of Streptomyces sp. SID486. Classification (GTDB taxonomy): domain Bacteria; phylum Actinomycetota; class Actinomycetes; order Streptomycetales; family Streptomycetaceae; genus Streptomyces. The sequence continues at coordinate 15,311 of NZ_WWJT01000169.1, read as the reverse complement.
GCGCGTGCGACTGGCGGTCGGCGGAGGGCGTCGTACGACTCACGAACGGCAAAGGGCGTCCTACGACTCACGAGTGGCGGAGGGCGTCGTACAACTCCTGACTTGTCCGTGCAGGTCGGCCGCCGGAGTTGACCGGCCGTAGGGGTATGGCCAATGATCCCGGCCATGCCCGCCACAGCCAGTACCGCTCGTCAGGCGTCCGTGTCCGCGCTGCGGTTCGGGCGGGTCGCGGCGATGGGTGCGGTCGCCGCGCTGATCCTGTTCGCCGGGGTGTGGGGTTCCTGGGGAACCGCACAGCACGTGATGCTGACCAAGGGGCGGGAGCGGGGGACGCTCCGGGTGGCGCGGTGCGCGGGGGGCGTGTGCGACGGCCCGTTCGCGCCGGCGTCGCCGGGGGCGCGTCCACGCGCGCGTGTGGAGATCGAGAAGTCCGTCGCGGTGCACGCGGGGACGACGTACGACGTGGTTCTGAAACCGGGTACGGGGGACGCGGTGCGGTCCGGGCCGGCGGGGATCCTGTTCGCCTGGGTGCCGCTGGGCGGGGCACTGCTGCTGGCCTCGGTGGTGGTCGCGGGCGGCATGCGGCTGGCCCGGCCCGCGTGGGTGCTGGGGCTCGCGGGGGCGGGGCTGCTGACGGCGGCGTTCGTGGCGTTGCAGTAGCGGGCCCCGGCCGAGAGGTGGGGCGGGTTCGGCGTGCCGGGCCCGCGGTGGCCGGGAACGCGGGTGCCCCCGGGGTCGTACGACCCCGGGGGCACCTTTGTCGTGCCGCGGCGGGTCAGCCGGTGTTGCGCAGGCCGGCGGCCACGCCGTTGACCGTGAGGAGCAGGGCGCGGGCGAGCAGCGGGTCGGGTTCGACGCCGGCCGCGGCGGCGTCGCGCTGCCGCTTGAGCAGGGTGACCTGGAGGTAGGAGATCGGGTCCAGGTAGGCGTCGCGGATGGCGAAGGTCTGCTTGAGGTCGGGCTGGGCCTGGAGGAGTTCGTCCTCGCCGGTGATGCGCAGCACCTCGGCGACGGTCAGTTCGTGTTCGGCCTTGATGGTGTCGAACACGTGCTTGAGCTCGTCGGGGACGAGGGTGTCGACGTAGTGCTGGGCGATCCGCAGGTCCGTCTTGGCGAGGGTCATCTCGACGTTGGAGAGGAAGTTGCGGAAGAAGTGCCACTGTTCGCGCATCTCGTCCAGGACGGTGTCCAGGCCGGCTTCGCGCAGCGCCTTGAGGCCGGAGCCGACACCGAACCAGCCGGGGACGATCTGCCGGGACTGGGTCCAGCCGAACACCCACGGGATGGCGCGCAGGCCGTCGAGGCCGGCGCCGCTGTCGGGCCTCCTGGACGGGCGGGAGCCGAGATGGAGGTCGGCGAGCTGGTCGACGGGGGTGGAGGCGAAGAAGTAGGCGGGCAGGTCCGGGTCCTCCACCAGGCGGCGGTAGGCGCCGTGGGCGGCGTCGGAGACGACGTCCATGGCGGCGTCCCAGCGGGCGAGGGCCTCGTCGGACTGGCGGGGGGCGGTGTGCAGGGCGGACGCCTGGAGCGTGGCGGCGACGGTCAGTTCCAGGTTCTCGCGGGCGAGGGAGGGGATGAGGTACTTGTCGGAGATGACCTCGCCCTGCTCGGTGACCTTGATCTCGCCCTCCAGGGTGCCCCAGGGCTGGGCGAGGATGGCGTCGTGGGAGGGGCCGCCGCCGCGGCCGACGGTGCCGCCGCGGCCGTGGAAGAGGCGCAGCCGGACGCCGTAGCGGTGGGCGACGTCGCGCAGCCGGCGCTGGGCGCGGTGGATCTCCCACTGGCTGGTGGTGATGCCGCCGAACTTGGAGGAGTCGGAGTAGCCGAGCATGACCTCCTGGACGTCACCGCGCAGCGCGACCAGGCGCCGGTAGGACGGGTCGGAGAGCATGTCCTCCAGGATGGTGTCGGCGGCCTTCAGCTCGTCGGTGGTCTCCAGGAGGGGGACGATGCCGATCTTCGCCCAGCCGGCGTGCAGGTCGATCAGGCCGGCCTCGCGGGCGAGGACGGCGGCGGCGAAGACGTCGTCGGCACCCTGGCACATGGAGATGATGTAGGACTCGATGACCTCGGGGCCGAAGACCTCCAGGGCCTTCCTGACGGTCCCGAAGACGCCGAGGGTCTTGGTGCCGGCCGCGTCGACGGGCGCCGGGGTGGGGGCGAGGGGCCTGCGCGACCTGAGCTCCTTGGCGAGGAGCCTGGCACGGTAGTCGCGGGGCATGTCGGCGTAGCGCCAGGATTCCTCGCCGAGCCGGTCGAAGAGCTGGCCGAGGGCGTGGTGGTGGGCGTCGGCGTGTTCGCGGACGTCCATGGTGGCGAGCTGGAGGCCGAAGGCGGCGAGGGTGCGGATGGTGCGCGCGAGCCGGCCGTCGGCGAACAGGCCGCCGCGGTGTGCGCGCAGGGACACCTGGATGATCCGCAGGTCCTTCAGCAGCTCGCCGGTGCCGAGGTAGTCGCGGCCGGTCTCGTGCGGGGTGCCGGTGGCGAGGCGCTGCTTGGTGTTCTCCAGCTTCTGCCGGATGCAGGTGGCCTTGAGCCGGTAGGGCTCCTCGGCGTTGAGGCGCTTGTAGCGGGGGCTGATCTCGGGGAGCAGCTCCAGGTCGGCCTTGAGGGAGTCCAGCAGTTCCTCGGTGGCCCCTGCGTAGCGGATGGAGTTGGAGAGCAGGCCGCGCAGTTCGTCGATCATCTCCAGGGCGTCGTTGATGCCGTGCTCGTGCTGGAGGATGAGGACGTCCCAGGTGACCTGGGGGGTGACGTTGGGGTTGCCGTCGCGGTCGCCGCCGATCCAGGTGCCGAAGGTGAGCGGGCGGGTGTCGTCGGGGAGCTTGACGCCGACGCGTTCCAGTTCGGCGGTGAGGTCCTCCAGGACGTCACCGACGGCGCCGGCGTGCAGTTCGTCGAGGTAGTAGATGGCGTTGCGGGCCTCGTCGGCCGGCTCGGGGCGTACGACGCGCAGCTCGTCGGTCTGCCAGACGAGGTCGATGTTCTCGGCGAGGCGGATGTCGTGGCGGCGGCGGTCGGAGTCGAGGACGGGGGTGTCCAGGAGCTCGGCGACGCGCCGGAGCTTGTTGAGGACCGAGCGGCGTGCGGCCTCGGTGGGGTGGGCGGTGAAGACCGGACGCACGTTGAGGTGCTGGACCGTCTGGCGCAGGTGCTCGGGGTCCGCGTCCTTGAGCCGGTCGGCGGTGCGGGCGAGGAGGCCGCCCTCGGCGGCGCGGCGGGCGCGCAGTTCCCGGCCGCGGTGCACCTGCTCGGTGATGTTGGCGAGGTGGAAGTAGGTGGAGAAGGCACGGACCAGCTTGGCCGCGGTCTCCAGTTCGGTGCCGCGCAGCAGCTCGGCGGCGGCGTCGCCGTCCTCTCGGGTGAGGCGGCGGACCTTCTCGACCAGTTCGAGGAGCTCGGGGCCCTCCTGGCGGACGAGGGTCTCTCCCAGGAGGTCACCCAGCCGGCGGATGTCGGCGCGCAGCTCGGTGCTGGTCGTGGTGGTCTGGTCGTCGGCACTGCTCACAGGTGCGGCTCCTTGCAGTGTTGAAGCTCGTCTGGAGGGGAACCCGGCCGGCTACCGCGCGGCGGGCGCCGCATACGGGCCGGAGCGTCCGGGAAGGAAACTTCAGCGGACCGCGCTGTCCGACCGAGACCAAGGATAGGTGGCGATGTGGACGCGCAGGCTCTGGGGCTCTTGCCGCCGCGTGACACGCTGCCATACTTACGACGCCGTAGGTTACGGGACCGTAGGGAAGTACCGTCGAGTCCCGCCCGGTCCCGGCGGCTCGCACTCGTCTTGACCCTCGACCCCACAGGGGACGCGCATGACCTCAAGTTCCGACGTGATCGAAGAAGCCCGTAAGGCCAACGACACATCTTCCCCCTCCGCCACGCTGGGCGGCGAGCAGAAGCGTTCGATCGAGCAGATCACGCTGCTCCTGTTCATCATCGTGCCGTTCGTGGCACTGGTGGCGGCCGTGCCGCTGGCCTGGGGCTGGGGGGTGAGCTGGCTCGACCTGGGCCTGCTGGTCTTCTTCTACTTCCTGGGGTGCCACGGCATCACGATCGGTTTCCACCGGTACTTCACCCACGGTTCGTTCAAGGCCAGACGGCCCTTGCGGATCGCGTTGGCGATCATGGGGTCGATGGCGGTCGAGGGCCCGCTGGTGCGCTGGGTGGCCGACCACCGCAGGCACCACAAGTTCTCGGACGCCGAGGGTGACCCGCATTCGCCCTGGCGTTTCGGGGAGACGCTGCCGGCGCTGATGAAGGGCCTGTGGTGGGCGCACATCGGCTGGATGTTCGACGAGGAGCAGACCCCGCAGGACAAGTACGCGCCGGATCTGATCAAGGACAAGGCGATCCGGGCGATCTCCCGTCAGTTCGTCCTCTGGACGGCCCTGTCGCTGGCGCTGCCGCCGCTGATCGGGGGTCTGGTGACGATGTCCTGGTGGGGCGCGTTCACCGGATTCTTCTGGGGATCACTCGTACGGGTGGCGCTGCTGCACCATGTGACGTGGTCGATCAACTCGATCTGCCACGCCGTGGGCAAGCGGCCCTTCAAGTCGCGGGACCGTTCGGGCAACGTGTGGTGGCTGGCGGTCCTGTCCTGCGGCGAGTCCTGGCACAACCTGCACCACGCCGACCCGACCTCGGCGCGCCACGGCGTGATGCGCGGCCAGATCGACTCGTCGGCCCGGTTCATCCGCCTGTTCGAGCTGCTCGGCTGGGCGTACGACGTCCGCTGGCCGTCGCGCTCGCGTATCGATTCGCGGCGTCACGACGGGGAAGGCGACTCCCGGCGCCGGACGGAGGCGGCCGGGACGGCATGATTGACGCCGTGGCGACCGACTCCAGCAGCACTTCCAGCAACGACAAACCGCGGCGGACCCGCCGGACTCGTATGACCGGTGCCGAGCGCCGCCAGCAGCTGCTGGAGATCGGTCGCACCCTCTTCGCGGCCAAGGGCTTCGAGGGCACGTCGGTGGAGGAGATCGCGGCGAAGGCCGGGGTGTCCAAGCCGGTGGTGTACGAGCACTTCGGCGGCAAGGAGGGGCTGTACGCGGTCGTGGTGGACCGCGAGATGCGGCGCCTGCTGGACATGGTGACCGGCTCGCTGACCGCCGGTCACCCCCGTGAGCTGTGCGAGCAGGCGGCGTTCGCCCTGCTCGACTACATCGAGGAGTACACGGACGGTTTCCGCATCCTGGTGCGGGACTCCCCCATCCCGCAGTCCACGGGCTCGTTCGCCTCGCTGATCTCGGACATCGCCACCCAGGTGGAGGACATCCTGGGCCGTGAGTTCAAGAGCCGGGGCTTCGACCCGAAGCTCGCCCCGCTCTACGCGCAGGCCCTGGTCGGCATGGTCGCGCTGACCGGCCAGTGGTGGCTGGACGTACGCCGCCCGAAGAAGGCGGAGGTGGCCGCCCATCTGGTGAACCTGGCGTGGCACGGCCTGGACGGGCTGGAGCAGAAGCCGCGGCTGATAGGGCACCGGAAGAGCTGACCGCATCAGGAAGAGCTGCCCGCGCACCGGAGGAGCCGGGGTGGCCGGAAGACCCGGCCGCCGCGGGTTCACTCCCCCCTGACGGCCACGGCGAACAGCCTGCGGAACGGCAGGACCGTGCCGTACGGCGCACTCGGGTAGGCCGTGCGCAGCAGGTCCCGGTACTCGGTGAGGAACGCGTCGCGGGCCTCGGGGTCGTCGGCGAGTGCGGTCAGAACGGGCCGCAGGCCGGTGCCCTTCACCCAGTCGAGGACCGGATCCACGCCGGTGAGGACGTGGTGGTAGGTGGTCTGCCACACGTCGGCCGTGCAGCCGAGGCGGGTGAGGCGGTCCAGGTAGACGCCGGGGGCGTGGACGGAGTCCGTCCGCCGTACGACGTCGGCGAGGCGGGTGTGCCAGCGGGGGCCGGCGGCCAGCTCACGCATCAGGGCGTGCAGCGGGGCGTCGATGTTGTCGGGGATCTGGAAGGCGAGGGAGCCGCCGGGTTCGAGGGCGTCGACCCAGTCCCCGAACCGGTCGGCGTGGCCCGGCACCCACTGGAGGGTGGCGTTGGAGACGATCAGGTCGTACGGCTCCCCGGGCGTCCAGCTGCGCAGGTCGGCGTGGGCGAAGTCCAGCCGGCCGCCGCCGGGTGTGGGCCCCTCGTGCTCGACGTGGGCCTTGTCGAGCATCTCGGGGGAGTTGTCGTACCCGGTGATGCGGGCGGTGGGCCAGCGGTCGGCGAGCAGGACGGTGACGTTGCCGGGGCCGCAGCCGAGGTCGGCGATGCGGGGGCGGGCCCGGCCCGGGTCGGGGATCCGCGCGAGGAGGTCGGCGTAGGGGCGGGCCCGGTGGCCGGCGTGGCGGAGGTACTGGGCGGGGTCCCAGGTGGGCTGTGTCATGCCCTTCACCCTTCCCTCCACACTATCTCGATGTCAAGACACTCGACATCAAGAGACTTCATGTCGACACAACCACTACACTGATCCTCATGGAGGACGAGGTCGATCGGCTGGTCGCAGCGTGGCGCCGGGAGCGCCCGGACCTCGACGTGGAGCCGCTGGAAGTGCTGAGCCGGGTGAGTCGCCTCGCCCGGCACCTGGATCGCGCCCGTCGGCTCGCCTTCGCCGAGCACCAGCTGGAGCCCTGGGAGTTCGACGTGCTGACCGCGCTGCGGCGCGCGGGCACGCCGTACCAGCTCTCCCCCGGCCAGTTGCTCACCCAGACGCTGGTCACGTCGGGCACGATGACCAACCGGATCGACCGGCTCGCGAAGAAGGGCCTGGTGGGACGGCTGCCCGACCCCAGCGACCGGCGGGGCGTACTGGTCCGGCTGACCGACGAGGGCCGGGACCGCGCGGACCAGGCGCTGGCGGGCCTGCTGGAGCAGGAGCGGGCGATCCTCGCCGAGCTGTCCCGCGCCCAGCGCGCGGAACTGGCCGCCCTGCTGCGCGGACTGACCGCGCCGTTCGACAACATCCCCGGCTAGCGGCCCGCGGGCGGGTACGCGCGGGGCCGGTAGCCGGTGGACACGCACGGGGCGCACATGGGCTGGTACCCGGCGGGCACGCACGAGGCGCATGGGGGCCGTACCCCGGCGGACACGCACGGCACGCGCAGAACCACGACCGCAAGGTGCGGCGGGGCGGGACGGGGCGGGGCCGTCAGGCGCTGTTGGTCTCCTCCGGCAGGATCCGCCCGCCCGGATCCAGGTCCGCCGGGCCCACCCCCGCCCGCCGCGCCAGCGCGACGGCGGCCAGCGTGGAGTGGACGCCCAGCTTGCCGAGGACGTTCTGCATATGGGTGCGCACGGTGTGCGGGGAGAGGAACAGCCGCTCGGCGACGGCCTTGCGGCCGAGTCCGGCGACCATGCAGCGCAGCACCTCCCGCTCCCTCGGGGTGAGCGACTCCACCAGGCGTTCGCTCTCGCTACGGTGCCGACGGGCGGCCGTCAGTTCCTTCAGGACGCCGGTGAGCAGCGCGGGCGGCAGGTGCGTCTCGTCGCGCAGCACTCCGCGGATCACCGTCAGCAGCCTGGACAGCGAGCAGTCCTTGGCCACCCAGCCGGAGGCGCCGGCCTGGAGGGCGAGGGCCGCGCGGCGCGGGTCGTCCTTCTCGGCGAGGACGACGATGCGTACGGCGGGCTGGGCGGTGCGGACCCCGGCGACGAGGGAGATCCCGTCGACCAGGCCCTCCTCGTTGCCCTCCCGCACCGGTACGGCCGGGCGGGCGCCGGGCAGGTTGCCGCCCAGGTCGGCGTCGACCAGGAGGACGTCGTAGCGACGGCCCTCTCCGGCCGCGCGGTCCAGGCAGCGCAGCGCGGCCGGGCCGCTGCCGGCGGCGAAGACGTCGACGTCGGGCTCGGCGGCCAGGGCGGCGGCGAGCGACTCGGCGAAGATGCGGTGGTCGTCGACGACCAGGACGCGGATACGAACCACGAAACCCCCTTCCCCAGGCTCCGCTCGGAGCAGGGGTCACCAAGGTCCGGAAAGCTCCGGAGCAGGTCCGGAGAACGATGACCGATGCGGGTACGACAACCGCGGACAAGGGTGCGCACCGCACGGCCGCCGCCGTTGCGGAGAGTGCTACCCCCACCGTGGGCGCCGTACCCGCCCGTCTCGCCCCCTGAGCGGCACCGGCCCCCACCCGGTGCTGTTCCACAGAGTACGGATGTGAGCACGCAGCGGAAGGAGATTTGCAGAACTGGCCGACCGGGATGTTTATCGTGTGGCGCATGTTTCGTATTGAGACGGAAGTCGACGAAGCCCGACGTGATCTGCTCCGCTCGCGACTGCGGGAGACCAACACGGCGGCGTCCCCGGTGCTGGCGGCCCTGCGCGGCACGCCCGGCGAACGCGAGGTCCCGCTCCACGTCTGGGCGCTGGACGCAGCCGGCGAGCTGGCGGGCGGGCTGGTCGGGCACACCTGGACGGTCTGGCTGCACGTCGGCTACCTGTGGGTGGACGCAGCCCACCGCGGGACGGGCCTCGGCGCACGACTCCTCACCGAGGCCGAACGCATCGCCACGGCCGACCGGGGCTGCACGGCGTCCCGCCTGGAGACGTGGGACTTCCAGGCCCCCGGCTTCTACCGGAAGCAGGGCTACGAGGTGGCGGGCGTGATCCCCGACTATCCCCCGGGCACCACGGAATACATCCTGACGAAAACCCTGACCTGACGACGGGTCACCCCCGCGGGACAAGGAGAGATGTCGGCACGGGACCGTGTCCACCGTCTGCCGTCAGCGCTTCCCGTAGCGCGGCAGCTTCTCCGGGAAGTCGCGGGGGGCCTTGCACTCGGCGGCCCCGTAGGCGTGTTCGGTGAGCTGGTAGGCGAAGTCGGTCAGTGCCTGGCGTAGTGCCATCCCCTTGGCCTTGGCCGGCCCGTCGACCCACGCCTCTCCGACGACCGCGTACGGCTGGGTGGCGTTGTAGGAGGGGACACCGGGCGGAGCGCAGGGCACGTACACCGATGAGGTGCCCGCGCCCGGGTCGAGCTGAGCCAGCGCGCCGATGTCACCCACGGACACGTGGATCACGTGCTTCTGCCCGGACTCCCGGTAGCTCTTCAGCCATTCCTGCGGGCCGGCGGGTGCCACCCTCACCTCCCCGGAGAGCAAGGAGTCGTTGCTGGTGGTGACGTGACACCAGAGCCGGAGGCCGGCCCCCGCGCCCGTGCGGTCAGAGCCGGTGTCGGCCGATCGCGCATCCGGGAGCACCCGCTCGACCGTGTCCCGCGCCAGAGCGCCCCCGCACATCTTGTCAGGCAGCAGATAGAGCCCCTTGTTGAGGAACGCCCATCCAGCACCGCAACAGAACGTCAGCGCCGCGAAGAACAGCACCAGTACTTTCCAGGCCGGCCAGGAGGACAGTGGCCGGCTCCTTCCGGGCTCCCCCACTACGGACGCTCCTTGACGTTGCGCAGGTACTCACTGCCGGCGTCCCAGCCTTCGTCGACCGCGTTTCCCACCAGATCACCGGCGCTGCCGCCGGGCAGGTCGACATGGTGCCTGGCGACCGCATCCGCTGCCGACCACTGCGTCTGCTGGCTGACGGAGTACCGCATCGCGTAAAGGTCCTCGGCGCTCGTGTACAGCCCGTTGTCCTTCGCGCCATGCATCTGCTGACCCCCGGTCAACCGGTCCACGGCTCCCTTGGCGACCGCTCCAGCCGTTCCCTCGCGGATGTTCCCTCTCCTCCCCCGCCGTCCCCGCCTCCCGCCGAGGTCCGACACCGCGGGGCCGGCCACGCACCTTACCCGGTTCCTCTCAACCGCTCTGCGGCGTATCGGCACTTGAGGAGCCAGGTGAGGCGGGGGGCCGGGGGTGTCGGGGTGGGGTCAGGTGAGGCGGTGGGCTCCGGGGGACGGGAGGGCCTCGAAGACGCGCGGGGGTGTGAGGCCGGACGCGGTGAACGCCTCCTCGGTCGCCTTCGTCACCGCGTCCACGTCCGCCGCCTCCGTCAGGACGATCGCCGAGCCGCCGAAGCCGCCGCCCGTCATGCGCGCCCCCAGGGCGCCGGCGGTCAGGGCCGTGTCGACGACCAGGTCCAGCTCCGGGCAGGAGACACGGAAGTCGTCGCGCAGGGAGGCGTGGCCCTCGGTGAGGACCGGGCCGATCGCGCGGGTGTCGCCGGAGCGGAGCAGGGAGACCACCCGTTCCACCCGGTCGTTCTCCGACACCACGTGGCGGACCAGGCGGACGACCTCCTCCTCGTCACCGAGGCGGGCGAGGGCCGCGTCCAGGTCGGCGTACGGGACGTCCCGCAGGGCACCGACGCCGAGCAGGGCCGCGCCCTGCTCGCAGCCCGCCCGGCGCTTGCCGTACTCCCCGCCGCTGTGGGCGTGCTTGACCTGGGTGTCCACGACCAGCAGGCGCAGGCCCTCGGCCGCGAGGTCGAAGGGGATCTGCCGCTGGGACAGGTCGCGGGTGTCCAGGAAGAGCGCGTGACCCTGTGCGCAGCAGGCCGACGCCGTCTGGTCCATGATCCCGGTCGGGGCTCCGACGTAGACGTTCTCGGCGCGCTGGCACAGCCGGGCCAGCTGCCGGCGTGGCAGGCCCGGTCCGTACAGATCGTCCAGGGCCAGGGCGATCACGACCTCCAGCGCGGCGGACGAGGACAGGCCCGCGCCCGTGGGGACCGTGGAGGAGAGGTGGACGTCGGCGCCGGTGATCTCGTGGCCCGCCTCGCGCAGCGCCCAGACGACGCCCGCCGGGTACGCCGTCCAGTTGTCGTCGCTGCGCGGGGCGAGGGTGTCCAGCCGCAGTTCCGTGACCCCGTCGCTCCCGCCGCCGATGTCCGCCGAGTGCAGACGCAGGACGCCGTCCGTGCGGCGGGAGACCGCCGCGAGCGCCTGGTGCGGCAGCGCGAACGGCATGACGAAGCCGTCGTTGTAGTCGGTGTGCTCGCCGATGAGGTTGACGCGGCCCGGTGCCGCCCACACCCCTTCCGGTTCCGTCCCGTACAGCTGCGTGAAGCGCTCCGCGACCTGCTCTGCCCCCACTAGTGCTCCTTCGAGTGGCGGCGCGTGAACTCCCACGCGTCCGCGACGATGCCGGCGAGGTCCGCACGGGCCGGGTTCCAGCCCAGCCGCTCGCGGGCGGTGTCCGCGGAGGCGACCAGGACGGCGGGGTCGCCGCCCCGGCGGGGCGCCACCACCTCGGGGATCGGGTGGCCGGTGACCGCGCGGACGGTCTCGATGACCTCGCGGACGGAGAAGCCGTTGCCGTTGCCGAGGTTGCAGATCAGGTGCTCGCCCGGGGCGGCGGCCGCCAGGGCCAGCAGGTGGGCGTCGGCCAGGTCGGCGACGTGGATGTAGTCGCGGACGCAGGTGCCGTCGGGGGTCGGGTAGTCGTCGCCGTAGACCGAGATCGCCTCGCGCCGACCCTGGGCGACCTGGAGGACGAGCGGGATGAGGTGGGACTCGGGGTCGTGCCGCTCGCCGCAGTCGCCGTAGGCGCCGGCGACGTTGAAGTAGCGCAGTGACACCGCGGCCAGGCCGTGGGCGGCGGCCTCACCGGTGATCATGTGGTCGACGGCGAGCTTGGAGGCGCCGTAGGGGCTGGTGGGTTTCGTCGGGGCGCTCTCCAGGATCGGGACCTGCTCGGGCTCGCCGTAGGTGGCCGCGGTGGAGGAGAAGACCAGCTTGCGGACGCCCGCCTCGCGCATGGCCCCGAGGAGCGCCATGGTGCCGCCGACGTTGTTGTCCCAGTACTTCTCCGGCTTCACCACCGACTCGCCGACCTGCGAGAAGGCGGCGAAGTGCAGGACGCCGTCGAAGGAGCGGTCGAGCCACTTGGCGGCGTCGCGGATGTCGCCCTCGACGAACGCGGCGCCCGCGGGCACGCCCTCGCGGAAGCCGGTGGAGAGGTTGTCGAGGACCGTGACCTCGTGGCCGGCCTCCAGCAGATGCTGGGCCACGACACTGCCGACGTATCCCGCGCCACCCGTCACCAGGTACTTCATGAACTCGCTACCTCTCGCAGTCGCTCGGCCGCGCGTTCCGGCGGCACGTCGTTGATGAACACGTTCATGCCGGACTCGGAACCCGCGAGAAACTTCAGCTTGCCGGAAGTGCGGCGGATGGTGAAAAGCTCGAGGTGGAGCGCGAAGTCGTCGCGTGTCGCACCGCCGGGCTCCGCCGGCGCACCGAACGGGGCCTGGTGCCAGGCCGCGATGTAGGGCGTCGGAGGCTCACCCTCGCCGAAGATACGGTCGAAGCGCCCCAAGAGTTCCAGATAGACCTGGGGGAACTCCGAGCGCGCCGCCTCGTCGAGCGCGAGCAGGTCGGGCACGCGGCGCTTCGGGTACAGGTGGACCTCGTAGGGCCAGTGCGCCGCGTACGGCACGAAGGCCGCCCAGTGTTCACTCTCAAGGACGACCCGCTCACCGGCCAGTTCCCGTTCCAGGACGGCGTCGAACAGGTTCTGCCCGCCGGTCGCCTCCCGGTGCGCGGCGAGCGAGCGGAGCATCCGCGCGGTGCGCGGGGTGGTGAAGGGATAGGCGTAGATCTGCCCGTGCGGGTGGCCCAGGGTCACGCCGATCTCGGCGCCGCGGTTCTCGAAGCAGAACACCTGCTCGACGGAGGGCAGGTGGGACAGCTCCGCGGTGCGGTCGGTCCACGCGTCCAGCACCAGGCGCGCCTGCTCGGCGGTCAGGTCCGCGAAGGAGGCGTCGTGGTCGGAGGTGAAGCAGACCACCTCGCAGCGGCCCGAGTCGCCGGCGAGCGAGGGGAACCGGTTCTCGAAGACGACGACGTCGTACGAGGTGTCCGGGATCTCGCTGAGCCGGTCGCCGCGCGTGGGGCACAGCGGGCACTCGTCGGCCGGCGGATGGTAGGTGCGGCCCTGGCGGTGCGAGGCGACGGCCACGCTGTCGCCGAGCAGCGGGTCGCGGCGGATCTCGGAGGTGGTGACCGTGCGCTCCAGGGGGCGCCGGTCGGCCGCGTCGCGCACGGCGTCGTCCCGGAGGTCGTAGTAGATCAGCTCACGACCGTCGGCCAGCCGGGTCGAGGTCTTCTTCACGCCGGACTCCTCTACGTCCCGCACCCAATCACTCAACACAATCAAACATAACAGACCACAACTCGACAACACCGAGGATCATCACAATCAAACAAAGAACACCAACAGAAGTGTTCAATTACTGAACATGACGGCGTAGGTTTCCGCTCTGATCAGTTCGCGCAACGAAGCGAGTTCTTCATGCAGACCCCCCAGCACGCCACCGCCGACCTGGCGGCGGGGCTACGGCTCCCCACCAACTGGCTGGACTACACGATCCTGGCGATCTACTTCGTCGTCGTCCTCGGCATCGGCTTCGCGGCCCGCCGCTCGGTGAAGACCAGCCTCGACTTCTTCCTGTCCGGACGCTCGCTGCCCGCCTGGATCACCGGCCTCGCCTTCATCTCGGCGAACCTGGCGGCCACCGAGATCCTCGGCATGGCAGCGAACAGCGCCCAGTACGGCGCCTACACCGTCCACTGGTACTGGATCGGCGCCATCCCCGCCATGGTCTTCCTGGGCCTGGTGATGATGCCCTTCTACTACGGCAGCAAGGTCCGCTCGGTCCCCGAGTTCCTGCTGCTGCGCTTCGACAAGGCCGCCCACCTGCTCAGCTCGATCCTGTTCGCGTTCGCGGCGATCCTGATCGCGGGCGTCAACCTCTACGCCCTCGCGATCGTCGTCGAGGCCCTGCTCGGCTGGCCGCAGTGGGTCGCCATCGTCGTCGCCGGCGCCTTCGTGCTCGCGTACATCACCCTGGGCGGGCTGTCGTCGGCGATCTACAACGAGGTGCTCCAGTTCTTCGTGATCCTGGCCGCCCTGATCCCCCTCACCATCCTCGGCCTGAAGAAGGTCGGCGGCTGGGGCGGCCTGACCGACAAGCTCACCGCGACCCACGGCGGCGACTTCACCACCGCCTGGGGCGGTACCGGGATCGGCCATGCCAACCCGCTGGGCGCCAACTGGCTCACCATCGTCCTCGGCCTCGGCTTCGTGCTCTCCTTCGGCTACTGGACCACCAACTTCGCCGAGGTGCAGCGCGCCCTGTCCGCGAAGAACCTCTCCGCCGGACAGCGCACCCCGCTGATCGCCGCCTACCCGAAGATCTTCATCGTCTTCCTGGTGATGATCCCGGGCCTGGTCGCCGCCGCGCTCGTGCCGAAGATCGGCACGGCCGGCTCGGGCCTGCAGTACAACGACGCCATCCCCTACCTGATGCAGGAGCTGCTGCCCAACGGCGTGCTCGGCATCGCGGTGACCGGCCTGCTGGCGGCCTTCATGGCGGGCATGGCGGCGAACGTGTCGTCCTTCAACACCGTGTTCACCAACGACATCTGGGCCAAGTACGTGGTCCGCGGCCGTGAGGACGCGTACTACGTCCGCTTCGGCCGCCTGATCACCGCGATCGGGGTCTGCTGCTCCGTCGGCACGGCGTTCCTGGCCTCGTCGTTCTCGAACATCATGAGCTACCTCCAGACGCTGTTCTCCTTCTTCAACGTGCCGATGTTCGTGGTGTTCATCGTCGGTATGTTCTGGAAGCGCGCGTCCGCCAAGTCCGGCTTCTGGGGCCTGCTCGCCGGCACCGTCACAGCCATGGTCAACTACTTCGTCCTCTACAAGAAGGGCGTCATCTCCATCCCCACCGACCAGGGCGCCAACTTCGTCTCCGCGATCGCGGGCTTCGTCGCCGGCGCCGTGGTGATGGTCCTGGTGTCCTTCTTCACCGAGGCGAAGCCGGCGGAGGAACTGCAGGGCCTGGTCTACGGCACCCGGTCCCCCGGCATGACCGAAGCGCCCGCCGCCGGCGACGACGCGTGGTACCGCAAGCCCGCCCTGCTGGGCTGGGGCGCGGTCGTCCTCGCCGCCGCCTGCTACATCCCGTTCTCGTTCTGACCCGGGAGGATCGAGGAACCCATGACCGAGCACCCCGAACAGCCCCGCAGGCCGCACTACACCGAGCAGGACCTCCAGCGGGAGGTCACCGAGCTGGAGACCCGGTCGGCGACCGCGGCCCGCATCTTCGACCTGCGCCGCATCATCGGCGGCCTGTTCGTCCTCTACGGTGTCATCGTCACCATCACCGGCATCACCGACTCCCAGGCCGCGATCGACAAGGCCGAGGGCGTCAACATCAACCTCTGGACCGGGATCGGCATGCTGCTCCTGGGCATCTTCTTCCTGGCCTGGCTGAAGCTCCGGCCGACCCCGCCGGCGCCTCCCGCACAGGAACCGCAGGAGGAACCGCCGGCGCGGTAGCGCCCGGCACCGCGGGAGGAGCCGCCGGCGCGGTGGCGTCCAGGACCGCGAGGGCCCTGGCCCGGTGCGGGCGCGGCGGGGCTA